>JABHZW010000054.1 GCA_018656005.1 Candidatus Pseudelusimicrobium marinum | reverse complement strand
CAGGTTGATAAAAGGGTTATAGAAAGCATTGCTCAAAACCTCAAAATAGTGACGGATAAAGAGCTAATATCAAAAGTGGTATATAGCAAAAAGGAAAATATCAGTCGGCTTGATATATTTATAAATTTTGAGGTTTTGAGTAAAAAATATCCTAATAAAACGGACAGAGATTTTAGGGGACTTAATTTTACTAACGACAAAAAGCATATAGTTTTGAGGGAGGAGTTTATAATAGATAACTTGAACAGCACAAAGCTCTCTGGAACAGGCAGAAATTTGCTTGATATTAGTGAGATTAACGAGAGTTTAATTAGGGCGATAAGTTATGGTTGGCGGTATCGTAAAATGTGGGAAAGTGGTATGAAAATAGAGGATATAGAGAGGCAAGAGAGCCGAACCCATAGGACCATATATAAATACTTAAATCTCAGCTATTTAAGCCCAAAAATTATAGACGATATATTTACTGGGAAGAACCCCAAAAACCTAAACCTACAAGATTTATTTAAACTAGCAGATAAAGAAATGAGTTTTAACAAACAGGAAATTATTTTTTATAATAATTAAAATTCTGAAGATATTTTAAGAAAATAATCTCTAAGACTTTTTATGCTATCAAATCTTTTTGTAGAGTCTGGATTCATGCCTTTATTTTTAAATACTTCTATTTCTTTTGATAATTTTTTTTGGAAGTTTTGTTTACCTGTCATTATAAAATATATTATTTGTGTAAGGGCATATGTTTCATCTTGAATTGAATAGTTAGAAAAACCTTTTAACTTTAAACCACTTAAGTCATTCAAAGATCCTTTAACAGTTGTGTTTGAACTGGTTAATAAGGATTCTTTTGTTTTTAAAAGTCCAAAGTCAGAAATTTTACATACTAATAAGTCATCATATTCTTTTATTAAAATATTTCTATAGCTTAAATCTCTATGTAAAATTCCTCTAGAGTGTAGATATTCCATAGCTTTTAATATTTGTGAAACCATGTTTTTTCTCTGAAGCAAGGTAAGAGTATCGTTTTTCTTCTTCATATAATTTTCTAAAGAAAAATCCATTAACTCCATTATATACGAATTATCCTCATCATATGAATATACTTTAACTATATAAGGAGAATTTAAAATTTTCATATTATCAAATTCTTGTTTAAATCGCATTAATTCCTTTTCATTTAAATTGTTTTTAATCTTTTTTAGGGCAAAATTTTCATTAAGAAAAGTATCTTTAAATTTATAAACAACAGCATAAGAACCTTCTCCTAGCATTATTTTTTCCGCAAAAACATTGTTATTTTTTCTTTTTATGTTTATCCGTCCTTCCTTCATAAATATAGGATTATATTTATCTATATTGAAATTTTTGATATTTGGAGGAATCTCACTACCACCACTCTCATCAAGAAAAGATACTGATTCTTCAAGTTTTATTTTGTATATTTCTGAAATTCTAAAGGCATATTCTGTTTTACTTAAAGATGAGTTAAAGGTATTTAATACCTCTATTATCCAAATAAGTTCCCTGCTCTGATCAGCATTAAAGTGTTTATTACCTTTTAATTTGTAGTTCATGAAATCTAATAGATGGTTTAATCTGCTATGTAAATATGAAAAAATAACTTTAAATTTTTCATCAAAATTATTGTACAACCTAGTGTATTTATTAAGATCTAATTGTTCAGTATCAATTCTAGAGGTTATTTCTTCATAACAATCTTCAACTATCATTTCTTCTTTAGTTGGAATTCTTTTATTTGAAAGAATATTTTTATCTGTTTTTTCTATTTTTATTTTTTTGTTTTCAAAGGAAGGTCTAGCACCTCTTCTTTCCTTTTCGACTATTTCATATCCTGCATATTTTAGATGAGAATTGTAATGATTTTTAAGCATTATTGTTTCTTCAAGATCTGTTCTTACAGCTGGGTGTATTGTTTCACATAGAAATCTTAAAAAAACATCATCTTCACAGTATAATAAATTAAATCTTCCATCATAGAAAATCCAATCCTCTTCCCAATCACTATTATTTACACGATGTTGGATAATATCTCCTTCAGCATCAGGAAATCGAATATCATTAGACTTAAGTTTTTTTAGGTTATATAATCTGGATAGAAAAGATGTTTCGCTTAATCTTCCCTCCCATATAATTTTTTTCTGTGAAAAAATATCTACGATATCTCTTCTCAATTCTTCTAATATTTCCATTTTTATCCTTAAATTTCGTGACTATGTGGAATTGGGTATGGTATAGAACAGGCATAAATTCGCAGATAATCTCACAACCATATAAGCTCACATGATTTATATTATACAAAAAACCCCGCAAATTGCGGGGTTTTTTATGGCGAAAAAGTTGTTTCTATCGACGATAAAAGTGATTTGGGTAGAGTTCTATTTGCAATAAATGGACCTTCGGAGATATCGACGACAAACTCCTTTTGTTGCCCCAAATCTGCCCAAAATTTGGAAAAACAGCATAAATACCTCATCATCTATCCCAACTCTCCAAATTTCGCAGAATTAACAACATATATTAAAAAAATTTATTTTAAATGAGTAAAACAGTTTATATCTTCAACAAATGTCCCATTCTTTCTTTTTTTGTTTTCAAATATTTAAAATTAGTTTCACATATATCAATATCTATATTTATTACTTTATTCACTTCTATTTGCGAATTCTTGAGAGTATTTATTTTATCAGGATTGCTAGTAATTAAATCGACTGAATTAACACCCAAATCATTCAAAATATCAACTGCTATTTTATAATCTCTTGTATCTGACTCAAAACCAAGTTCTAAATTTGCATCAATTGTATCCAATCCTTTTTCTTGTAGATTATATGCCCTTAATTTATTTAATAGCCCAATCCCACGACCTTCTTGACGAAGATAAATAATAATCCCACATCCCATTTTGCTTATTAGTTTCATGGATTTTTTTAACTGATCATTGCAATCACATTTTTTAGATTCTAAAACATCGCCCGTAAAACATTCCGAATGAATCCTTGTAAGGACATTTTTAGAACCAAACACATTTCCCTTTACTAATGCTATGTGTTCTTTGTTCTTTTCCTTATACCCAATAATTTTAAATTCCCCGTATTTTGTAGGTAATTTTGTTTCGACTATTTTGGTGATGTTATTTTTGCCAATATCCTTTAAATACTTTATAAGAAAATCTATCGAGATAATATTTAATTTATATTTTTCTGCAAAACTTTCTAATTCTTTTCCCTTTGCCATCGTTCCATCATCGTCTAAGATTTCACAAATTAATGCGACTTCTTTTAGTTTAGCTAATCTCATTAAATCCAAACTAGCTTCTGTGTGTCCTGCTCTTTCTAAAACACCTGCATTTTTAGCGATTAGTGGAAACATATGTCCAGGTGTTATAAAATTTTGCTGAGTTTTTTTCTCGTTTACTAAATCTAAGATTGTATTAAGTCTGTCTTTTATAGATATCCCAGTAGAAACTTTTTTTGAATCGATAGAAACTGTAAAAGCTGTTTTAAAAGTATCGGTATTGTTTTGCGACATGAGATTTAAGTTTAGTTGATTTGCTCTATCCTCAGTTATGGGTAAACACATTAAACCTCTTGCCTGTTTAGAGATAAAATTGAGAGTATTATAAGTCATTTTTTCTGCACTAACTATGATATCACCCTCATTTTCTCTATCTTCATTATCTATCACTATGACAGGGATTCCGTTTTTTATATCAGACAAAATTTGTTTTATATTATTTTTCATTTTTATTCTCACTGAGTAAAAGTTTTTCTATGTGTTTTGCTATCAAATCTGTTTCTATATTTACAATAGTTCCTATTTTATAGTCGCTAATTATTGTGTTTTTTATTGTATGGGGAATTATGCAAATATCGAAACTATTAGAATTTAACTTAGATATTGTTAAACTAATTCCATCTATGGTAATTCGTCCTTTTTCTACAACATATTTTTTATATTTGTTGGGTAGCGATATTGTGTATATTGTGGATATTCCTTTTTTAATTATTTTCTCTATTTTCGCTGTGAACTCAACATCTCCTGTTACTAAATGTCCTGAGAGATAATCTCTTAGTGTTAAAGATTTTTCCAAATTTACCTTATCTTGATTTTTTATATTTTTAAATTTGCTTCTGTTTAGAGTTTCTATCCCTATGTCTGCAGAAAAACCTTCTTTATTCAAGGATGTTACGGTTAGGCAGACACCATTAACTGCAATACTATCGCCTATATTTGAATTTTCTAGGATACTTTTACAACTTATTGTTATAGTTTTTCCAAAAGAATTTTGTTGGATATTAGAAACCTTACCTACTTCTGTTATTATTCCTGTAAACATTTTTACCTCTACGATTTCTTAAAGTGAAAACATACATTGTTTCCGATTTTTTTTATTTCCAGATTTTTCAAATATATTGAATCTTTAATTAGGTTGGTGGAAAACCCTGACACAAAACTTACTGCCTTGCTATCTCCAATAATTTTTGGTGCTACGATGATGTCGCCTTCATCAATAATATTTTCTTTGAAAGCTTGTGATATTATTTTATTTCCACCTTCTACTAGAATTGAATCTATATTAAGTTTGCCAAGTGCTACTAAAATTTCTTTAAAACTAAATTTCTTGCCTTTTAAGAAGATAAAATTGGCATTATAATTTATAGATTTCTTTTTATTATCTTTTGAAGTTATAATGATAGTTTTTTTATCTTCATTATTCTTTAATACTTTGCTTGTTTTAGGGATTTTTAAATTCCCATCTAGAATTATTCTATAAGGATTATTCTTACCTTTAATACGACAAGTTAAAGATGGATTGTCCTTGATAATAGTGTTAGCCCCAACTAGCAAACTCATATATTTGCTTCTTAACTGATGAGAGTGATGTCTTGCTGATGTATTAGTAATCCATTTGGAATTATAACTAGCAGTTGCTATTTTTCCGTCCAAAGTTATACCAAGTTTCAAGTATACAAAAGGTAATTTTGTTCTGATAAATTTAAAGAAAGGTTTATTAATTTCCTTAGCTTCCTCTTTACAAACACTAACATCAACTTCTACTCCATTTTCTCTAAGTTTCTTAATGCTTTTGCCATTAACTTTTGGATTGGGATCTTTTGAAGCTATCACACATCTTTTTATCCCAGCAGAAATTATTACATCTACACATGGGGGAGTTTTTCCGTGATGAAAACAAGGTTCTAATGTTATATAGATTGTGGCATTTTCACTTTTTTTACCAGCTTGTTTTAGTGCATTAATTTCAGCATGACTATTTCCAAATTTTTTGTGATAACCAGTGCCAATAATTTTGCTATTTTTTACAATTATAGAACCAACTAAGGGGTTAGGATTTACAAATCCAACCCCATTTTTTGCTTGCTTTATAGCTTCTTTCATAAAGAAAATATCGTTCATTTACTGCTCAATATTTTTTATAAGGTTTGCCATTTCAATAGCTGATAGAGCTGATTCAAAACCCTTATTTCCATTTTTGCCACCAGCTCTAGCGAAAGCTTCTTCGGTAGTATTAGTAGTTAGTATTCCAAAGATTATTGGGGTGTTAAATTCTAACCCAACACTAGCAATACCTTTTGAAACTTCGCTACATACATATTCGAAATGAGGTGTTTCGCCTCTTATTATAGCTCCTAAAGATACAATAGAATTGTACTTCTTAGAAACCGCGAGTTTTTTTGTTATTAGAGGGATTTCAAAAGCACCGGGAGTATAGATAATATCTATATTATTTTCCTGAACATTGTGTCTTTTAAGACAGTCCAAAGCTCCTTCAAGAAGTTTGGATACTATGGCTTCATTAAACCGTGAACAAATGATAGCAATTTTTAATTTTTTGCCATCAAAATTTCCTTCTTTTAAATACATATTTTCCTCCTGATTTTATAAATAATAATTTCAGGAATTGAAGGAAATATCTTTATCAAAAAAGACCTCAAGAAAATATTCCTTGAGGTCTTTTTTATAAAAATAAAAACTTTATTGTAGCCAAAAGCTACATAAGTTAATAATTTCTTTCATCCAGACTATACTGTCGGTATTGGAATTACACCAATTCTGCCCGAAGGCTCGCGGACTATACCGCCGGTAGGGAATTACACCCGACCCTGAAATTATATCTACAATAATAATATATCAATTTAGGAAAAGATATGTCAATTTAGTTTTATTGAAATAGGGTTTAGAAAGTTGTGACTATGGTTTTTTAGGCAAGGTATAGAAAGAAAAAAACTTGCCAAAATATTGACAAGTATAAAGCTTACAAGAGTTGTGTTATTGAAATATCCCCGAGAAATAGGGAGTTTTTATCGAGGAAAACATAATTAATTTACATTAGAAAAATGGATGGGTAGAGTTCTATTTGCGATAAATGGACCTTCGGACATCCTCTCTACAACCTGCCATAGTCCCCACAAACTTGCCGTATTCTCGGCAAACTACCTTAAAATCATTATATTATATCCTCCAATCCCAAAGTTGGCAATTTTCGTCTTTTCTATGCAAGTTTAATCAACTTATATTAACATATGCTAAAATATTTAGGTGAACTGACGATTAATATAAAATTCAATCAGGAGTTATTAAATGACAAATAAATACTTCAAATATTTAGTTTTAGGCTTAGTAGTAGCATTAGTTTTTTTATTAGCCGATAAAGGATTTTTTGATAAATATTTAAAACCTGAACAATCCCAAAAATCCACACACACAACAATGGACATATATCAATGTGCTCAAATGGGAGATTTTGACTGTGTGAAAAAGAAAGTGGAATCTGGTGCTGATGTTAATGCTCTAAGTCATAAAGGAATTTTAGTATTACAAGCAGCGGCTTTGGGTGGAAATGCTGATATTGTAAAATATTTAGTAGAAAAAGGTGCAGATATTAATGCTAAAGGAAAAGGAGAAACTACTGCATTACATGTATCTGTAGGAAATGGCAATGTAGAAGCAACTAAAACATTATTATATTTGGGTGCTGATCTAAAAACTAGAGATGCAAAAAATAACACTCCTGCATGCTATATAGCTCAATCTAACAACATTGAAATTTTAAAACTTATGCTAAATTACGGTACGAACCTTAATTCTAAATGTACCCAAGGATACACGGTAGCACAAATTGTAGCCTCTGGCAGAAACAATGATATGCTAACAGTATTAAAACAAAAAGGGTTTCATGCAAACACTAGGACTAAATCTGATAGAAATAGATCTACTAGAAACCCAATGATTAAATCTTCACAAGCATCACAAGCAAAACGAAAAGATTATGATTTAGATGCGTCTGGACAAAACCCTTTGAATGCTAGTCCATTACATATTGCTGTTGCTGAAGGTGAAATTGAAAAAGTTAAATCATTAATAAATCAGGGTGCAAACATAAATACTACAAATAGAATTGGAGACACACCACTTCATTACGCTACAGAATATTTTTTTATAGAAGCGTCAGTTACGGAAGGAATAAAGAAAGAAGTTAAGAACACTGGAAAACCTTGGCAATTTGTAGACCATTTTGGGATATCTGAAAAAATATTAAGAGAAAGATTAGAAATAGTAAAAATCTTAATCAGTGCAAAGTCCACTGTTAATGCTAAAAATAAATATAAAGAAACGGCATTGCATAATATTGCAAATATTAATACCGGGCAAGAAGAAATTAATATGTCAAAACAAGTGCTAGCTGAAGAGCAAGAAGAAATGTTTAAGAAATATTCTGAAGAAGATAAGATTAGAGTTAAGGAAGCCATGTATGCGGGGTTTGAAACAATAAATAAAAGACTGGCTGAATCTAACAAAATAATAATGGAAATGGCTAGAGCATTAATGGAAGCGGGAATAGATGTTAATGCAAAAGATTATAATGGTATGGATGCAATAAAAATTGCTGAATTTAAATATAATACTCCATTAGCAGAAGAAATACAAAAATATAAAAAATAATATTTTATTTCTTTTTTGTAACAAACTTTTGATAAAAGAACGATACTAATATTAATAATATCGCAAGTCCTACACAAGCAGCTACTCTATAAAGCTGTCCTAGGTGCCATAAATCAATAAAAAATAATTTTAAGGTTGTTATAGAGAATAAAACTATACTGGCTATTCTTACCTTTGTAGAATCCCTATAAATGCTTATTGCAAATAGTCCCATAGCAAAAATGCCCCAAGATAATGTGTAGGTCATATCTCTTGCGATGTTTCCTGTTAACTCAAAGGTCAAAGCTGTGCCAGTAGCAAAATAGTTTGCTATTTCTATATTCATAAGTAAAAATAATAGCACAGTTCCAAGTATTGCTAACACGGTCTTAGGATTACTTTCCATTATTTTTTCGTCATTAGGTTGCCATAATTTTGCAGCTATAAGAAGCGGTAAAATCACCAATCCATGAGTATATAAGTACGAATTTAAAATAGCAGGTTCTACATGGGAATTAGACATTAATACTATTGGGATTATTGCAATTCTAACAAAACTTATAATAAGTAATGCATATCCCCAAAGTTTTAGTTGTTTATATTCAATTGTTCTAAACAACCAAATAAGAGCCATACCCTCTAATGCCCAGCTGATAGTTAGCCATTCTTTATCAAATTGTATAGGGAAAATTAATGTGATAAATAATAAACTGACGGCAGCAAAAACACCTAACCTAACTTTCTGTAAATATTCTTTTATATCAGCAAAATGCGATACAAATAATGTGAAAGTTAAATATATAACAGCAAACATTGCTGGGATGAATCCAAGAGTTTGTCCTTCTAAAAGTTCTTTTGATAAATAATAAACTGGTATAAAACATAATGGACCAGCTAATGCAGAGCTTATCCATACATATTTAGAATCCATGAAATATTTTCTAAATAAAAATGGAAATATCAAGAACATAGACATAAATCCGCCATACCAATAATACATTGGGGCTAATTCTTTAAAGGAAAGGTGCCAGGTAATTTGAACTATAAAAGCACCAATAAGAGCCACCATTGAAATAAAATCTATCTTATATATTCTTACAATGGATAATATAATACCTACCAACAAAAGTGCTGCACCAAAAATAAATGTGGGGCTATCTGGTGTTGCCTTAGAAATAGCGGCAACCATTAAAATAAAAGGAAGCACTAAAGATATTCCATAAACAGTTAGAATATCTTTGTTTTTTTTGTAATGAAATAATATTATAGGTATTACGGAATTTAGAACTGCAAATGCTAAGTAAAAACCAAGAATATGATTGAGATTAGTTTTAGATAAGTCGAAAATTGTCCACATAAATAAAACTAAAAAGGTTATAAAACTTGCTGTTATATGCCAACCAACACAACCTTTTTCTTTATGCATAAGAAATACTAAATAAGCACTTAAAATAAGAAGCAATGATAAAACAGGAAAAGGGGTTGAGGTAGCAAACAACATATTCCATGTAAAAAATATATTAGCTATAATAAATATCCCTGCGGTATGCAAAAAAGTTTTACTTGCTAATTTGTATTTATTTGCAATTAATGCTGCTACAGAATATATAGCAGGAAATATTGCAAAAATAATTATTGCTGTATATGTTTTTTCATCATTGAAAAAAGAATCATACCAGCAAAACTGAGTAAAAAATGTTGCACCTGCAGTCATTGCTATTAAGAACGGCCAATTCATTCTTATAGCTATAAATATTATTGCGATGTTTAAAACGAATATATAGGTGAATAAATCTAAAGTTTTATCCACTCCGGTAGAAAGAAGAATAGGAGTTAAGAAACCACCAATAAGACCTAATATGGCAATGTATTTTGATTTTAAATGAACAGCACACCAAAAAGCCACCACAGAAACTAAAGCCATTGCAAAGAAAGCTGTGCTATTATTTATTAAATCGTAAAACGAATTTGCAGCATAAATGGATATGTATAAAACAGTAACACCTACACCACATAAAGTGTTAGCGGTTGTTTTAAATTTTCCATCTTTCATAATAATTCCGCTAGCAATAGCAGTGATACCTAAAACAAAACCTATAAGTATTCGAACTAATGGGCTGATGAGATTATTGTCAATGGCATATTTAAGAAAGAACACCATGCCTAAAAAGAAGGCAAAGCCACCTACCCAAGCGAACAGATTAACACCTGTAAATTTTTCCCAATCTATGGGTTTTTTCGGAGGGGCTTTTGGTTTTGAGATTTCTGCCTTTGCTACCTGTATAGGTTGGGCATCTTTTTGTATTGGAGTGATATTGGGTTCAGGTTCTTTTTCTTCTTGTGGTTTTTTTGACTTAGCTTCATCGACACTTAGTAATTTTTTTAAATCCTTAAAATCCAACATAATTTTATTAACTTTCTTAAAAAGAGCATAAACTAAAACAAATAATACCATTACCAGAAAAAATGTAAATGTCATAATAATCTCCTTAATGTAAATTTAGAATAATTATACAATAAAAATAGTTTTGTAAAGTATTTATTTGTCGAAATTTTTTATATACATAACAGCTAATATGGCACCTATCAAATTAGAACATAAATCTATTGAAGTGTTTATGTATCCACCAACTCCAGCACCAGGATCTAATAAGCCGACAATAAATTCGATAACCTCATTTAAAGCACCAAACCCACAACCAGCCATTACGACTATAAGTAGTAGAGAGAAATTTTTAGTTTTATTTTTGAGGTGTGGTTTTAAAATATCATAAGAAACTAAAGTTGCTGTGAAAAAACCAAAAGTATGAACAATTTGATCGTACCTTAAGATAGGTAACGAATTAGAAAGCTTTACTAGTATTAAGTCGTAAAGTCTAACATCTGCAACGGGTATTGCTCCACCTGACATATGTAAAAATGCCCATATAGTTAAACATATTAGGGATTCATTCGAGTAAGGTATTTTTTTTAGGGATAATCCTATTAATAGTATGAAAAACAAGACTACTCCCGCATATATTACAAATTCTAGATTAGAGTTTATAAGAAACCAAGGGATAAATAAAACTAAAATAAGTAAATTTGCTAATAATAAAATTTTATGAATGTTTTTTAATTGCATTACAAAAACTCCTTTTGTGTAGGTTTTCTGTATTATATAAAATAAAAAAATCTTGTGACTATCGATTTTTGGGTAAGGTATAGAAGGTTTAAAAACCTGCCAAAATATTGAAAAGTATAGAGCTTACAAGAGCTATGTTGTTGAAATAAGACCGAAAAAATGGGAGTTTTTATCGAGGAAAACATAATTAATTTACATTAGAAAAATAGATGGGTAGAGTTCCAGATATCAAATATGGACCTGCGGAGATATCGCCGACAACACTCTTTTGTTGCCCTAAATTTGCCCAAAATTTGAAAAAACAGCTTAAACACCTCATAATCTATCCCAACTCTCCAAATTTCGCAGAATTGATTAAAGTAATACTAATTTCGGTTTATAATCTTTTAATTCTTCTTCTGAATAGTCTGCATATGAGGCTATTATTATTTTGTCGCCTTTTTCCGCACATCTTGCTGCTGCCCCGTTTAAACAAATCTCGTTTTCTTTACCATATATTACATATGTTGCAAGTCTTGCTCCGTTATTGCAGTTATAAATGTCTACTTGTTCGAATTCTTTTAAATCTGCTTGTTCGCAAAGCTTTTTATCCACTGTGATTGAACCTTCATATTCAAGCTCTGTTTGACTGACAGTCGCTCGGTGGATTTTAGATTTTAACATTGTTCTTTTCATTTCTTTTTTCCTATATTGAATAATACTTTTGATAAATCCTGTGTATTCTTACATTTTACCACTTTCTTGCCTTCTTTATAAATAGTAAATGGTCTTGTTGTGCTTTTTTTGGCTTCTAGAAAATCGTTATGGACCACATAATCTGCTGATACTTTTTTAACTGCTTGTTTAATTTGTGTATCGCTTTTTGTGTTTGTTAACTTAAAACCTACTAATAAAGAATTTGAATATTTTGGAATTTTACCTATTATTTTGGAGTTTCTTTTTAGTTTTAGCTCTATTTCTTTAGCGGAAGAATCTATTTTGGATAATTTAGCAGGATTATATTTCTTGCTACCTACTTTCACGTACTTCACACTGTAATCTGACACTGCGGCTAAATGGATAATCATATCGATACGGATTTTTTTAAGAAAAGTTTTTAGCTTTTTATCTAGATCGTCAAAACTTGTATATTCCACAAGTTTTGAACCTTTAACATTTGGCTTAATTGCTCCAACTCCGTGAAAATAATAAACATCACACTTTTTTTTCTTAAAAAAATCCGCTAACTCTGCACCAGTTCTACCGGTACTAAAGTTTGTTATAAAACGAACTTTATCTATCGGTTCTGTGGTTGCACCTGCGGTTATAAGTATTTTCATTTCTTTAAATTCTCAATAATTATATCGTAAATTTTATCTGGGTTTAACAATCTGCCGTATCCTTCATCGCCACAAGCAAGATGTCCTTTTTCTGTATCCAAAATTTTCACACCCCAACCTTTTAAAACTTCTACAGATTTTTGTGTAGCAGGGTGATCCCACATATTCGTATTCATAGCCGGCGCTATTAGAAATGGTTTTTTTCTGTCGTGTGATAAAAATAAAGTAGACACACACTCGTCTGCAAAACCAGCACTAAATTTATTCATTATATTAGCAGTTGCAGGGGCTACTATGGTTAAATCTGCCCATTTATTAAGTTCAATATGATCTAGTGCGGTTTTTCTTTCCCACATATCAACATAAACAGATTTCCCTGTTAAAGTTTCAAGCGTTGTTAATCCGATAAATTCCGTTGCAGATTTTGTGCAAACTGCTTTTACTTCATATCCGTTTTGCACAAGCTTTGAAATTACATTACACACTTTATAACAAGCGATTGAACCTGTTAAGCTAAAAATTATATTTCCTTTAGATTTTGACATTGTCTATTAACCTCACTTTTCCTAATTTTACAGCACCGAAAATTCTGTCATCATGTTTTTCGATATAATCTATTTTAAAACCTAATTTTATTAAGCTTTTCTTTTTTTCTGGTACCGATTTTTTTGTTTTTAAAATTTTATAAAAATTTGGAGCAAGTTTTCGCTCTTTTTCTGTTAAAAGTAAATTTCTAGAGCTTTTTGCCAACCCATCTTTTTCTTTTATTGTTTTGCAGCCTATAATTTTAGTTTTCATAAAAAAAGTTTCAGCCATTTTTTTAATAAGAACATATTGTTGATAATCTTTTTCGCCAAAATACGCTTTATCTGCTTGGGCTATGTTTAATAGTTTCATAACTATTGTTAGCACCCCATCAAAATGCCCTTTGCGGGAACTACCACATAATATTTTGCTAAGTTTATCCTCTGAAACCTTATATGTATAGTTATCTGCATAAATTTCACTATATTTTGGCATTATTAGGTAATCTGTACCCATTTTTTTAAGTTCTTTAATATCTTTTTCAAGTGTGTTCGGGTAATTATTTAAATCTTTCTTATCATTAAACTGTGTGGGGTTTACAAAAATACTAACAATCGTAATTTTGTTTTCTTTTTTGCTTTTTTTAATTAAAGATAGGTGACCTTCGTGTAATGCTCCCATTGTAGGAACAAAACCAATGGTTTTTGATGTTTTGTTTCGTTCTACCTGCCAAGTTTTTATGCTTTTAAATATTTTCATTTAAAACTGTTTTCCTCTGTTGGGAATTTTTGTTCTTTTACATCTTTATCAAATTCGTTTAGTGCGTCTGAAATTAATTTCTGTCCGTTTAAATATTTTTTTACAAATTTAAATTTATTATCATTCATACCAAGCATATCTTGGATAACTAGTACCTGTCCGTCGCAACCAATACCTGCACCTATGCCTATTGTAGGTATGTTTATTTCTTGCGAAACTTGGGAAGCAAGTTTCGCAGGGATACATTCTAGAACAATTGCAAAACAGCCAAGCTGTTCTAATTTTTTAGCATCTGCTATTAGCTTTTCTGCCGAACTCTCGTCCCTTGCTTGAACCACATTGCCAGAGGATATATCTATTGTCTGAGGGGTTAAACCAAGATGTCCCATAACTTTTATATCTTTATCTACTATCTGTTTTATAATATCTTCAAAACCATCGACACCCTCAAGCTTAACGGCATTTGCTCCTGCTTTTATAAACCTGTTCACAACTTCTAAAATATTTTCGTTAAATGCTTTTAGGGGGATATCTCCTATAATAAGTTTGTCTGAGATTCCTTTGCATACTGCTTTTGTATGAGAAATCATTTCATCTACACTAATTTCTGGTGTTGAGTTGTGTCCGTGCATTGTCATAGCGGCACTATCGCCCACCAAAACCCAATCGATATTTGTGTCGCTTATAATTTTTGCTGTAGTATAATCGTATGCAGTTATCATAGATATTTTTTTGTTATTTTTTTTCATCTAAATATTCCTTAACAAATGCTTTATAAATGGTTTCTAACTTATCGTCTTGTAATGCTTTTAAGTTGTGTTCTATCGTCTGCATATCTTTTCTGTCAATTGGTCCGCTTAATGCTTTTTTATGGTCTTCTTTTATGTTTTTAGAGATGTTGTCAAAATATGCAAGCGGAAATTCTATGGGCATATTTAAATCTATTTCAAACTTTTTAAAAACTTCTTGCCATAATAAAACTGTAAAATTTCCGCTTGCAACACATAGTGCATGATACAAAGCGGCTTTCTCTTTTGGTATTTGATGGCTAGGGTTTTCTAAAGTAGGGAAAATTTCACTAAAACTAGGTTCACCTTCATGTGTTATGAACGGGATATTTTTATATTCTTCTAAAGTTTTTAAATTTTCGGTAAAGCTGGCTAGTGGGTGTATGCTTTGAGCAAAATTGGAATCAAGCGAGGCGGAAAAATGCACAAGCTTTTTATCTTTAAGAGGGGGATTATCCTCTATAAATCCATCTATTTCACTATCTTTTATGAGGATTAAGGCGGTATTACAGTCTTGTACAGACTTTTCTAATGAAACATCAGTATTTCTGTCCCATTTTTCAAAGGGAATTTTTAATAAAGACAAATAATTGGCAAAATTATTAGCAACCTTGCCGTTTCCTATTATTAAATATTTCATAATGCACCTTACCTATATTATATTACTTATGTGCATATAAAATCTTGTGACTATGGATTTTTAGGCAAGGTATAGAAAGAAAAAAAACTTGCCAAAATGTTGACAAGTATAGAGCTTACAAGAGTTGAGTTAGTGAAATATCCCCGAGAAACAGGGGCTTTTTTGGTGTTTTATCGACGATATATCGACGATAAAAGTGATTTGGGTGGCTAACGGGATTTGAACCCGCGACCTTCGGTACCACAAACCGACGCTCTAACCAACTGAGCTATAGCCACCATATATCTATATTATAACAATTTATTTATGCTTTTTGCGGTCTGTGTAATGTGTGTGGAAAAGTTCGTGCGCTAAACCCTTACCAACTTTACAGCCAAGCTCTTCATACACTTTTTTGACATAATGGTTTTCTTGTGATTTATGAAGTTCCAAAGTTACATCGGCTTTATACAAACCTTCTGCTCTTTTTTGTCTGTGTTTTACTTTGGAATATACAGGTTGACCCGCACCTCCCACACATCCACCTGGACAGGCCATTACCTCGATAAAATCGTAATGTCGTTTACCAGATTTTAGATCTTCAATTAAATCTTTAGCATTTTTTAGCCCACTTACTGCTGCAATTTTTACTTCTTTCTTGCCGACTTTTAAATTGATTTCTTTTACACCATCTATAGTTCTTAAAGCGGTGCAATCTATATCGTCTTCTTTTAAAGCAAGTTTTTCTGCGACATATCTTATTACAGCTTCTGTTACTCCGCCAGATGCTCCAAACAATACACCAGCACCGGTTTTAAAACCAAATGGTAAATCAAATGAAGATGGTTTTAAGTTTCTAAAATCTATACCCATTTCGTCTATCATTCGGCTTACACCTACGGTTGTTATGACATGATCTACATCTGCATATTGTTCTTTAGAAAACTCTTCTCTTTTTGCTTCATGTTTTTTTGCAGAACATGGCATTACAGAAATCATAGAAATATCTTTTCTTTTGCCACCTTTTCTTACAAAATCTTCTTTTACTAAAGCCCCCAACATTTGTTGAGGAGATTTACATGTTGATAAATTTTTATTAAGTTCTGGATAAAATTGTTCCACAAATCTTATCCATGCAGGACAGCAGGAAGTGTATTGTGGCATATTTTTATTTTTTGTGAATCTATCTAAAAATTCATTAGCTTCTTCAACAATGGTCAAGTCTGCCGAGAAGGAGGAATCGTATACATAATCGAACCCTAACATTTTAAGTGCAGTTACTATTAAACCAGTTGTGCTTTTGCCGGGTGCAAGGTCGTATTTCTCGCCGATAGCTACTCTTACAGCAGGTGCTATTTGTACGGCGACTTTTCTTTTTTTATCGTGAAGATCTGCCCATATTTTGGACACTTCCGATTTAGGCGATAATGCACCTGTTGGACAAACTCTTGTACATTGCCCACAGTAAACGCATTCTACATCTTTTAAATTTTTATTGAGACTTGGTACAACTTCTGTGTCCGAACCTCTGAAAGCAAAATCTATCGCACCAACTGCTTGAACTTCTTCGCACATTCTTATACAGTCGCCACACAAAATACATTTGCTAGGGTCTCTTACAATTGCGTCTGAAGATAAATCCCGTGGAGATTTTTTTTCTGTTTTTTTAAAACGAATTTCTTTAATACCAAGCTGTCTTGCCAAGCTTTGTAATTTACAAAAAGTGTTTTTGGAACATGTTGTACATTCGTGATATCCACTTGCAAGTAAAAGTTCTACATTAACTCTTCTCATTTCTCTTATTTGTGCTGTATGAACTTTAACTTTCATACCAACTTTTGGCTTTATACTACAAGACGCTTGTATACCCATACCCTCGATATCTACCAAACATAATCTACATGCACCATATGTGCTTAGGTTGGAATGATAGCAAAAAGTTGGTATTTCTATATTGGCTTTTCTTATTAAAACCAATAGGTTTTTTTCGCCTTCGATAGGCACTTTAATATTTTCTATAGTTATAAAATTTTCTGTTTCTTTTATATCTTTGCTCATTTTGATCCTCCTACAAAAATAGCATCAAACTTACATGCGGTTTTGCATGCTCCGCATTTTATACATTTGGTTGAATCTATTTTATGTGTTTTGCCAGGCTCGCCCGATATTGCATCTGTAGGGCAAACTTTTTTACATAAGCTACATTTTTTACAATTTGCTTGGTCTATATTATATTTTGCCAAAGCAAGACATTCGCCTGTTGGGCAAGTTTTCTTTTCAATGTGTGCTATATATTCGCTTCTAAAATGTTTTATTGTTGAAAGTACAGGATTAGGTGCGCTTTTACCAAGCCCACATAAAGAAGCAGTTTTTACAACGGTAGCCAAAGATTCTAAAACCTCTAAAGTTTTCATTGTTGCTTTGCCTTCGGTAATATCTGTAAGTAAGGTTAACATTTGTTTAGTGCCTTCTCTGCAAGGTACACATTTACCACAACTTTCATGCTGAGTAAATTGCATAAAGAACTTTGCAATGTTTACCATACAAGTTGTGTTATTTAAAACAACTAATCCGCCAGAACCTACCATAGCATCTGCTTTTTTAAGGTTATCGTAATCTAGTTTTAAGTCTAAATGTTTTTTTGTTAAACAACCACCAGATGGTCCACCAATTTGAGCAGCTTTAAAAGCACCTTCTTCAATTTCGCCTTTTTCGTTTGTTACACCACCGGCGATATCGTAAATTACTTCTCTTAAAGTTGTGCCAAATGGTACTTCTATCAAACCGGTGTTTACGATGTGCCCTGTTAAAGCAAAAGTTTTTGTACCGGGTGAAGTTTCTGTACCAACTTTACCAAACTTTTTACCGCCCATAGCAAGTACTTTTGGCACTGTTGCTATAGTTTCTACATTATTAATAATTGTTGGTTTTCCAAACAAACCAGATTCTGCTGGAAATGGTGGTTTAGGACGAGGCATACCTCGTTGACCTTCAACAGATGCTATTAATGCGGTTTCTTCACCACATACAAAAGCGCCTGCACCTTCCATAACATGAAGTTTAAAGTTTTTATTAGAACCAAAAATATTTTTACCAAGTATCCCAAGTTTTTCTGCTTGTTTTACGGCTTTATTCATTCTGTCAACAGCAAGTGGATATTCCATTCGCACATAGACATACCCTTCATCTGCGCCGATGGCTTGACTGGCAATTATCATACCTTCTATTACACTATGCGGATTGCCTTCCATAATACTTCTATCCATAAATGCGCCGGGATCGCCCTCGTCGCCATTACAGATTATGTATTTTTTTTCGGTTTCTTGAATTCTGGCAAAGTTCCATTTTTTACCAGTTAAAAAGCCACCACCACCTCTACCACGAAGACCAGAGGCGGAAATTTCTGTACAAATTTCTTCAGCATTCATTTTCATTGTTGCTTTTTGTGCTGAGGCATAACCGCCATTAGCGATATATTCATTAATATCGTCTGGGTTGGTGTTGCCACAATCTTTAAGTAAAATTCTTTCTTGATGTTTGTAAAAAGGAATTTCTTCCATTTTTGCGGTAGATTTTTTTGTTTTAGGATCTAAATATAAAAGTCGCTCTATTTTTTTATTTTGTTTAATTGTTAGTTCAACAATTTCTTTAACATCTTCTACTTTTACTTGTGTATAGAAAATTTTGTCGTTAATATTCATCAAAGGACCTTGCTGACAAAAACCCTGACACCCACTTTTAGAAACATAAACACCAGCACATTTAGAATTTATTTCTAAAGAAACTGGCAGTCCTTGTTTTTTAATTTCTTTTTTGAGTTCTTCAAAAACTTTTAGCGCACCGCTTGCAATACACATAAGCCCTGCGCAAAGTACTATTTTATGTTCTACATTTTTATAATTATTTTCATAATCTTTTACAATTTTGTTAAGGTTTACTTTTTTACTCATTTTTTTGCCTCGTTTTTTATGCCATCTATAAGGTCTGATATTTGTTGAGTTGTTACCTGAGCATGCACATCTCCGCCGATAACCACAACTGGTGCAAGCCCACATGCTCCTAGGCAGGATACACATTCTAGGGTGAAAAGCCCATCTTCAGAAGTGTTGCTGTTTGTTAGGTTTAGCTTTTCTTTTATTTTATTTATAATAGCTTCAGATTTTTTTACATGACATGCAGTTCCATCACAAACTTTAATTATATATTTACCTTTTGGTGTAATTGCAAAGTGTGCAAAAAATGTTGCTACACCAAAAACTCGTGCAGATGGTATGTTAAGTTTATATGCAATAAAATCCATCACATCTTTTGGTAGGTAGTTGTATTCATCTTGCACTTTTTGCAAGATAGGTATTAATTTTTCTGGTTTATAAGAATAATTTTCTAATATCTTTGATATTTTTTCTTGGCTTTCTGTTTTCATTTATTCCTCTTTATTTTTTTTGCAATATAGAAAAAACCTTCGCTTGGAAGGTTATAAAAAATTCGTTATATTTAAAGTTTTTAGACAGGGGTTGCGGGAACTAGATTGACAATCACTTATTATATATATTTTAACATTTAGCGAAATACAGGTAAAGCTATTTCTTTGTGTGGTTGGTAAGATATTGCCCGCAGTTAGAGCCTATTTCATTTTCTTCAAGCTCACCCATACTCAAAATTACCTCATATCCTGCCTTTTTTAGTTGGGCTATGAGAGAACAATTATCGTCTGAAGTTTTAATGCCAGAGTTGATTTTATTCTTATTTGCAGAATTTGTTGGGTTTATAGGAGTTATTTTTATTAGGAATTTGTTTGTATCGAAATATTTTTTAAGTTCGTCCACATTTATCACAGAATCTTGCGCTACTGCAAAATTTAATGTTATTTTTTTGCCACCTTTTGTAAAAAAGCGATTGCCGTAATTTGCAATTTTTTCAAAATTCCATTTTTTTACAGGCATAAGCCAATTTCTTTTTTCTTCGTTTGTGGAATGTATGGAAAATTGCATTTGCATGGTATTTTTATAAAATTTATTTTTTATTTCTAACAAATTTTCCAAAAAAGTTTCGCAACCTTCTGGCGCGATTGTGGAAATGGATGGTACAAAGTTTTTTGTGTTGTATATTTTTGGAAAATTTGTGAGTACTTTTAAAACATCAGCATTAAAAGTGGGTTCGCCCATACGGGCAAACTGAATTTTAAACTCGTCTAAGTTTGTTTTATTATCGCCGAACTTATGGTTTAAAACGGTGGAAATTTGTTTAAAAATATCCTGTTCTGAAATATTGCCTTCAAAATAGCCACCAGCATCGCAAAATTTACAAGCAACAGGGCAACCGTATAAGGTTGATAGTGTTAAAACAATTTTTTTATTATCGCAATGCATGGAATATGCAAATTCTATAAGTTTGTTGCTATTTGTTTTTGCTACGAAAACTTCTGCTAAGTTTTTATTGCCTATTATTTGTTTTACTTTCATGATGTTTTAACTCTGTTCATAATTTTTAAAAATTTTCATCGCAGTTTTTACGCCGTCTGCTGAAGTTATGGATATTTGACGATAAATATCATTAACCGTATCGCCAATTACAAATATATTTTTGTTTTTTAATATAGCTTTTGATGTTGTCGGCAAATTTGGTTCTCTGCCAATTGCAACTATAATGGTATCTGCAAGTATGGGTTCCTTGTTTGTATTAACTTGAATGCCTTTTTTTGCCAAAGCTATACTCTTAATTTTAACATTTTTAACTTGGGTGATGTTTTGGTTGGCAATTACCCTGTTAAGCAAAGTTGTATTACATTTTGGTTTTGCGTTTTGGTTTAATATTAAAATTTTGTTGGTTTTAGCTAGGTTTAGGGCGTAATCGTACCCGGCATCACCTGCGCCGATAATTGCTATGGTTTTATTCTTTTGTTTAGGCATATCTGCAATTTCGTAATAGATATTTTTGTTAGCTTTTTTATCTATTTTCACACTTTTAGGCAAAACCCTTGCCTTTGTGCCTGTGGCTATTACAAGATAGTTTGTTAGCAAAGTTTTTTTGTTAGTTTTCACCAAAATTTGATTGCCTGGCTTAATGTTTTTAACATTTTGAAAAAGTGTTTTTATATTTCTATCTTTCACTTTTTTTTCTAATTTTTTGGCAAGGGTTTTGCCAGAAATATTTTGTTCTAAAAGCGAATAATTTTCTATCAAATTTGCATTTCTTATAAGCCCGCCAATTTTATGTTTTTCTATTAATAAAGGTTCAATTCCAAGATGTTTAATTGCAACTGCACATGCCACACCTGCGGGTCCTGCACCAACAATTGTTATTACTTGATTATTTTTCATTTAAAAGTTTCTCCCAGGTGTCTATAACTGCAAAACCATCGGCTAAATTAAGCAAGGTTGATTTGTAAAATTTAGGACTAAAATCTGCAGTACAATTTATTGGTACAAATGGTAAATATCCCCGTACAAAAGCTGATCTTGTGGTGGTTTCCACACATAAATGTGTGGCGACACCTGTTATCAAAAGATGTTTAATTTTATGTTTTTTCAAAATTTCGTCTAACTTTGTTTTATAAAAACAATCGTACTGAGTTTTGGAAATTATTTTATGGTTTTTTGTGTCAAATTCTTTGCAAATTTCTGCATTATATTTTGATGTTATAACATCTTTCCACCAAAGCCCCAAAATTTGTGCATTTTGTTTGGTGTTTTTATGACTTGTAAAAATTATCGGACGATTGTTTTTTTTATAAATTTCAATTAATTTATTTATGTTTTTTGATATCTTTTTTGTACCAGAAATATATGCATGCGATTTCGGATCGCAAAAGAAATTTTGCATATCTATTACTATTAAGGCAGATTTTTTAATATTTAGTTTGAATTTCCTCATAATAGTATTATAAGATATTAGTATGAGTAATAGTTCTATATCCCTAGTGTTAATAGCTAGAAACGAAGCACACGACTTGCCAAATTGCTTGGCAAGTGTTGAAGATTTAGTTAATGAAACTATTTTGTTAGACAATAATTCTACAGATGACACTATAAAAATTGCCAAGCAATTTGGCGCCAAAACAGAAACAAGAAAGTTTGATGGCTTTGCCAGTCAAAAAAACCATGCCATAAATATGGCTTCTAACGAATGGATTTTGCATCTAGACCCAGATGAAAGCCTAACTCCTGCTCTTAAGGAAGAAATAAGGCAAATAGTGCAAAACACAAAATATTCTGCCTTTAATATTCCTTATCAAAATTTGTTTTTAGGTAAAAAAATGCGGTTTGGTAGTTTTTTAGGTGAAAAACATATAAGATTATTTAAAAAATCTGTCTCCAAATTTGGTGGCGGGCTTATACACGAAGGTATAGAGGTTAATGGCGAAATCGGGGAACTTAAAAATAAAATAATCCATAATTCTTATCCAAATTTGGAAGAATATTTCAAAAAATTTAACGAATATACTACCCTCTCAGCACAAAAAGCGCACCAAGAGGGCAAAAAATTCACAATTTTTAAATTATTGGCATTTCCGTTAAATTTTTTGAAATTATATATTCTAAAGCTCGGCTGTTTAGATGGTATACACGGAATAATTTGGGCAACAATATCATCTTGTTACGGTTTCGTAAAATACAGCAAGCTGTATGTAATAGAAAAAGAGAATAAAAAATGATAGAGCAAATTTTATTTCTAATAGTTTTTTTTCTTGCCTTTAGCGCTCGTTGGAACTGGTGGCGAACGAAACAAAAAGGCATAGCTGTTCTTATGTATCATAATATTGGCAAAGTACCACATAAAGACAATAAAAGTTTATGGGTAAGCCAAACAAAGTTTGAAAAACAAATAAATTTTTTAATAAAAAACGGCTACACATTTTTAGGTTTTTCTGATTTGGGTAAAAAAACTTATCCAGAAAAATCCGTATTAATAACTTTCGATGATGGTTACAAAAACAACCTGTCGGCATTAGAATTTTTAATAAGTAAAAAAATAAAAGCAAATATGTTTTTAGTTTATAATGCTATCGGCAAAAAAAACTATTGGGACGAAAATTCTCCTCGTAAAAATGCAGAAGAAAAATTAGATTTGCAAACCCTAAAAAAATTACAACAAACCAATTTTATGGAATTTGGCGCTCATACTATGGACCATAAAAATTTAACAGAAATTAAACCAGAAGAAGTCAAATATCAAATAGCAGAAAGTAAAATTAAATTAGAAAAAACCTTCAACACAACAATACAAGCTTTTGCATATCCGTATGGTGCGGGTGCTTTTACAGAAAATATAAAAAAAGAAGTAGAAAAAACAGGTTTCAATTTTAATTTTAGTGTTAAACAAAATTTATGGGATTTTAAGAACTGGAATAAATATAAATCTATCCCACGAATATTCGTCCGTGGCGACGACTTTATGTTAGATTTTAAATTAAAGATAACCCGCGGAAAATCCAGGTTATAAGAAATTCTCATATAGTACTAATTTACCACCTACCACTAGTACTAAAGTACCTTTTATTAAAACCACGCAACAGGTAAAATATAGTTGTAAGGATATATTTAAGAGGTAAAAAATATGAAAAAGATAATAATTTTAACAATATTATTATTGCTAACGAATGTTAGTGGATATACTAGTTCTTCAATGAACGAATTGGTTGAAACAAAAGTAGAACAGGCAGAAATTATTGCTCCTGTGCCTCTAATGACACCCGTAGGAAAACCAGCTGGAAAACTATTAAAACTAGTGATAGAAGCATTTCAACAATCAGGCAAAAAGCTAATATCTATTGACGATTTTGTAAAACTAACAAAAATATCTATAAAAAATACTGACTCATTAAAAAAACTAACCTATAACCAGGCAGTAGGGTATATTTTTTGGGAAGAAATACAAGTTATTTCAAAAATTTCTAGCAATTTTAATCCAGAATTAAAAGGACAAAGAATAAATTTTGTTTTGGAGAAATTAGGAAAAGATATTGTTTCTAATGTTGAAGATTTAAAAAATTTACATTTTGTAACAAAAAGCAATATAGAACATAGAAAAGCTACGGAAATACTAAAAAAAAATAAAAGTTTAACCTTGGAAGAATTAGCAAGAGAAGTAAAAATAATTTTAAACAAACAATCTGGACCAAAATTAAATTTAGGTTCGGCATATAAATTAAAAACTGTAACAAAACATTTAATAACTGGTGGTAAAATTGTTTCAGAAATAGACCCTAAAACAAAAAAACCAATGAAAGAGTTTCTTTATAATTATGGTGGTAATGAAAAATATTATCTAAAGGATGAAATATCATATGTGTATAAAGAAGATGGAAGTGTAATTAAAGAAATAAAACAAAGAGCATTAGATGTAAATGAACCGTATATAAGTATAGAAGAGTATAATTCTAATGACAAACTTGTTAAAAAAATCAACTACGATTATGCTTATTATGACACTGCCAAAAATCACAATATAATAGAATATAACCCAGATACTGGTAAACCAACAATACATCGTTTTTATGAAGGGCATGCTGGTAGAAAATCGGTAGTGAAAAAAACAACTTATACTTATTTTAAAAACGGAGATGAAGTTGTTAAAACATATGAATATAAAAATTTAGTAGAAGAAGTATTAACTAGGAAAGATGGAACTAAATTAAAAAAAGAATATTCTCAATATTCTAGGAATACAACTTTAAAATATTCGTATAGAAAAAATGGATCTCTTGAAAGCGGCAAAAAATACATTGGGAAAGAATTAATACAAGAAGAATTACGACCAGTTAAAGGCAAAGGTTTTACCCATAGAATTTATGAGAATAATATTTTAATAGAGGAAACCATTCAGAAAGGAAGCGGACCAAAAATTACTAATTTTTACGAAGGAGATAAAATTACAAAAGAAATCACAGAGCATAAGTCTGGCCGAAAAATAATTAAAAAACCTGCTACCGCAGAAAGCCTAGCTTTTGAATCTAAATTTAAGAATGATGAATTTATAGAAGGAACTACCTTCGAAACAGATGGAAGTAAAACGGTTGAAAAATATAAGAATAACGAATTGACGGAAAAAGCAATCTATGACTCACAAGGTAATGAACTTAAAAAACTTTCTTATACTTATAACTCAAATGGTGTTTGGACTTCTAAAGAATACGAAAATGAAATCCTAGTTAAAAAAACTATTCATAAGCTAGATGGTGGGATAACAGTTATAAAACATGACCCAGAAAGCCCTGCTCAAAGAGTGTTGCAATATGATAAGTATGGAAAATTGCTAAAAGCTAGTGATAAATATGGAAGTAAGGATATTAATGGTAATTACGAATTTTTAGACAGTAAAACATTTGACCCTTTAACAGGGGATATAATAATTAGATCTACTCAAGATTTTAATTAAAACTTTAAAATACTCGTAAAAACCCGTTTGTCATTGCGAGGCGATTTGTAATCGCCGTGGCAATCTCCCAAATTTGCTAAAATATGAGCAGAAAGTTTAAAAAAGGGGAGGAGGCACTGCCACATGGAAAGTATAAGAAAGTTATTTAATATAGGAATGGGTCCGTCTAGTAGTCATACTATTGGTCCAAACCGTGCTGCAAAAATTTTCAAAAAAAATAGTCCAACAGCACATCGTTTTGTGGCACACCTTTATGGCTCATTGGCATTAACGGGCAAAGGTCACTTAACAGACAAAGCAATAAAACTCGCTTTTGAACCTTTAAAAGTAAAAATTGTTTGGCATAAAAATAAATTTCTAAAATTCCACCCAAATGCAATGCAGTTTGAAGCTCTTGATAAAAACGGCAAACTAATAAGACACAATACTTTTTACAGTGTAGGTGGGGGGAAAATTATCCATGAGAAAAATAATAAAAAAATAGAAATAGAATCTATCTACAAATACACCACCGTTAAAAAAATATTAAGACATCTAAATAAACACGATAAAACTTTTTGGCAATTTGTAGAGGATAGCGAAGGCGAAGAAATTTGGATATTTTTAAAACAAGTTTGGAAAATTATGAAACAAAACATCAAAGATGGCATTCATAAAGAAGGCTATTTACCTGGTGGTTTAAAATTAGCAAGAAAAGCAAAAACATATTACAAGAAGAATTTCAAACATAAAGCAATAAAATATAACAGCAATTTATTTGCTTACGCATTATCCTGTCCAGAAGAAAGTGCAAGTGGTTCCATAGTTGTGGCAGCACCTACATGTGGTTCTTGCGGAGTGATACCCGGCGTTCTATATTATATGAAGGAACAAAATAAATATAGTGATGACGAAATTTTAAAAGCACTTGCAACAGCTAGTGTGTTTGGTAATTTGGCTAAAACAAATGCATCTATTTCTGGTGCTGAGGTTGGTTGTCAGGGCGAAATTGGAGTAGCTTGTGCAATGGCAGCAGCAGCGGCTTGTTATTTAGAAGGTGGAAATATTTATCAAATAGAATATGCTGCGGAAATTGGTTTGGAACATCATTTGGGTTTAACTTGCGATCCTATTGGCGGGCTTGTGCAAATACCATGTATAGAAAGAAATGCAATGGGTGCATCAAGAGCATTGGATGCTGCAGCATATGCATTAATTTCTGATGGACATCAAAAAGTTTCTTATGACGATATACTTGAAACTATGGAAATTACTGGGCATGATTTATCTAAGGAATATAGGGAAACCGCTTTAGGTGGTTTAGCAAAATATATGAAAAATAGGATTAATAAAGAAGAAAATTGATTTACCAAGTACATACACGAGCACCAGAATCACCACTACAGCTTGCCCCTAAACTATTAGCTAACCTTTCACACCTTGCTACATTTACCGTTAATCCCCCTGAACCACCAAAACAATAAAGATAATAATCGCTAGAATAATATTCTAAAGCATTTTTAAGCACTAAAAACGTCCCGAAAGATTCATTGTGATAAGAAGAAAAGGAACTATAGTTTCTTCCTAGTGTGCTACTCGTATTTAAGTATGGATAAAGCATATAATCTTTACCTGAAACTTTTATCCTGCAATTACCACCTGTACAAGCACTTCCCTGATAATCATTGAAACTCATATCTAATAAATCTAAAGCAGAACCATCTGTACTACTATCAAAAAGACTTCTTCTATCCAAAGCATCATTAACATTTTTACCAATTGCCATTAACCCACTAAGATGAGCCTTATCTCTTGCTACCATATATTTTGGTAATGCAATGGCAGCGAGTATTGCGATAATAAGCACCACCACTAAAAGTTCAATTAAAGTAAACCCTTTAATACTCTTGTCACCCTGAACTTGTTTCAGGGTCTTACTAAAAGATGCTGAAACAAGTTCAGCATGACACATTTTTTTATTATTAAATAAGTTCTTCATATACGATATATTATTAAAGTTGGGGGGGGGTGTCAATGAAAAAGAAACATTTACCCTCACCCTAACCCTCTCCCTAAAAACGAGGGAGAGGGAAAAAGAGTGCCAGAAAAAGAAATTCCCCTTTTGGTAAAGTCGTGGACACAGACTCTGTGGGGGTGGTATTTGCAAAGCAAATAGTGGGGGTTTTAATGTAAGCTGAAAGCCGAATTTTTTAGCATTAATAGATATTACCGTTCTTTTTTAGTAAGTCGTATTAAAAAGTATTAAGTATGCTTAAAATAAAGAAAGCGAACTTTAATTAAAAAGTTCGCTTTCTTTCGTTCAAGTTCCTTAAATAAAACTAAAAATTACTCTTTAGGTTTAGCTAAGTTAACTTTGATTTGTCTACCGTCTAAGTCTTTGCCATCAAACTGAGCAATTGCTTTTTCGGCAGCTTCATCAGAAGCCATCTCAACAAAACCAAAGCCTTTAGAACGATTTGTATTACGATCTGTTATGATCTTTGCAGATACTACTTCGCCACATTCAGCAAAAGCGTCTTGCAATGAGTTTTCTGTTGTTTCCCATGAAAGGTTTCCAACATATAATTTATTTTTTTCCATTTTTCTCTCTCTTTATCTATTTTCTATGTAGAAACTACCCTAAGGCATTCTACACCTAGATTGTAGCATATATCCTGTGTATTTTAACAAGTTGATTTTTGCGGGGCAATTTAATATTATTAAAGGATAGATAACAAGAGAGGTATCACTATGGATTTAGGTCAATTAAGCTTTAAACAGCTTCCCCCTTCAAAAGAAAAGATTACAGATCCAAAAGAAATAGCAAAAGTTTATACTCGATGGCGATGGCGAATGTTTATTGGTATGTATCTTGGATATATGGTATTTTATTTTACAAGAAAAAACATTGCACCAGCACTTCCATTATTTGGTGAAAAACTAGCTTTAGATATTGTTCAACTTGGTATTTTAAGTACAGTTTTTTATATAGTATATGGCATTGGTAAATTTGTTAGTGGTCTTTTGGCAGATCGTTCCAACATAAGAACATTTATGGCATTTGGTTTATTGTGTGCTTCCATAATACATTTGTTTTATGGTTACCTAACAAGTTTATATGCTTTAGTGTTTTTCTGGGGATTAAACGGTGCATTCCAATCTATGGGATTCCCACCGGTAGCAAAGGCTTTAGTTCACTGGTTCTGTCCTAACGAAAGGGCAACCAAATGGGCATTATGGTCTTCCTCTCATACAGCTGGTACTTTTGGTATCGGTATTTTAATAGCTTGGATTTTAAGTATGTATTCTAAAGGATTATTGGATTGGAGAGCAATATTCTATATTCCTGGTGCAATAGGTGTTGTAACATCTTTAGTAATGCTTGTTATGTTAAGAGATAGACCAGTATCAATGGGTCTACCTCCAATAGATAAATACAAAAATGTAAGCTATCCAGTTGAAAAAACTAAAGAAGATGTTTCACATTGGAAAATATTAAAAAAATATGTATTCACAAACCCATATTTATGGGCATTATGTTTCTCTTACATATTTGTGTATTTAATCAGGTTCGGTACTTTAGACTGGGCAACAAAATTCATGTATGATGTTAAAGGTATATCTGCAGTTAAAGTTGCGTTATTTTGGTCTTTAATGCCACTTGGTGGTATTGCTGGCGGAATAGTTGCTGGCTACCTAGCAGATAAAGTTTGGGGTGGTAGATGTGCTCCTTGTAATGTCTTATATCTCATACTATTGATATTTAGTATCTGGGGTTTTTATGTATATGCAGGTCCAGATAATTATTTTGCAACAGGGTTTTACTTATTAGCAATCGGGTTCTTTGTTGATGGTCCTCAAGTTCTAGTAGGCGGTGTTCAAGTATCAAGGATTACCGTTAAAGAAGCAGTAGCTACTGCTTGTGGTCTTAGTGGTTGGTTTGGATATATCGGGGCAGCGTTTTCTGGTGTAGGGCTAGCATATATTACTAAGGTCTACGGCTGGGGTGGTATGTATGGTGCTTGTATGATATCTTGTGTAATAGCAGGTGGGCTTATGGCTATAGCTTGGAATAAAGAAAAAGAAGATCATTATAATCATAAGAAAAAGCATGCAAAGTGCTGTAGCTAGTACAGTTTTTTAATAATAATAAAATTAATTTTTAAGTTTCCCTTCAGATAGTGTAGACTATCTGAGGGGTTTCTTTGTTTATATATATAAATATCATTAATTTATTTATATAGCTATTTAGCATTAGAGGAGACTAGTAATAAAGTATCAGTGCTATATAGTACTAAAGTACCTTGTGGAAAAACCTGGGAAGTGTTAAATTGTTGGTATAGATGTAGTATCTTTACTTTTAAAATAAAAATTATTTAATATTGAGAGAGGTTTTAGTGACAGCATTTTATAAAAAATTTATAGCTACCTTTTTAGTTAGTTCTCTTTTATTTTTGAACTCAACAACATTTTTATATTCAGAAAATAATATTGGGAATAAAAATTATCAAGAGATATATAATTCCGAAATTAATAGTTTTGTTGATTTGCAATTGAAACAAAATTTAGAAGAAAAAAATGTTGTACCAGTATTACTAGATAATATCCAAACAGTGTCTGCAAAAATATTCCTAGACATATTAGAAGAAATAGAAATTGTGGATATTCTAACCAAAGATCTTAAAGAAAAAAGTAACGACTACATGGAAAATCTTATATCCATAACATATTATCCATCCGAATATTTAAACCAAATAGTTGATACCTTAATAAGATTACAAACAGTTAAACTTGTAGAAGAAGATGAGAAACAAATGTTATTATTGTCTTTAACAACCTCATTAATATCTAACATAAACCATTCTAAAGAAGTTGTAAATAGAATTCTTAAGACAATAACACATCTAGATGAGTCTTCAAACAATTATATAGATTATGAAAAAAGAATTTTGTTGGTATCTGCTATCAAGTATAGTGTTCCTACAGAAGACATATCCGATAATTTAACAAAACATATAAAGGAAATGTCAGATTTTATAGCTTCTAGTCATGATACTTTTGAAGTTAACCTTGATTGCTATACAAATGCTAATACTGCTGAAAACTATTTCAATACAAAACACAATGTTAATTTTTTAGGGATTCATGCTAGTATGGTAACAAGAGAGCCAGGTAAAAATCTTATAGGTAGTGATAGTTGTGATGAAAATTCTTATGCACATATGTTATTAAGTATATTGGTAGGTGCTTTTGTAAACCAAAAAATACAATATGAAAAAGGTAAACAAATATTAGAATTTATCTCAGAATATTTACAGTTAGATGAAGATGACGAATATATTAATTATCCTATGATAGCAGAATATGCTCTTATAAACTTAGAGGAATTAGTATATACCTTTGAAGAATATTTAGAAGATGAAACAATATCTTTCGAGCAAAAAAGTTATATAAGTGTTTCTTTAGAAAAAGTAGATATGTTGACAGAAGTTATAGAAAACCAAATAAAAGATACTGCTAGCGAAAATTGTAATTTAATTGATGATGTCTATGGTTATGGTTGTTTAGTTTTAGAATTTGCTGTTATAGGTAAAATGCTTAAATGGGTAGGAGTTGGTAGCAAATTATTGTTTTCTTGGTTATTACCTACAAAATGGATTCCTCTTGTAAGGCTTTATAATATGAAAAGAATATCCTTTTTTAAAAAATTAAGGATAGGTGTTGCTAAATATAGTGGGCTTACATATGTAAGGGGAAAAGTTGTACCACATCTCATTAACAATACTATAAAAAAATTAGAATATAATGCAGTGTTAAAAAGACTTGCTAAGAAAAACTTTATAAAACCTAAAACTCCAAGCACAATAGGTGAAAAACTTAGAGCATCGTTTATAATGGATAAAAACGGGGCCTTTGCTAAAAGTGAAGTAATTAAAGAAATACTTACAAAGAAAGATGTAGAGAAAATAAAATATATGAACAACTATTTTATGAACGATTCTGCAACCATAAAAATAGGAAGATATTTTGTTCCTGTCAACAATAAGACAAAATTAAACGAATTTGTTAATATTTTAAAAAACTTAAAAGTTCAAATGAATGCTACAGAGGTGTTAGGTTTTGCAACTATATCTAGAGGTAAGGGGCTAACCTTAAAAGATTCCTTTGTTCAAAATGTTCCTTCTACAATAGTTGCATTTGCAATGGCTCAGTTTTTAGCAAAATGGGGTAACCCAGTAATGCATTATAAAGCACATAAGGGTAATTATGGTTTAAAGATTTCTTTAGATTATGCAAAAAATTATTCAATTATACAATCAGAAAAAAACACTAAACTTACAAAAGTATTGTTTGATTTCCAAGAAATTGAAGACGGTATAGAGGATGGAAATTTAAGCAAATCTGAAGTAGAAGAAATGTTAAACGAAATTAAATCTTCTTACGATCAAATGGAAAAAGTGGAGAGTATAGGTGAACAGTAAAATAATTAAAAAACTTTTAGTTGTAAGTATGTCGACAGTTATAATTTTAACTTCGTCTATTTCCAATGCTTTTGCCGATACTAAAGAAGAGGCATTAAGAAACAATGTTTTAACTTGGTATAAAAAAATGTTTGTTGTAGAAGGTTTTGAAGATGAAGACTTTATGAGACTTCTTAAAAATGAAATAAAAATATTTATATCAGAAAATAATCTAGATGAAGATTTTTATAAAAAGCTAAATGCTATATCAGATTCTGTTATCTTACAAAACAGAATAGGTGAAGAAATAAATATTTTAAAAGCTAATATACCATCCTTAATAATTAATTCTTTTGAACAGGAAGACAATAAAAAAATTATTGTTAGGTATAGAAATATAATAGCTAAGTTTTTAGCTACAGAACAATTTTCTAAAGCTGTGTCTATTACTCTTACAAGTACAGTTGTAAAAATGATTAGAAGCAAAGATGCAGATGTAGAAAAAACAGGTATAATTTTTGCAATCAACTTACTTTTAAATCCAAGCACAAACAAAGCAATGAACGAAGGTATTTATGCAAATACAAATGAATATAAATTTATGAGAGTTTTAATTTTGCATAATAATGCGATAAATAATATAAATTTGGAAGAACAAATTTCATTAACCAATTCTATGGAGCTAATTTATAAAAAAGAATTTTTAAAACAAGATAATTCACTAGATTTTTTAGAAAATGCGCCTAGTGTTATAATGACAGTTTGTTGTTTAGTGTTAGTACATCAGGCTATTCCAAGTAGGATGAAAAAGCAAGCAGTAAATATATTTAAAAAATTTGATACTAGAAGAAAATTTAATTTATATGAAAACATAGAATTTGCAACAGTTAAAACAGGTAGAGAAAAATCGATGCAAGTTGCTCTTGTAGGCAGAAACCATGTAGTTAAAGAATTTTTAGCTAGATCTAATGTGGCAAAAATAGAAAATATAAGAGAATCTTTTTACTTATGGAGTTTAATAGAAACTACAGGGTTCACTCCTAAAGATGCCTTGCTTTTACAAATGGTAACTTTGTTTTTCAACATTGCTACAAACTATGTGGCTGGTGTGTATATAACCCCACATCTTACAGCAATTCACGGTGATAGACAAGATGAAATTAAACGAGAATTAAATAATAATTTACAAATTCAATTAAATGTTATTAAAGAAGAAAACAGATTTTTAGAGAATTTAAATTTTGGAAATTAAATAATAATTTAAAAAAGGTTAAAAATAATGAAAATTAAAAAAATAAAACAAATAACATCCTTAAGTTTATCATTAGCGATAGTGATATCTACAAATTCTTATGCATTTGAAAATATTAGTACTTCTATACAGCATAATGCAGAATTATATAACAATATAGAACAAAAAATAATATATCAAGCACAAGAAGAATTAAAAAATAGTGAAGAAGATTCTGAGTTAGAGCTGATTAATTCTAGAAAACAAGAATTGTTAAATATTATTAAAGCTACTATGGATTATGCAGGACTTACCCAAGAAGAAAAAGATTTTATATTTGCTGCAGGTATTTCTGATTCTGGTATTTCTGTAGAAATATCCCAAAAAATTAGTGACGATATTTTTGGGAAAATTATTATTGAAGAATTAACAAAAATTAAAGAAGAAGCAAAAACAATTATTCCTAGTGTAGGTTTTGAAAAGAAACCTGAAATGCTTTTAAATATGCTTCAAGTTTCTTATGTTAAACCATCAGCTTTAGAAGAAATATTAGTTATATTACAAGAAATGTTATCTTTAAACAAAAAAGATGTAACAGAAATGGTGTCTGTATTGGCTTCAAACTTAGCAAAAAATCCAAACATGAATTCTGTTGTTATGAGCAATGGTAAAACTTTTGAAAAGTCTGTTTTAGATATTTTATCAGGCAGTTATCAAAGTAATCAGAGCCAGGCTGTTTTGGCTGCTAGTATGACTGTAGAAAACAGTAATTTAAACCCATATTATCACGAAAAATTTTTTAAACGAAGCAATTTATATTCTCATGTTAAGTTTGATAAAGTTTGGGACACGACATCAATAGCAGCTTTGGTTTTAATAGCAGCAGGTTTTCTTAATATTTTTCTTGATAAAAAGGTTACGGTAGAAGAAAAAAGAAGAATGGAGAAAGATATATCTAAAGTAGTTACTAAGGGTAAGCCGATTCGTCATGTATCTTTAAAAAGGAAAGATCTTGTTAGAGTGGGCAAGGTCTTTGCTCAGCAGAATCTTAGGAAGGTTAAAGTAGACTTAATGAGGCTTATGCTCAAGTCTGATATTACATGGAGTTTTGGTTTTCATAACGCTAAAATATATATTGTAAGGTCTTTCTTGCAAACAGCAGTTATGGTATTCTTCTTTTCTAAAGGTTCTCCTAAGGATTTAACCTCAAACATGGAAATAATGCATGAATTTTATTTATTAAACCTAATAGAGCAAAAGAAAAGAACTTTAATTTTGTCAGATAAGATAGAAGGTGTTATAAATGATATAGACCTAAAGAAAGTTACCTTAACATCTATTAACAGAATAAAACAAATAGAAAGAGCTAATACACAAATAATAGTAAGCGAGAAGGAAGCATTAGAAGATGTAAAAATTTTATATAAAACTTTTTATGCTGAAAATGGAATTTTTGTAGATTAACTTTTAAACTTTTGATATAAAAACCCCCGCTTAAATAAGCGGGGGTTTTTTTATAAATTTAATTAATTAATTTTTTCTCTTTGCAGTGATTTTATTGCTAAAATGCATATTTTTGCAGTTTTTTACTGCAAAAATATGCAAAATACAGCTTTTTTGCAATAAAACTTGTCTTAAACCTGCAAAACTGATACTATATTTATGCGAAACAAAATTTAAATTAATGCTAGAGGTGTAATTATGAAAATAAAATATCAGTCATCGAAAGAGATATTTGGTAAATATTTATTTGATAGAAAAGCCATGCGTAGGTTTTTACCGCACGAAATATACAAAAAGTATATCAATGCTATGGAAAATGGTAGCAAGCTAGATGAAAGCATCGCAGACTTTATGGCAAACGCAATGAAAGAGTGGGCAATCTCAAAAGGTGCTACACATTACACACATTGGTTTATGCCAAGAACAGAAAATATTGCTGAAAAGCATATGGCATTTTTAAGTACAGATAAAGATGGTTCTAGCATAGAATCTTTCAAAGGTTCGGAACTTATAAAAGGCGAACCAGATGCGAGTTCATTTCCATCTGGTGGCATTCGTTCAACATTTGAAGCTCGTGGTTATAGTGCGTGGGATCCTACAAGTCCAGCGTTCATAATTAAAAGTAAAAAAGGTGGAACGCTTTGTATTCCATCAGTATTTATTTCTTTAAATGGTGCTTCGCTTGATATGAAAACACCTTTAATAAAATCTATAAATTCTATGCAAACTTGTGCTATGAAACTTTTAAAAAAGTTTGGAAACAGAACAGTAAAAAGTGTAGATGTAACAATAGGTGCAGAACAAGAATATTTTTTAATCGACGAAGAAAAAGCAAAAAAACGACCAGACATCACATTATGTGGAAGAACACTTATCGGCGAAGCATCACCAAGAGAACAAACAGTTGAAGCACATTATTTTGGATCTATCGCACCTCGTTCTTTAAGTTTTATGGAAGATGTTGAAAGGGATATGTACAAAATAGGACAAGTACTTTTAACAAGACATAATGAAGTTGCACCTTGTCAATTTGAATTCGCACCAGATGTTTCAGAAGCTAACCTTGGTTGCGATATGAACCATGCATTAATGGAAGCAATGCGAAAAGTTTCAATTAAACATAAAATGAAACTTTTACTTCACGAAAAACCTTTTGCAGGTATTAATGGTAGCGGTAAACATTTAAACTTTTCGCTAAAAGATAGCGATGGCAAAAATTTATTAACGCCATCTTCTCATAGAACAAGGAACATCCAGTTTTTAACATTTTTATCTGCCTTTTTACTTGGTGCTGCAAAGCACGATACTTTGTTAAGGGCATGTATAGCATCTCCAGGTAATATGCACAGACTTGGCGGTTTTGAAGCGCCACCTGCTATTATGAGTATCTATTTGGGCGATCTTCTAACAAACATTTTAGATACTATTGGTAAAAATCCGGTTACAAAAATTAATAAAAGATCTTTTATAGACCTTGGTTTGCATCAAATACCAGATGTTAAAAGAGAAGATTCTGATAGAAATAGAACCTCGCCAATAGCATTTACAGGTAATAAGTTTGAGTTTAGGGCAGTGGGTTCTTCTCAGGCGATTGCTGGACCATTATCTAATATTATAGCCGTTTGGACAGCAGGTATAGATGAAATTACCGAAATTATAGAAACCAAAATGGATGCAACTGGTGGCGATATAGAAAGATCAGCTTTAGAAGCAATAAGTCATGCTGCAAAAGTTAGCGAAAAAATTAGGTTTGAAGGTAATTCCTATTCAGATGAATGGCCAAAAGAAGCTAAAAAAAGAGGTTTACCAATTGCCACAACAACTTTTGATGCTTTGCAACTTTTACTTAAACCAGAAAACAAAAAACTTCTTGCTAGGTTAAACATAATGAACGAAAACGAGCTTGAAGCTTTTCATGAAATAAGAATGGAACAATATACAAGTTCTATCGATGTGGAACTTGCAACTTTAAAAAGAATGATATGGGAAGGTGTGATGCCAGCAATTTCAAAACAGTTGATATTGGAAACAGATTCTATTAAAGGAGTAGGCGAGAGTTTTTCTAATCATTGGAAAACTCATATTACCAATCTTGCTGGTATTAAGGACGGATTATTTAAAGAGCTTGAAAATTTAGAAGAAGTTAAAGCTAGATATCGAGCATTGGGGCTTGTAAAAAAAGCCGAAGTAATAACAAAAGAGGTGCTTCCGTTAATGGACAGGATTAGAACTTTGGCAGATAGTTCGGAAAGGGTTATTGCCGAAGAGATATGGCCATATCCAAAGTACAAAGATTTACTTGTACTAGACTGATAACGTCGTCTTTTGAGTTCTTTTTCGTTTTTCTGCTCCTAAAGTAGGGATGCTCGCATTCGCTCGCTCTACCGACCTACTAGTCGTCGCAGAGAAAACGAAAAATAATCTCAAAAGACTCGTTCCCTTCGGGAAGTTTTTTAAAAAATATTTTTGTTAAAATATTCGTTCCCTACGGGAAACTTTTTATTTTTTTATAAATTTTTTCTTAAGTAAAATTCCCATTAATGCTAGTAAACCGAAAAGTAAAAACACCGATAATATTTTTACGCTCATTATATCTTTCACACTATTTATTGTATGTAAACTATCGCCCGCATATGCGTAAACGAAACTGCCAGGGATTATGCCAAGAGATGTCGTCCATAAAAAATGTTTAAATTTTATTTTGGTAAAACCACCTGCAATATTGATTAAGAAAAATGGGAATATCGGTACAAGTCGTACGAAAAGTAAATAGAAAATTCCGTTTTCTTTAAATTCTTTATTAAATTTAAAAAGACCTGTGGAATATTTTTTTTGAACACTTTCCCCAAAAAAATATCTTGCAAGTAAAAAGTTTATGCATGCCCCACAAGTTGCCCCAATATTAATAAACAAAGTTGCCCAAACAGCACCAAATAAAAAACCACCTGCAATTGTTAATACCGTTGCTCCGGGGATAGATAAGCTTACAGTAAAAATATAAACACCAATATAGGTAAGTACAGAAAGTAGAAAATTTTGGGTAGTGAAAAGTTTAAAACTATCTGCATTTGCTTTTAAATTTTCAAGCGTAAGCTGATCTGCAAATGGTGTAAAACGAATACCAAGTATTACTAAAATTAAAATTACAAGTATAACATCTCTTCTCATATTATTTCCTCAAAAGTTTTACTATTGGATTATCCAAAATTTTCTTAACGAATGCTTTTTTTGCAGGTTGCCGAATAATATCGGAATAAGTTGGATAACTGTGTATTAAGTTTTTTGCTTTATAAAAACTTATGCCAAGTGTTTTCATTGTTTGAACTTGATTAATAATTTCGCAACTATGTTTACCAACTATATGTGCACCCAAAATTTTACCGCTTGAAAGATAAATAAATTTTGCCATACCAAAAGTTTCAATTTCTGTTTTGGACCTATCTAAATCTTTATATTTGTAGGTTGAAACTTTAACCTTATTGCCATATTTTTCGCGGGCTTGGGTTTCTGTTAGGCCTAAATGCGAAATTTCTGGTTGTGTAAAAATTGTCCAAATAATATTGTCATAATTCACGGCTTGTTTTATTGGTAAAAAAGCATTTAAACTAGCTTTTACGCCCTCATGTTCGGAAATATGGCTAAACTGAAATGGTGGCACTATATCCCCGCAAGCCCAGATGTTTTTTGCAGTTGTTTTTAGGTATTTGTCCGTCTTTACACCACCTTTAACTAATTGCACTCCCACTTTTTCTAAATTGAGTCCATCTAGGTTTGGTTTTCTGCCGGCAGCCACTAAAATTTGGTCTGATTTTATAGCTTTTATTTCTTTACCTTTTTTTATTTGTACAAACTTTTCCAAACCTTCTTCTGATACTTTTTCCACACCATAACCCATATAAAAATTTATACCTTCTTGGGATAATTTTTGTTGTAAAATTTGGGTTAAATCTTTATCATCATTAACCAAAAACCCTGCCATATCCACAACATTAACTATTGTGCCAAGTTTATTAAAAGCATTTGCCATTTCTACACCAATTGCACCGGCACCAATTATGGTAAGGGTTTTTGGTATTTCCGAAATTTCAAACAGATTGGAATTTGTTAAATATTTTGTTTTATCTAGTCCAGAAATGGGGGGTACAAATGGTGAAGAACCTGTTGCAAGTATAAATTTTTCTGCAGTTAATTTTTTGCCGTTTAAAGAAATTGTATTGTTGTCTAAAAACTTTGGTTCGCCGAAAAGTACATTGATGCCTGCCTTTTCAAAAACTTCTGGTTTGTGTCCTGCATAAACAGATTGTACAACTCCACGGACATGATTCATAATATTTTCGTGCGAAATATTGCCGTCTGCTTTGATGCCATATTTTTTACATTCTTTTATATTGCCATAAACTTCCGACGCTTTTATTAATGCTTTACTTGGTATACAACCGCTCCAAGTACATTCGCCGCCAAGTTTATCTTTTTCTATTAATGCAACTTTTTTACCCATACCCGATGCTGTTTTACTAGCAGTAAAACCAGCAGCCCCACCGCCGATAACTATTAAATCGTATTTGAATTTTTTGCTCATCACTTCCCCCGATTGATATACCTGTTATAACTTTGCAAATCGTCCACATCTTCTAAACTTTCTAGTGTTAAATATGTTTTAGCAAATTTTTCTAACTTTGAAATTGTTTCTTTATATACAGTATCTGTACTCCATTCAATATTTTCAAAAACTTGAGGAAAAAAACTGTTTTTATTGAACCCAAGTAAATAATATCCACCGTCTGGGCTTGGTCCTATAACCGTGTCGCCTTTTTCTAGCAAGCTAAATGCCCGCCCCAAAATTTCGGGGGTGATTTGGGGGATATCACTTCCTATTATTACTATCTTGCTATAATTTTTAGCAAAAACTTCTATAAAAGCATTTGTCATTTTACACCCCAAATCACCTTCTTGTTGTGGTTTATATTCAAAATCTTTACCAAGCCAAGTTTTAAACTTTTTTAAATTTATATTTTGGGGCGGGCTATAAAAAATAAAAATATCTGCATTAGTTTGTTTTGCTTTTTGTACAGTTTCTTGTGCTATTTGTTTATAGAAGTTTGTAGCATTAATATCCCCGATATCTTTGGCTAGACGGGTTTTAACTTTACCTGTTTCTGGATATTTTAAAAAACATATTATTGCATTTTTATTATTTGTCATATTTTGTGCCGTAGTAAAGTTTATAAAGTTTTTCTGGAGGGCTATCTAGTAAGTATAAAAATCGTATTTGTAAATTTTTTGCTGTGGTTTTAATTATCCCATGTTTTTGCCAACGGCGTGCTGATGTTAATATTTTAGAATTTACTATTTTAAAACTTTTCCTTGGTATTCGTTTCATAATATCAAGGTCTTCTAGTAGGGGGATATCTTTAAAACCACCTATTTCATTAAAAAAAGCTATGCTCATAAAAAACCCTTGATCTCCGCATGGCGAATTTGTTATTAGGTTTCTTAAATTAACCAAATATTCTATTATTTTTAACCCAGTTGTTGCATTTTCTATACCAAACTCAAATGCACCTGCTGGATATTTTTTTATTGTTGTTGCTATTTGCGAAAAAGCGTCGTCAGCTAGCAAGCTATCGGCATGTAAGAAAAGCAAAATATCGCCAGTAGCTTTTTCTGCACCTTTATTCATTTGTGTGCCACGACCTTTTTCGCAAGGTACCTGCTTTACTTTTGAATTTGTTATGGTTTTTAAGGTTTCTTGGTTCTCAGTAGAATCTGAAACTATTATTTCTATATCAAAATTTTTGGCTTTTCTATGCACATCATCAATAATTTTATTGATATTATCCTGTTCATTGAAAGTCGGTATTATTACAGATATCCTCATCACTTCTCCTTACTTTTCTTTTCCTCTGCTTTTACAGCATTCCAATTTGCAATTGCTTCCTCTGGCGAACTTGCTTTTTTATCTCCAAACACATGCGGATGCCGACGGATTAATTTTGCATTAATTTCGTCTAACATACCCTCTAAATTGAACCTACCCTTTTCCTCCGCTATATTACATTGCAAGATTATATGAAGCAAAACATCGCCAAGCTCTTCTTTTAGATTTTCCCAATCTTTATTGTCTATGGCAGTCACCATTTCGTCGGCTTCCTCTCTGAAATGTTGAACCAAAGTCTCAGGGGTTTGCTTTTTGTCCCAAGGGCAACCATTGTCTTTACAGCGTAGTTTTTTGGCTATTTCTACTAATTTTAAAAATTTCTTGTCTAAATCTTGCATTTTTATCTCCTTTGTTTTGAAACATAGCCCTCACCTCGCTAGCCTGTTTGGCTAGTCGTCCTCTCCCAACGGGAGAGGTGTAGTGCAGAAGCCGAAGGCACTATGTCGGTGGGCACTGCCCACCTGATTGTTATTTGTCTATAAATAATATAAAATTCTATTATGACAATACACCGAAATTATATAAAAATAATCATATCTTTGGTAATAACACTTTTATTACCGATATCCGCCTTCTCTGAAGGTCTCTCTATAGTAAAACAATCTGGCACCAGAGTTTATATAGACACTACTGAATTTAAAGGTGAAGTTTCTAGAAACGAATATTTTGAAGTACTCGAAGAAGAAACCTTAATAAATAAAAAAACTGGTAAAAATCTTGGCATAATTGAAAATCAGATAGTAGATGGTAAAGTAGTAGAAGTCAAAAAAAATTATTTCATAGGAAGATTAAGAAAAGATGTAGAAGTTAAGGAAGATTATATAGTACGACTTTTCGACGAACCAAAAACAGAAATTTCTAATGAAGAAGTTTTCGCAGCAGCTCCTGCAGTAATAAATAAAGAAGATGCCTTAATATTTAAGAGCCAGCCATTAAAAGGCAAAATGATTGATATAGATTTTATAAGTATCAACACAGAAAAAGGCAAAACCAAAAAAGGTGTAATAGCACTTTTTGAAAATGGTGATATCGCTACATATACAATTAAACAGACAGCAGAAGAACAAGTTTTAGAACCTGTGTATACATATGGCATAGGTAATTTTAAACAACCAATTTCCCTAGAAGTTTTTAATAAAGGCGAAAAAGCACCTACTTATGTTTTGGTAACCGTTTATGACAAAACCAAACATAAAGTTAAAACCGAAATTTACAATTATATGAATAATAAGTTAGATAAAGAGGACGAAGTTAAATTTATGGTTCGGTCTACTTATGCAAAAGGGAAGAAAACATATTATGGACAATCGGTTTTATATTACGATAAGTTCAGAGTAGGACCAATAGCAGAAGTATATGAAAAAAATGGTAAATTCAAACTTAAAAGTGAACCTATAGTATGGCACAAATTAGATTTGGTATACGGTTTTAACAAAACAGATTTAGATAAAGACGAAGCAGGACCAGAGTTCCTTATAACAACAGATAATTTTAGAATAAGAGCACAATACGAGGATAAAAAGATTTATGTAGAATCGCTTCGTGGTTTTGGTAGAACACCAAACAGACTAAAATGGGGACAAGAAATTATAGGTTTTTATAGCAATATCCCAATAGTAGAAAAACAAGGTAGAAGCTATGTTTTAGGTACAGCAAATAAAGTTAAGAGAGGACTTTTAACAGAAAAATTTTCAAGATACAAAAATTCTAAATTATATATTGTTGGTTGGGAAGATTCCAATTTTAAAGAAAGAAACAACTTAGAGCTTGGTGGTTATGTATATAATTTCCGAGCGGGCGAAATTTTAGGGAATAAAGTTGTTTTGATTCCAGTAATTATGCCAACTGGTAAAACAAAAGTAAAAATTATAAGTTATGAGAAACTTATTTAAAGCTACACTTTCTGCAAGTATTATAATTCTGTTTTTTGGGGCATTATGTTTTGCCCAAAAAACAGATAAAGGCATTTTATTTATTGAAGATTTTGGTAATGTTAAATATTATCAAGCATTAGAAGCTAGTATGAAAACTCTAGGGCAGAAATATCATATTGGCAGGGTTGGTAAGCTAGAGGGGTATAGAGAGTTAAAGCTCGTCGTAAGAGAGATGGAAAAGAACCTTGTTAATGAGATAATTTTAATGCCAGCAGTTCTTGCGGAAAACGATCCGTTTTTAGGCTCGGTGGATTATGTTTTTAATACCGGAGCACCAAAACAACCTATAAGAGATAGGGATTATAAGAAAATAAAAACCGATATCAAAATTAAGCGAACAGAAATTTTAGGTCATTATGATGATGTTTTTGAGGGGAATATAAAAAGACTTATAAGCAATCTCACAATAAACCCAAAAAGACCGCAGGATTATGTGATAATAATAATTGCAAACAGTACATTTTATAAAAGTATAGATGCAGGTTTGCAAAAAGAAATAAATGTTGTTGCAAAAAATATAGAAGATAAATATAAAATTGACTCGGTAGGGTATGTTTTACCACAAAGACCTTCATATAGGTTAAATTCTACTGGTGCAAAAAAGATAAAAAATGAAATTTCGGTAAAATACCATGGCAAAAAAATAATATTTTTAGGGTTTTCGTTTGAACAACTTTGGTTGAGAAAGCAATCTAAAAAACTAGCAACCTTTGCCACATGGGGTGGATATGCAGATGTAAATCAAAGCAAAATATTATCTTGGGTAAATTCAAATTTAGAAGAAAAAATACAAATAGAAAAATCGGATAAAACAGAAGGAGAATTACAATATGACAACAGATCAGAAAACTATCGTCAAAATATTAGATAAGGGGTTTGTAAAATTAATAGATTTTATGGGAAGTGATGTTCGTGCAGCGAACTCTGCCCGAGTAAGTTTTGGCGGTACAGCCAAAGGTGAAGAAAGAGATAAAATTTTAATTAAATATCTTTTAGAACATAGCCATTATTCCCCGTTTGAACATTGCTATTTTCAGTTTCATATTAAATGTCCAATATTTGTGGCAAGACAATGGATGAGACATCGATGGTGTTCCTATAACGAAATAAGTGCAAGATATACAGAAGTTAAAGAAGAGTTTTATATACCAGAAAAATTTAGAATTCAAGATAAAACAAATAAACAAGGTTCTTTTGAAAGTAAAGATTTAGATAATGCTAAATTGCTAGCAATTTACGAAAAAGCTATTGATGATTCCTATCAAGCATATAAACAATTGCTAGACCAAGGTGTAGCAAGAGAAATGGCAAGAATGATACTTCCTGTAGGACAATATACAGAGTTTTATTTTAGTGTTAATGCAAGAAGTTTGTTAAACTTTTTATCTTTAAGATGCGACTCTCATGCACAAAAAGAAATTAAAGATTATGCAGATGCTATGGCAGAAATTTTTAAAGAAAAAATGCCATGGACATATGAAGCTTTTGAACAAATAAATAAAAAGTTCGCACCATGTGCCAATTAGCATTAGCGAAACTGGTGTTATGTAGATAGCTTTAAAAAAAGGGAGGTGCCCCAGGCACATGAAAAAAGTTTTGCTTTCAACTATTTTAATATTACCCTTTTTCTGTATTGTGCTTTTTGCACAATCAGAAAAAGGGGAGCTTATGCCTAAGCTAATAACTACCTCGGCAACTCAAGTTCCGTCAACCGAAATGGTTATAGCTGTTAAGGGTAAATATTACCCGCAAGATTTGGTAGAAATAGTAGCACCTCAGGGTGGTGTGATAAAATATTTTTTTAAAGAAAACGAAAGAGTGGAGAAGAAAGATAAATTAGCTTCCATACTCTCTAAAGAGCTTTTGGCAATTCAAAAAACAACATTAAAATATCACGAAGAAGAAATAGAAAATTGGAGTAAAATTTATCCAACATCAGATATTTATACAGGAACTAGTGGTTTTATTTTAAAATTTGAAAAAGAAAATTTAACAGAAGTTTTTGAAGGCGAAAAAATTATTACTATTGCTAAAAAAAATTATCTAGCTGTAGAAAATACATACAAAATGCTTGTAAAACCATTAAAAGGAAGCAAAGTTTTATTAACATCTAAAAAAACTGGCGATAAAATAGAAGCTTTAGTAAAAAGTTTTATAGAAAAAGAAGAAGGCTTTTATAAATTCAAATTAGCTGTTGTATCAAGAGATACCCAACTAATTTTAGATGACGAATTTATCGGCGAAATTTTAATAAACAAAAAAAACATAACTAGCATAGATAAAAACACCGTGATGACTCGTGATGGTAAAAGTTATGTTTTAACTTTACAAGAAATAATACCTATCACCCTAGAGGGTGAAAATTTAAAAGTTAAAGGTTTAAAAGGTGGCGATAATGTTTTACTTCCATCAAGTTTGAATCCAGAACCAAAACAAGAATCAGAACTAAAAACTACACAAGAAGGCGAGAGCCAAGGGGAATAGTAAATGAAAGTATTAGGAATGATAATGGCTGGCGGTAAAGGGGAGAGATTGTATCCTTTAACAAAGGAACGATCTAAACCATCGGTGCCGTTTGGCGGAAAATATAGAATTATAGATTTTGTTATTTCTAACTTCATAAATTCCGGTATTCATGCTAATTATATTTTGGTTCAGTACTTATCACAATCTTTAATAGAGTATTTAAGAACTTCTTGGCGAACACAGGGTTTAACAAAAGAACAATTTATAACCGTAGTTCCACCACAAATGAGGCTTGGCGAAATTTGGTACAGAGGAACGGCAGATGCTGTAAGACAAAACTTAAATTTAATTAAAGATTTCGCACCAGACCTTGTTGTTATATTCGGTTCAGATCACATATATAGAATGGATATCCGCCAGATGATAGATTTTCATGTAAAAAATAAAGCAGACATCACTGTCGCTGCAAATATAGTACCGACAAAACAAGCAAAGGAATTTGGTGTAATATCTGCAAATTCTAAAAACAAAATTGTTGGGTTTGACGAAAAACCAAAAAAACCAAAAGAAGCCCCAGGTAAAAAAGGAAAATCTTATGTATCTATGGGAAATTATATTTTCTCTTACGATACTTTAATAGAACTTTTACAAAACGAACATTTAGATATCCCAGGGTTAGATTTTGGTAAAAATGTATTGCCAAAAGCATTTACTACACATAATGTTTTTGCTTATGATTTTTCGTCCCAAAAACTACCAGGTGTAAAAAATTACGAGGATAATTCTTATTGGCAAGATGTTGGTAATATAGAAACTTTTTGGCAAACTCATATGGATTTGCTTGGTGCAGAACCAAAAGTAAATTTACATAATACTCGTTGGCCGATACATACAAGTACAAAGAATTCTCCTCCAAGTAAAATGCTTGGTGGCAATATAACTAACAGCCAGATAAGTACAGGTTGTGTAGTTCATAAAAATGCAAAAATAATAAATAGTGTTATTGCCAGCGATATAGAAATAGAGGAAAATGTACTAATAGAAGATAGTATTGTTATGGATTCTTGTATATTTAAAAAAGGTAGTAAAATTAAAAAAACTATTGTAGATAGGTTCAATATAATAGAAGCCAATGAAACCGTCGGGCACGATTCTACACAAGATGCTCAAAAATATTTTATAGATCCTAGTGGCATAGTAGTTGTGCCAAGAGGTAAGAGCAAATTTTCTTTAGACGATTAAAAATTAATGAAAATAAATATTTTTTATAAAACAAAAGTTAATTCTTATCTTAAGAAAGATGCCCTATTTAAAAAAGTTATTTTAAAGGGGCTTGATAAACATGCAAAAACAAAAATGCATATAAATGTAGTGTTTGTTGATGGCAAAGAGATAAAAAAACTAAACAAAACCTTCCTAAATCATACCTATGAAACAGATGTTATAGCATTTGAATATGGTATTGGTAATAAGGGTGGTGAGGGTGAGACCTTCGGGGATGTTTTTGTTTGTTATGATGTTGCCAAAAAGCAAGCAAAAGAATATAAGCATACTATTTTAACAGAAATGTTGTTACTTGCCTGTCATGGTGCTTTGCATTTTGCAGGGTATAAAGATAAAACCAAAAAAGAACAAGCTAATATGCACAAACTAGCAGAAAATATTTTAAAGGATCTTAAATGTCTTGCCTAAAACACCTAGAAAAAGAACTTATAAAAGTAGCTGGAAGAAAAGCGGTAATAAAACGGAAAAAAGTTTTAGAAACTTGTTCTGGCGATTATTCTTTGTACAAAAAAAATCCATCTTTAGTTATAAAACCTAGTAAATTGGCAGATGTCGCCAAAATTATAAAAACTTTATATAAATATAAAACACCTTTCACACCAAGAGCTTCTGCAACAGATACTACGGGTGGTTGTGTGCCATTAAAAAAATCTGTCGTGATAGATTTGGTTTTGCTAAATAAAATTTTAGAAATTAATACTAAAAAAGGTTATGCAGTAGTTCAAGCAGGTGTGGTAAATAAAAATTTGCAAGATAAACTTGCCAAACTTGGCTACTTTTATGCACCAGATCCTGCTAGCTGGCAAGACAGTACTATCGGCGGAAATGCAGCCAATAATGCCGGTGGTCCACGATGTTTAAAGTATGGCGTTACAAAAGATCATATTTTAAAAGCAGAGCTTGTAAAACCAAATGGTGAAGTTGTGGTTGTGGATAATTCGCATCCAAATATTTTAGGTTTGATTGTAGGTAGCGAAGGAACTTTTGGGATAATTACAAAACTGTGGTTAAAAATTTTAAAAAAGCCAATTGCTAAAAAAACTTTACTTTTAGGTTTTGCAGATATTCATAAATCTATGAAACTCGTGTCTGAAATAATTGCATCTGGCATAACGCCATGCGCTGTAGAAATGATGGACGATGTTGTTATAGAATTTGCCCAAAAAGCTGCCCCTAAAGATTTGCTTACCTGTAAAAGTGCCTTAATTATAGAGGTGGACGGCACAAAAAAAGAAGTGTTGGAAGATTTTAATAAAATTTTAAAAATCTGCAAAATTCACAAGCCAAAACTTTTGCGAACTGCAGAAAATGATGAAGAAATAGAGAATATTTGGCAGATAAGAAGAGACGGACTAGAAGTTTTAAAACAAAACTTTAAATATATTTTAGACGAAGACCCTGCCGTCCCCCGCAATAAATTAGTGCAGTATGTTTCTGCGATATCAAAGATAGCAAAGCGAAATAATTTTAAAATTTCTTATGTGATGCATGCGGGGGACGGCAATGTTCACCCTAGGTTAATTTTTAATAATGGAGGAGCTAAAAGAGTAAGGGAAGCTCAGCAAACTGTGGAACAAATTTGTAAAGCATGTGTAGATTTGGGTGGAGTATTATCTGGCGAACACGGGGTAGGAATAGAAAAACGAGATTTAATGAATTATCAATTCAATAAACAAACACTTGAAACTTTTGCCTCGCTTAAAAAAATGTTTGACCCTAAAAAATTAGCCAATCCTGGTAAAATTTTACCTACAAAATTACCAAAAAAAGCAAAAGCTCAAATAAAATTATTACCAAACGAAAAATATTTGCTTAAAATTATTAAAAAACAAAAACCAATTAAAATTTCTAGCAAGCTAACAAAAAAACTAAATAAAATTTTAGAAATAGATAAAAACAATTTCACTATAACCTTACAATCTGGTACAAAAGTAAAAGATATCGCCAAAAAACTAAAAAAAGAAAATTTATATTTGCCGTTTGAAAGCAAACCAGCGACTTTAGGTAATATTTTAGCAACTGGCGACATTGAAGGGCTTAGCAGGAATGTACTTGCTATGGATATTTTGCTTTCAAACGGCAAAGTTGTTAGTTATGGCGCTAAAACCGTCAAAAATGCCACCGGATACGACCTTAATAAGTTAGTACTCGGTAGCCGTGGCAGTTTGGGAATAATACTTAGGGCGATCATTAGGATTTATCCTAAAAAACAGTCAATTAAAAAAATAAAACTTGGCAAAAACAATAATTATTATAAGGATATTAAAAATATATTTGATAAAGATAATTTATTTATATAAAATCTATTTAACAATATGACTCCATTAACAGCAGAAGAAAAACTAAAATTACTAATAAACTTTGGAAACGAAATATCCACAGAAGTTCGTCTAGAGGCTTTGTTAGATAAAATTGCACATAAAATTACCGCAATGCTAAATTGCGATAGATGTATTATTTATTTGCTAGATAAAAAGAAACATCATCTATGGTCTACCATAAGTAAAGGTAAAGGTTTGGAACATAGCGAAATAAAAATACCATTAAAAGCAAAACATATAATTTCAGATGCTGTTAAAGAAAGAAAAACAATAAATATATCTGCCAAAAAATATGATTTGTCTTTAACAATGAATATAGATTTGGTCACAGAATATAAAACAAAAAATTTACTTTTAGTACCAATAACAAATGAAAAGGGCAATGTGCTTGGAGTGTTTCATGTATCTAACAAAGTTGATGGAAACGATTTTGATAAAGACGACGAAGGCATTTTACAACTTCTTGGTACGATGGCTTCAAACTACATACAAATATCCAAATTATATGAGAATTTACGGCTTTCCCAGTTAGAAACAATTTATCGTTTAGCTGTAACAGCCGAATTTAGAGATCAAGAGGATACTCCTGTTCACTTAAAACATATAAGTATAATTTCTTTTCTACTTGCTAAGGAATTAAAGCTAAGCAAGTCTAGGGCAGAGGATATAAAACATGCAAGTCCACTTCACGATATTGGTAAAGTAGCAATACCGGACAAAATTTTATTAAAACCAGGCCGTCTAACTAATGACGAATTTGAAATAATGAAAGAACATACCAAATACGGAAATAAAATATTAGATGGCGCACATTCTAGGTTTTTAAGGACTGCTCAAAAAATATGTTTATATCATCATGAAAAGTTTGATGGCAGTGGATATCCGTTTGGTTTAAAGGGCGACAAAATACCTGTAGAAGCAAAGATAGTATCTGTGGCAGATGTGTTTGATGCTTTGTGTATGAAACGACATTATAAGCCAGCATGGGCACCAGAAGATGCTTTTAAATTTATACAGGAAAAGTCTGGAAAAGATTTTGATCCAAAAGTAGCAAAAGCGTTTGAAAAGGTTTATAAAAAGATAAGACCGCTTTATAATAATGAAGAAGATAGTTCTTTATTGGAAGAATTTTCATTTGTATCCACTTTGCCAATTTCACAATAAACCTTTGGCTACTTTTGAGCGATAATTTTGTCAAAGCCACCCTCAAATACTATAAAGTGTATTATACGGGTGGCTTTTTCGCATTCTCATCTCAAAATTAACCAAAGAAAAATTTTTGTACTAAAAAAGCGGGCGACTTTTGGTCGCCCGCTTTAAATTTATAAGTAAAAGTTTTACTTAAATAATGGTTCGATAAGTTTTAATATCGGTGCCATTGTTAATGCGACAGTCGCCATAAGTTTCATCAAAACATTTAGCGATGGTCCTGCGGTATCTTTAAACGGATCGCCCACAGTATCGCCGATAATGGCTGCTTTATGTGCTTCCGAACCTTTACCACCCATTTTGCCAGTTTCAATATATTTTTTAGCATTGTCCCATGCGCCACCTGCATTTGCCATAAATAGTGCAAGCATCACACCAGAAATTGTTGTGCCTATTAAAACACCACACAACATTTCTTTTCCAAACAATACTCCAACTAAAATTGGTGTTACAACACCAAGCGATGCTGGCATAATCATTTTTTTAAGTGCAGATGCTGTAGAAATATCTACACATCTTTTATAATCTGGTTTGCCTGTGCCTTCCATAATACCTGGTATGGTTTTAAACTGTCGTCTTACTTCTACCACCATATCATAAGCAGCTTCACCAACTGCTCGCATTGCTAAAGATGAGAATAAGAACGGCATCATTGCACCTATCATAAGTCCGCTTATTAAATAAGGGTCTGAAATATCCACACCGGTTATTCCCATTGCACTTTTATATGCTTCGAATAATGCAAGTGCTGTTAATGCAGCACTACCAATTGCAAAACCTTTACCAATTGCTGCGGTTGTATTACCAACGGCATCAAGCTTATCGGTTCTTGCTCTTACACCTTCTTCTAATCCTGCCATTTGTGCGATACCACCGGCATTGTCTGCTACTGGTCCGTAAGCATCAACAGCAAGTTGAATACCTGTTGTAGATAACATTCCCAAACCAGCGATTGCGATACCGTAAAGTCCGCAATATTTGAAAGCTAAAATTATAGCAATACCTAAAATCAAGGCAGGCAATGCTACTGATAACATACCAGTGCCGAGTCCTTCGATAATTGCTGTTGCAGGTCCGCTTTGTGCAGATTTTGCTATTCGGATAGTTTGTTTTTTACCTTCTGCTGTATAATAGTTTGTTATAAAACCAATTAATGTACCAGATACAAGCCCAACCAAAACAGCCCAAAATATTCCTGTACTGCCGTAAGTTTGTCCGCTTAAACTAAATGTAGCTGGTGCTACATATTTTATTATTGGATATGCACAAATAATAAATAATATACCTGCTATTACCATACCCATATCTAATGCTATTTGCGGGTCGCCTCCGTCTTTAGTTCTAACAAAAAATGTAGCTATTATAGATGCTATTATCCCAACACCTGCAAGCACAAGCGGAAGTACGCTTAATGCTAAACAGTTGCTAGATATTGCCACAGCACCAAGCACTATACTACTTAAAATTGCACCTGAATAACTTTCAAACAAGTCAGCACCCATACCTGCCACATCGCCGACATTGTCGCCAACATTATCTGCAATACTAGCTGGGTTTCTTGGATCATCTTCTGGTATACCTGCTTCTACTTTACCCACCAAATCTGCACCGACATCAGCAGCTTTGGTATAAATCCCACCACCAACACGAGCAAATAAAGCTATGGTGCTTGCACCTAAAGAAAAGCCAGCTAGTATAGGAAGTACAGTTTCGTTTAAACTACAATGAGTTGTGCCGAACATTTTTGTGTATATAAAGAATAGTCCTGCAAGACCAAATAAAGAAAGCCCTACAACACACATACCCATAACACTACCGCCAGAAAATGCTACTTTTAAAGCAGGGTTCAAACCCTTTTGTGCAGCAGCGGTTGTGCGAGCATTAGAATTTGTTGCAACTTTCATACCGATATATCCTGCAAGTCCTGAACATGTAGAACCGACGATAAAGGATACTGCAACAAGTTTGATAACACCGACATTAAAAATTCCTAAACATAAAGCAACTATAACTAAAACAATAGCTATGATGCTGTATTCTCTTTTTAGAAAAGCGTTTGCACCTTGGCGAACTGCTTCACTAATTTCTTTCATTTTGTCTGTACCTTCAGATTGTTTCAAAACCCATTTGGTTTTAAAGAAAGCAAACAGCAAAGCAAGTAGCGCTGCTGCGAGTGGGTAAAAAATAATGTTTTCCATTTTTGATTCTCCTATTTGAATATTATTAAATAACTTACAGATATTTTAACATATAATAAAAAATCCCTGCTAGTATTCTAGCAGGGATTTTAAATTAGTTAAGAGCTAATTAGTTGCTAAACTTTTGATTTATATCTAAATAAACACCTGGTCCCATTGTGGAACTTAATGAAATGCTTTTTACATAAGTACCTTTACATGCAGACGGTTTAGCTTTCATAATAGCGTCTATTAAAGCTGAGATATTTTCTTCTAATTTAGCTTTATCGAAACTTGCTTTACCACAGATAGAATGTATGATACCATAATCATCTGCCTTAAATTCTATTCTACCAGCTTTTAAAGCTTTAACAATATTTTTAAGTTCAAATGTTACAGTTCCGCTTTTTGGGTTAGGCATTAAACCTCGTGGACCCAAAAATTTAGCACAAGCTGCTAAGTCTTTCATAGTATCTGGTGTTGCTACTAAAACATCAAAGTTTATTTTACCAGCTTTTATTTCTTCTATAATATCGTCAAGTCCGACAATATCTGCACCGGCTTCTTTAGCTTCTGCAACTTTTTCGCCTTTTGCTACAACAGCAACTTTTTTAGTTTTACCTGTACCGTGTGGTAATGACATTGTTGCTCTTACTTGTTGATCTGCTTTTTTTGTATCTATACCAAGTTTGATATGTAATTCAACTGTTTCGTCGAATTTTGCTTTAGCATTGTTTTTGATTATATCTACTGCTTCAGATAATTTATAAAGTTTATCTTTATCTACAGTTTTATTTGCTTCGTTAATTCTTTTTCCCATTTTCTTTTTTCCTTAGTTTTCGTGGCTACATAACAAGAGTTTTGTTAGTGTTTTATTGCCACCTTAACCATGTTTAAATTTTATTTTTCCAATTTTTACCAACTTTAGCCGAAGGCAAAAAAGGGGGCGAGCTTCTCGCCTAGCCTATAATTTCAACACCCATACTTCGTGCGGTGCCTTTTACCATTTCGGCTGCTTGTTTAACATCTTTAGTATTTAGATCGTCCATTTTTTCTTTAGCGATTTCTTCACACTGAGCTTGTGTTAATTTGCCTACTTTTTCTTTATGCGGTTCGCCTGAACCTTTTTTAATACCTGCTTTTTTTAGTATCAAAACAGCCATTGGCGGTTGCTTTGTTATAAAGGTAAAGCTTCTGTCTACATAAACAGTTATTATAACTGGGATTTTTATCCCTTTTTCCAATTTGGAAGTTTTTGCATTAAACTGTTTACAAAAATCCATAATGTTGACACCTTGTTGTCCAAGTGCTGGACCAACTGGTGGTGCTGGATTTGCACTACCTGCTGGTATTTGCAGTTTAATGTATCCTTTTATCTTTTTTTCTTTTGCCATTTTCTTTTTTACTCCTTTAAGGTACAAACGAATTTCTGTATACCAAAAATTCTCCCTTAATGTGCCAAGGGCACTTCTTTTTTTTTAAACTTTCTATATTACACTAGTTTTGTTATAGCTTTTTATAAAAAAATTTTTCCCAATATTTACTAGCCTAGTGGCAGGCAAAAAAGGGGGGCAGGGGTGGACTTTCCACCGAGCCTCTCGCCTAATTTATTTTTTCTACTTGTAAGAAATCTACATCAACAGGTGTTTCCCTGTCAAAAACAGTAACCTTTACAGTTAATTTGGTTTTTTCCTCGTTAACTTCTTCTATAACACCTACAAAGTGTTTGAATGGTCCTTCTATAATTCTTACATTTTCGCCTTTCTCAAACTGAACGGCATGTTTTGGTTTACCTGTTTTAGAGCTTTCTGTTAGTTCTACAATGCCTTCAATTTCTGAAGGATCTAAACTTGTTGGATTAGGATCTCCCAAGAAACCTGCTACACCATTTATATTTTTAATAAACCAATATGTTTCGTTAGTTAGGTTCATTTGAATCAACAAATAACCCGGAAAGAATTTTCTTGTTCTTAAATTCTTTTTGTTTTGTTTTACTTCTACAACTTCTTCTGTTGGTACTAAAATTTTAAAAATTTTATCTTCTACGCCGTGCACTGGTGCTTGAGAGGATATTGTATCTCTTATTTTATCTTCATGCCCTGTTTGGGTATGAACTACATACCAGCCCTTTTCTTCGGACTGTTTTTTATCAATATCAATGTTTTTATTTTCTTGATTTTCCTGTTCTGACATTTTCTAATTTATCCTCCTAATATCATGCTAATGAATTTAGACAATATTAAATCTATCAAACCCACATATATAGCAACAAGTACCACAACTACAGTTACAAGTATTGTGCTTTGAATTACTTCTTGTTTAGAAAACCACTTTACTTTACCAAGTTCTGCATATGCTTCTTTTACAAATCTTGTGCTTTTTGATATTACATTCATTTTTATTCCTTTTTTCTTTTGTTTTTGTGGCTACATACTACTTGAGTTCTTTTTAATTTATTGCCACCGTATGTTAAATTTCAAAATCTTTTTTTTCACTTACCCTATGTTTTACAAGGGCTTTGTGGAAATTTCGAAGTCGACTTTTTGCGAAGAGTACGAGTGAAACGAAGTGCGAAGCACTTCAAGTACTTGAGCAAAAAGAGACAAAGAAATTTTCCAAAGACCGCAGTAAAAAAGCGGGAGTGATAGGACTCGAACCTATAGTCCTGGTTTTGGAGACCAGTGGTTTACCAGTTAACCGACACTCCCCTTTACTTCTTCTTTTAAGTGCTTTTTTGTTTTTCTGCTCCTCGAGTAGGGGTGCTCGCATTCGCTCGCTCTACCGACCTACTAGTCGTCGCAGAGAAAACAAAAAATCATCTTAAAATAATCGTAAATTTTTTGTTACCGCTCCTTCAATCCTCGGTCAGCAAAAAAATACTCGTAAACCTATTTGTCAAAATATTTTCTTAAAAATTATCTTTTCCAACGGAAAAGAAACAACGAACAACGCGAAGCGAAAAACACGAGGCGAGGTTCTCGCCTATCTGCCTTTTTTTACTATGTTAGTGTTTTTTGCAAGTTTGCCTTCTTTATGCAAAACACTTTTTCCACATTTTTTACAAAACTTTTTTACTTCAACTTTGAACTCTTTTTTCTTCTGACTTCTTTGTTGATAATAATTTTTATTCTTACAAACTGTACAGTTTAATGAAATTACAACTCTATCACTTGCCATTTTACTTCCTCTTTTCTGTAAATTTTCCCTTTTTTGCTCCTCTAGTACCGGTCCTCGCTTCGCTGCGGTCAGTACCTTTGTACTATTCGTCGCAAAGAAAGAAAAAATTTCCTAGAAAATCATCGCAAAAATTTATTCTTTTTTTCTGTTAATTTACGGGGACACTTTTTTGTGTCCCCGTAAAATATATAATTTTTAATTACTCAACTATTTTAGTTACAACACCAGCTCCGACGGTTCTTCCGCCTTCCCTGATTGCAAATCTTACTCCTTCTTCTAATGCTACTGGTGTCAATAAATCTACTTCTATCTCTGCATTATCGCCTGGCATTACCATTTCACCTTTAAACTTTAGTTCGCCTGTTACATCGGTTGTTCTAAAGTAAAACTGTGGTTTG
>JABHZW010000022.1 GCA_018656005.1 Candidatus Pseudelusimicrobium marinum | reverse complement strand
AGCGAAGGCAAGTTGTTTAAGAACATAGAAAATAAAGTTATAACAAATACTTTTGTAAGAGATGTAATTATAAATTACATAAAAAACAACAAAGAAGTTTCAGCACCAAAACAGGGTAGAATAAGGATGAAATAAATTGAAAAAGTCGCTACTATTAACAACTTTAATATGCACAATGTTTTTAACCTCTTGCTTTAATAAAAGCAAAGAAGTGGATATTTATTTCATAGGTTCTGTGCAGGGTTATTTTGAAAATTTCAGTAATCTTAAAACTTTTTTAGCTACAAACAAACATAAAGATAGCTTGGTTTTATCGTCTGGAAATTACTTTTCTAAAACTCCTGAAGGTATATACAGTCGTGGCGAAAATATATTTAAACTTTTGAGCCTTGTTGGTACGGATGTTGTAGGTTTAAATTCTGAAGATTTGGAATTTGGTTGGAAAAATCTTAAAAACAATATCAATAAAAAAACTGTTTCTATAGTTTCTTCAAATGTTTCCAATGGGCTATTAAAAAAATATTACATAAAAGAAATTAATGGCACTAGGTTTGGTGTGTTATCTGTAATTTCAAACCAAAAACTTGAAAATTTTGAACCTACAAAATTAGAGGGTCTTAAAATAAAACAAGATGTTTTAGAAATTAAAAACTTAACACAAAAACTAAAAAAACAAGTAGATGTTTTTGTTTTATTAACAGATCAACAATTACTTTCTAAACACTTTCTCAATGAAGATTTGGGTGTAGATATCATATTAACAAACACAGACGATAAATATGACAAAAAACAAGATGATTTTTACCAAGAAAATGGTATGTTTGTAGCGTCTTGCCAAAACAAATTAGAAGATCTTTGCAAACTAAAAGTAAAACTTAAAAAAAACAAGAAAATTAGAAAAATTTATTTTGAAAAACATTCATTAACAACTTTAGAAAAAGATGAAAATATAGAAAATATAGTTTCAAATATTTACAAAAACATAAATAAAAAAATTAATAAAAAAATTGCGAAAAACGAACAAGAAATTGCACACAACATAAACGCACCATCGCCAATGGCTAACAAAGTAGCGCAATGTTTATCTCGTGTTTATCGACGAGGTGTTATTATTAATAGCGAAATTATTAAACAAGGTTTAGCCGTGGGCGAAGTTTCGCAAAGAAATGTTTACGAAATTATGCCGAAAGAACATCACACAATTTTATTAGATATTAAAGGCTATCAACTTAAAAAAGCAATATCGCAAACATTCCAAACAAACCCAACACCATGGCTTGGTTTGGGTGGTTTGGAAATTGTTTATACAGAAAATAAAAAAGGCGAACTTAAACTTTTGAATATATCAAGAAATGGAAATAATATTTTAGATTGGCAAACATATCGACTAGCAATTTCAGACGATATTTTGCGAGGTTCGCTTGCACACGACGAATTTTTAGATATGGTGGAACTCAAAAAAACTTACAAACCAATTAACGAACTTTTAACCTGGTGTTTTAGAACCGAGCGAAAAGTGAAACAACCAAAAAACGGATATACACAAATTGATAAAAAAAATTAAAATAGGCAATCTAACCCTAAAAAATAATTTATTTCTAGCACCACTTGCAGGCATCACAGATAGCCCGTTTAGAACTATATGTCTAAAAGGTGGTGCTGGTTTGGTTTGGGCGGAAATGGTTTCCTCGCAAGCATTAAAACACGAAAATAAAAGAAGTAATAAAATGCTTTTTATTGGCGAGGATGAACATCCTGTTGCAATGCAAATTTTTGGAAGCGAACTTGAAAGCATAGCAATTTCTACCAAAAAAGCTGACGAGTTTGGGGCAGATATTATTGACATTAATGCTGGGTGTCCTGTAAAAAAAATATTAAAATCCAATAGCGGTGCAGCACTTATGTATGACGAAATTTTGCTTGGCAAAATTATCGCTACAGCTGTAAAATCTACCAAAAAACCTATCACACTTAAAACAAGAATTGGAATTAAACAGGGACAAATCTCTGGCGATAAACTTGCTAAAATTGCAGAATCTGAAGGTGCTAGTGCCGTTTGCATTCACGCAAGGTATGTATCACAAGTGCATAGTGGTGAACCAGATTTGGAAGCCCTCAATAAAGTTTGTAATGCTGTAAAAATACCAGTGATTGCAAACGGCGGAGTAGAAAATTTTGAAACAGCTAAAAAAATGTTTGAAACAGGAGCACAAGCTGTTATGATAGGCAGGGGCGCAATTGGAAACCCAAGTATTTTCAAAAATATTATAGATGAAGCTAATGGCAAAATTCCCAAGCCGTTAACCTTAGAAAACCAGTTAAAACTATTTTTACAACTAGTAGAATCTAACACAAAATATTATGGCGAAAAAATGGGAATTTTGCGAAGTCGCAAAGTTGTGGGCTATTGGATACGAGGTTTTGACAATTCTGCCACAATAAGACAAGAGTTTATGAAAGCTACCACCCTCGCCGAGGTTAGACAAGTAATCTCCGAAATGATATCATAGACATATATAACATTACTTGGAAACCCCTATGAACACAGAACAAAAAGCACTTACCCCCTTGATGAAACAATATCAAGACATAAAAAAACTGCATCCAGACGAAATTTTATTTTTTCGGTTAGGAGATTTCTATGAAATGTTCCAATCAGATGCCAAAGAAGCCAGTGCAATCTTGGGTTTAGCCCTAACTGCGAGAAATGGTCATGCAATGTGTGGTATTCCTCATCATAGCAGTTCAAATTATATTGCAAAATTGCTTAAAGCTGGTAAAAAAGTAGCATTGTGTGAACAAGTGTCTGAACCTACTGCAGGTGTAAAACTTGTCGAACGAAAAGTGGTTCGTGTAATAACTCCTGGTACAGTTTTAGAAGATGATATGCTTGATAGTAAAAATTCCAATCACTTAGTATCAATTTATGCTGAAGATAATGGCTGGGGATTAAGTTGTTTAGATGTTTCCACAGGACAATTTTGGGTAAGTCAAAATAATAAAGACAAACATTATTTGTCGCTTTCTGGTGCACTATCCAAAACAAATGTGACAGAAATTTTAATAGACAAAGAAAGTTATGTAAAACTAAAATCTAAAGTTTTAATACCAGATAGTATTGTTTTCACTCACACAAGACGACTAACCGGCAATATAATTATCCCAAAACATTGGGCTGGCGAAAAAGTGTGGGAAGATAAAAAACTAGCACTTAAAAGTGCAATTTCTGCCTATGATTATGTTTCTAAAAATGAACAGCATATTAAAGATTTTTTAATACCAACCCATCAAGCCCTCGGCGATTATTTGGTATTAGACCAAAATGCCGTAAGAACCTTAGAACTTGTCAAAACAGAAGCAGGGCGAAAAAATTCGCTTTGGCATACACTTGATAACACAAAGACACCAATGGGGTCTAGAACTTTGAAAAGTTGGATATTAAATCCGCTGTTAGATATACGCAAAATTTCAAAAAGACAGCAATCAGTAGAACATTTTGTTAAAGACGAAAATTGCAGAGCAAAGATTTTTGAAATTTTGCGCACCGTTTCAGATATCGAAAGAATTTCTGCCAGAATATCTGCATTCCGTGCAAGTCCAAGAGATGTTGCGGGGTTAAAAAGATCTTTAGAAACAATAACTAAATTTAAAAACTGGCTTTCAAATTATGGTGAAAATTTTGAAGAAATCAAAGAAAATTTTGCACAAGTTTATGCTCCACTTCAAGAAGTTTTTGTTTTACTTGAAAAAGCCATTGAAGACGAGCCTCCTATAAAAATTGCAGACGGTAAAATTATAAAACAAGGCTATCATCCAGAACTTGATGAACTAAGAAATTTAAAAGCAAACAGCGCTACAACCCTTAACGAAATTTGTGAAAGAGAACGAGCTAGAACAAATATCCCAAAACTAAAAATTGGCTATAACTCTGTATTTGGTTATTACATAGAAGTTGGCAAAGCAAATGTTTCAAAAGTGCCATATGATTATGTTAGAAAACAAACCCTAACAAGTGCGGAACGATTTATTACAGAAGAATTAAAAACAATTGAAACTAAAATTCTAAATGCTGAAGATAGAATTTCAAAACTAGAAACTTTCTTGTTTGATGAAATAAAAAAATTCCTAACAACCCATATCCACTCTTTAAAAACATTTGCAACCTGCTTGGCAGAATTAGATACATATAACTCGCTAGCTATTGCATCGGTTAAAGGTAATTACACAAAACCAAAAGTTAATGGTGGTGCCGATATTCAAATCGTCAAAGGCAGACACCCCGTTGTAGAAGTTAATTTACCTACCGGTAAATTTGTAGCTAACGATTTGAATATCGGCAACAAAGATCCTCAGATTCTTATGATAACAGGCCCTAATATGGGTGGAAAAAGTGTCTATTTAAGACAAAACGCATTGCTTGTTATTATGGCTCAAATTGGTAGTTTTATACCGGCAGAAAGTGCGACCATTGGCATTGTCGATAAAATAATGACCCGTATCGGAGCTCAAGATGCACTCAATCGAGGCGAGAGTACTTTTATGGTCGAAATGAAAGAAACCGCAAACATACTTCATTCTGCAACCGAAAAAAGTCTGATACTTTTGGACGAAGTCGGCAGAGGCACATCAACATTTGACGGAATCTCAATTGCTTGGGCTATTACAGAATTTTTATATAAACCGAAAGGTGGTCCGAAAGTTTTATTCGCAACCCACTATTTCGAACTAACAGAACTTGAAAACAAATATAAAGGTATCAAAAATTATCATGTTGAGGCACAGGAATATCAAAATTCTGACGGCGAAACTGAACTTGCATTTTTATATGAAGTAAGAGAAGGTTCTGCTGACAAATCATATGGTATTCACGTTGCCGAGCTTGCTGGACTTTCGCCAAGCTGTATTTTAAGAGCTAAAAAAGTGTTAAAAGATTTGGAAACTAAAAGTGATATAAATATTATCAAAAGAGAAAAAAATCATCAGAATGATTTATTTTCCGCTCCGCTTTTAGAAGAAATAAAATTAGCAGATCCAGAAAAACTTACCCCCCTTCAAGCATTAGAGCTTATTGGCGAATGGAAAAAGAGGTTATCAGATAATGAATAAATCAATAATTAAAGCTTCTCTATTAATTCTTTTATTGCTGTTATTAGCGTGTAGCAATAATAACTCAAATAATCAATCAATAAAAAAACAGCTGAATAAACAAGAAGAAATAACTAATGCTAATTATAATGAAGAGTTTATTAAGTTTTGGAACAAATTCAAAACTGCAGTATTAGAAAAAGATGAAATTGAGTTGAAAAACATTGTATATTTTCCATTTGAGGATTCCTATAATGAGATTTATGACCCAAGTGCTTCTCTTTCCTGTGAAAACATAAACGAATTTTTAAAGAATTTTGATTTAATATTTGACGAATGTGTAATTCAAGCAATAAAGAATAATAAATATCGAGGTTATGATAATAATTACGCTTATTATGGAGATCTTATTGGTAGAAAAGATTTTCTATTAATACCAAATTGTTCAAATAGAGATAAAGACCTTCATTTTACAATAATTGACGATAAATACTATCTGAGAGGGATTCAATATTATGAATAACTATCAAAAAGAGCTAGCAAAACCCCAAAACAAAATATATAATAAAATACAAATTTTAGACGAACAAACTAGTGGTAAAATCGCAGCAGGCGAAGTTATTGAACGCCCTGCAAATGTGTTAAAAGAACTTTTAGAAAATGCCATAGACTCTGGTGCAACTATAATCAATATAGAAATCGAAGATGCTGGCAAAAAATTAATACGTGTGAACGATAATGGCAATGGTATGGGAAAAGAGGATTTGAAATTATCTGTGGTTCGTCATGCGACTAGTAAAATCTCAAATTTCAATGACCTTGATACACTCAACACTTTTGGGTTTCGTGGCGAAGCATTATATTCTGTGAGTGCAGTTTCAAAATTGACAATTTCAAGTGGCAACGGCAAAGAAGCTAGTAAAATTTTAATCGAAGGTGGAAAATTTAAGAGCCAATCAGCGTCCCCTAACATAAAAGGTACAACTGTCGAAGTGCGAGATTTATTTTATAACTTTACCCCCCGATTAAACTTTTTGAAATCTGATAATGTAGAGCGTTCGCATCTATTAAAAGTAGTGGAAGAATGTGCTCTTGCCAATCTTGATATTTCATTTAATGTGAAAACAAATGGTCGAGAAGTTTATACTCTAAAAGCTCACGCCAGCAAGGATATCCAAACAAAAATATTGGCAAGAGCACAAGAAATTTTAGGTGAAAGCGTGAGCAAAAATCTAAAATTTATAGAACATAAATTCCTGAACTTCAAAGCATGCTTTTTGCCAGTTGATAGTATGATTTCAACAAGAAATTTACAATTTTTCTTTACAAATAGACGGCCCGTCACTAGTAAAATATTTCAACAAGCACTATACAATGCGTACAAGGATTTTAGACAATCTAATAAACATCCGGCTTGTGTGATTTATTTGGAAATGGATCCATCAGAGTTTGATGTGAATATTCACCCTCAAAAACGAGAAATAAGTTTTATTGATAGTAGTTCTATATATAATCTGGTAAAAAATAAATTAGCAGAAGCACTTCTACCAAAACAAGTAAAAGAAACAAATTTAGGCGAAGAACCAAAAAATTTAGAGCAAACATTAGATAGCTTTAAGCCACTTAAATCCGAACTTGATGGAAAAGTTCCAGACGCTGTCGTGCATAAAAGTTTTGAGAGCAAACAAAATGCCGTCAGAGATTTCGAAGAAGCTGAAGTTTATAAAGCTCAACAAAAAGCTCCTCAAAAAGAAGAAAATTTAACTTTTGAACCTGAAACAAAACAAAAACATTGGCATAAACCACCATACGAATATAAAGGACAAATTAGTAAAACTTTTTTATTATTTGAAAACCCAGATGGTTTGATAGTAATGGATCAGCATGCAGCACAAGAACGGGTTTTGTTTGAAAAATATTTAAAAGAATTAAATAATAAAAAAGTATCTGTTCAAAAACTTATGTTTGATGTGTTAGTCAAACTTCCAGCCAGCAGTGTAGATAATATTATGGGCTGGAGAGAGTTTTTTAAAAAAGCTGGTTTTGATATTTCTCAAGCATCTTATGCGGTATTAAAAATAAATTCTTACCCTAATGTATTTAAATTTAATGAAAGTGAAATTACAGATTTGTTTACATCATTATCGGAACTTTTGGCAGATCCAAAGTCTGTAACGGACGAAATTAAGAAAAATACTATTGCACTGTTTTCTTGCAAAAAATCTGTAAAGGCTAACCAAGCATTAAGTAAAAAAGAAGCCGAGGTTTTAATTGAAAGTTTAAAAACCTGCTCCGACGGACTACACTGCCCACACGGACGACCTACAATGATAAGTTTTACAGCTAAGGATTTATATAAGAAATTCGGGAGAATATAGTGCGAATCGCACATATATTTCACCTATGTCTTGCGTAAACACTAGTACTAAAGTACTACTACAAAACTAGTACTAAAGTACCTTGTATGTATTTTATGTAAGAGCTAAAATATAAGTATATTAACCTAAGGGTTGGAGGAATAAAAATGAACAAAGTAACAAAATTAATATTAGCAACAACTATTGTTTGCTTGCTAACACCAATTGCAAAAGCAGAATTGTTTTCTGCCGAAACAAGTATGCTAGTTAATACTAAAATAGAACAATCTTATGAAAACTATGACAAAAAATTAAAAGCAAAAGTAACCTTAGAAAAACTTCTCGAGAAAGAAAACTGTACTGATAAAATGAAAAATCATATTCGTGCAAACTTTTCGAAACTTCAAACATTAATAGATTCACAAACAAACAATAAGTATGTTCTCTTCACAGATAGTCTTGACTGGCTACAAAGCTGGGATAATGAAAACGGCAAGCAAGATCATAGGATTACTTGGCTAAATATGTTCAATTTGATTTCTGAAGGTTTGTTCAGTTTTACAAATGAAGAAATTATAGAAAAATTTAGCTATAATAAAAAAACAAATACTGGTTTTGTTGAAAGCATAGAAAAAAACAAAGAAAACAATATAATCAAGATCTCTTTATACAGCAAAGACATACCAGATGCACAAATTATAATAACAATTAATACAACAGAAAACATTATACAAGTATCTTATAGAGATTATACTAGAGCATAAAATAATATAAAACCTATTAAAAACCCCCTGCAAAAATATTATGCAGGGGTTTTTTATTTACTAAAATAAATGTATGTTAAAAATAAAGCTCGTTATAGGACTTTTAATTGCTGTTTTTCTT
>JABHZW010000020.1 GCA_018656005.1 Candidatus Pseudelusimicrobium marinum | reverse complement strand
GCAAAAGCTTTAAAAGATGCTGGCAACAGAGTAGTATCTGTTATCGGTGCAAGAAATAAAGACTTGTTGATTTTGCAAAAAGAAATGGAAGAAGTATCCGATGTTTATGTGCCTTGCACAGATGATGGTTCTGTAGGCAAAAAAGGTTTTGTAACAGACGCATTGCAAGAAACAATAGACGGTGGCGAAAAAATTACAGCTGGCTTTATAATCGGACCATTAATAATGATGAAATTCGTGAGCCAATTAATGAGCAAGAATGGTGTTCAACCATATTCCAGTATGAACCCAATTATGGTAGACGGCACAGGTATGTGTGGTTGCTGTAGGGTAAATGTAGATGGCAAAAACAAATTTGCTTGTGTAGACGGACCGATGTTGCCTAGTGATAAAATCAATTTTGACGAATTAATGAAAAGAATTGATGAATATAAAAAAGAAGAAAAAATATCATTAGACAAACACAACGAAGAAGGTGGTTGTGGCGGTAAATGTAAAGTCGGATTACACTAGCCAAGGGCTAGCCCTTTATTTTTTCGTGACTACATAACACTTGTTTCGTTAAAGCTAAAAAATAAAGCGAGAACCTCGCCTCGTATTTTCGCTTCGCGACACAAGATAGTCGTTTTCTAGTGAAAACTTAGATTTAAAAGAAGCCCTCGTTCACTATTGTGAACGAGGGCTTCTTCTGTTCCCTCTCCACCACGAGGGAGAGGGTTAGGGAGAGGGGGCTGTTTCATTTGCTTATAAGCTGAAACATTCACCCCCTCCTCAATCCTCCCCCCTCTTTTAGGGGGAGGAAAGAAAAAACTGCTAGAATAAATATATGAATAGCCAAAAACTTTTAGAAAATTATAAAGATTATCTAACACTTGAAAGGCAAGTTAGTAAAAATACCTTTTTAAGCTACTTTTCTGATATTAAAAAGTTTTTGGCATACTGCGATAAAGAAAATTTAAACTCTATAAAAGCAGATAATGTAAGTTTAGATAAATATTTTTGGCATTTAAAAAATCAAAAATTATCCCCTGCAACTATATTTAGAAATATGGGTGCTGTAAAAAACTTTTATAAATATTTAATGATAGACGAAAAAATTTCTAAAAACCCAACAGAAACTTTACGACCGCCAAAACTATCTCAAAAAATACCAAAAAACTTAACAATGATGGCTATGGAAAAGCTATTAAACTTTAAACCAACAAACTTTAACCAACTTAGAACTTTATGTATGATAGAACTTTTATACGGTGCAGGAATACGAGTGTCAGAACTTATTAATCTTCAGCTTGAACATGTGAATATCGAGGAAAATTGGCTTATAGTTTTTGGTAAAGGTTCTAAACAAAGAATGGTGCCAATGAATAAAAAAGCTAGCACATTGCTAATTCAATATTTAATCGAACGAGAAAAAAAGTTTATCAATAAATCACCACAAAGCGAAGTATTTTTAAATAATAGAGGCGAAAAAATCAGTAGAGTTTCTATTTGGAAAGATTTAAATAGTCTTGCTAAATTTGCAGGTGTATCTGCCAAGGTTCACCCGCATTTATTCAGACACACTTTTGCTTCTCATATACTTGAAGGCGGGGCAGATTTACGAAGTGTACAGGAAATGCTTGGGCATGTAAATATTACTACCACCCAAATTTATACTCATATAGATAAAAAAAGCGTTAAGCGAAAACACGAAAACTTTCACCCACGATCAACTGAAAAATAATTTTTATTTTAATAATCTAGAGGTTAACGAATCGGTACTTTCTTTAGCATACTTTTTCTGGTTCTTCTTAGCTTCTTTGGCTTCTTCTTTTAAGGCATCGCTTTCTGCATGCAATCTTTCCATTTCAGATTCCAAATACGCTATATGCTCGTCAGAAATTCTTAAGAAGTTTTGGTAAATATTATCTGCTGCATGTTCCCTTTGTGCTTGGGTAACTGCTCTTTGAAATTCGGTAGATAAGTTTGTCATTATTATTGAATTATGAAAATCTAACAAGAATGCTGTTAAATCATTTCCCCTCATATTGAAAACATTTATTATGTATGTCGCACTTCTTATTGCTTTATTATAATAACCATCTATTCCTGTTTGTGCTTCGCTAAATCTTAAAAATCTTAATGTTTGTGGACTATATTCCATTAACATAAGCTCTATTTCGGTAGGGTCGTAAGTATTTCTTTTGATTTTTTGACAATCATAATAAGGTTTTCCTTTTTTAAGATATGTTAAAAGTTCTCGCCAGCGCATAAGTTTTAAAGTTTTTTCTGATACTGCAACAGTATCTTTTTTTATGACTGTTGCTGGGTCGTCAGCTTTACCGCCACCAAAAGCTCTATATAAAGGGTCCAAACTTACAACACTTAATGCATCTTCCACACCAGCGGACAAACCACTTTGGTCGTCTTGTTCTGTTGATGCTACAGCGATAGGATTACCTTCGTCGTCAAATGTGAATTTGTTTTGGAATAGAAATATCTTTTCTAAATCTTCTATACAGGTACATTGTTTTTGTGTTGATTTTTCGATGTTTTCTTCTGAAGCATTTATAAAAGAAAACCCTAATAGTAAAGTTAATGAAGTAATTAAAACTTTTTTCATTTTTTTCCCCTAAATCAAGCATACTTTTACGAAGTAAAAGTTAACAACCTGCATCGCGAAGCGAAAATGGGAGGCGAACCTTTCGCCTATCTAGCGGCTGTTTTAAAGAAGTTATTCCCTCTTGATCCTCTTGCAAGTCTTGGCATACCTATCATTTTGTCTGCCACTAAAACTACATTTTTATTGTTAGCTTTATACCCTTCACTTGCTTCTGAAAAAATATCGCCAGCTTTTAAAACACCCAACTCGCCATGATTGTTAATATAAACTTCTACTTTCAAATCTTCGCCGAGTGCATCTATAAGCAAATCCTGTTCGGTTATTTCAAAAGCTAATGGGAAAGATGGATTTATTATTCTTTTTATTGCAACAGGTACATCCGCTTCGTTTTTTACGACGATAGAACATGTATTGTTTGGCACTTCTGCTCTTTTTTGCAACCTTTCAGAAACTTCTATCTGTCCTGCTATATGAAACCTTGGCTGTTGTTTATTGTTGTATAAAAAATATCCGCCTACAACTAAGCTGATTAATGTTATTAATAAAACTGTCTTCTTCATTCTTTTTTCCTTACTTTATGTATTTTGTAAAGCCCCATAAAAGTCGGTTATATATCCAACCGCTTGTGCCAGCATCGTCTGTTACTTTGTACCAATTGCCTTGTCTTTCTAAATATTTAAAACTATATCCTTTTTTTACTATCCATAAAGAATCGTTTTTATCGCCTGCACCACTTCTTACATTTGCATCTTCTTTGGCAGACATACCAGGAGTTTCTGTTAGTAAAGTTTTATGAACCCAACCTCGATAACCTTCAAATTCTTTTACTTCTACCCATTGTTTATCATCTGAAACTGATAGCATTTCAACAGGAGTATATTTCCACATATAAAATTTTATTTTACAATCCATACTAGGACATGTTCGAACATTTCCTCGTTTGACCGATATGCTCGCATATTTCGCAGCATTCAATATTGGTGTTGTCAGAAATGCTACCGAAAGTAAAATTATTACAAATATAGTTCTTCTCATTGTACTTCTCCTTAAAAAGAAACCTAGCTAATATTATAAAATAATAAGTCAACATATACAAGTTAACTTTTATTTACACTTTGATACCAAGTAAATATATATATTTAGACGCTTTATTTAAAAATTGCTTGACCACTGGGCTACATTTAGTGCTAGCACAATAAGTTTCTGCTGTTCTTATCTTCGTACGGACTATATTAAACAAACATTCCTGCTCGTTTTTACCAGGCACTATAAAACTGTGCCGTTTTGGCAGACGGGCTTCTAATTGCGATATAATTTTAGTTAAATTTTCAGTGTATTCCTTTAGCTCTTTCAAACTATTTTTATCGCCTGCCAAAACGGCACTAGCGGACATAATGTTTAGCTGAATATTTTCTAAATTTTTATTAAGTGTGTAAGGTCTTATTTTTGTCCGTAAAAGCCCTGTAAAACAGACGGCTTCATCTAAAAAGGCGAGAGTTTTAATAATATCGCTACTTTTTCTTACATTTTTTTTGGTTAAGGTATTTGTTATACCTTTGTCGCCTTTTGATAGTTTTGTCATTTTTCCTCTGCTTTAAAAAAAGCTATAATATTTATGATAGATAATTTAACTAAGGGGTGTCAAAAATGAAAGAAAAAGTAGCAAAAGTAATTGAAGAAATAAGACCTTTCCTCCAAGCAGATGGTGGAGATTTAGAATTAGTAAATGTCGACGAAAAAACCGGCATAGTACAAGTTCGCCTTAAAGGCAGATGTGGCTGTTGCCCAAGCGCTCAAATGACGCTTAAATCAGTAGTAGAACAAAAAATTGTAGAAGTTGTGCCAGAAGTAAAAAGCGTAGAACGAGTAGACTAGTCGGCAGTGCCGACAGACCCCTTTCGCTTCGCGATGTGTATTGTTTCCTCTCCCGTTGGGAGAGGACGACTAGCCAAAAAAGCTAGCGAGGTGAGGGCTATGTTTCAGAACTGGTGTAATACAGTTAGTTAAAAAAAGAGAGGTCGCCCTTGGCGAAAATAGATCTTCATACTCATTCTAATTGCTCAGACGGAACATCTTCTGTAAGAGACATTTTATTTGAAGCGAAAAAAGCTCAGCTAGAGCTTTTTTCGCTTACAGATCACGATAGTGTAGAAGGAATACAAAAGGCCATTGAACTTTCGGAAAAATTAGACATACCATTTATCCCCGGTGTAGAAATCACCACCCACGAACACGAACATACCCATATCTTGGGCTATAATATAGACCCAAAAAATAAAAATCTTTTAAATCTTCTTAAAAAAAACAGAGAAGATAGAATTTTGCGGGTAAAAAAATGTATCGCACAACTTGTGCAAGTTGGTATCAACATAACAGAACAACAAGTTTTTGATAGAGTAAAAATTTCCGCTTCCCGTGCGCATATCGCTGATGTTCTAAAAATAAATAAAGTAGTAGCCAATCGTGGCGAAGGGTTTAGGAATTATTTAATGCCCGGAAAAGCAGGTTATGTTTCTCCTATTGGTGCAACTTTAAAAAAATCCATTTACACAATAAAAGAGGCAGGCGGTATTGCGGTTATGGCACACCCCGGTCTTATTAAAGAACATTGGAACTTTCCAGTTTGGAAAGAAATGGGTTTGGATGGCGTGGAAGTTTATTATCCATCCCATTCAGCCACAATGAAACAAGATTTGTTGGATTTATGTAAAAAATATAATTTACAAGTTTTTGCAGGGTCCGATTATCACGGACCAAAAGCAGGTAGAGTATCAAAAATGGGTATGAATATTTCAGATACTCATTTAGAAAAACTTAAAAACCTGCTACAATAATTTTATGGATATTATTTCGCACAGAGGTGCGAGTGCATACTCGCAAGAAAATAGTTTAAAATCTTTTGCTATTGCAAAAAGTATGGGTAGTACTATGTTTGAACTTGATGTGCATTTAACAAAAGATAATAAAATTGTCGTGCATCACGATTATAATTTGAAACGACTTTTTAATAAAAATTTAGAAATTATAAATACTCCCTACAAAAATCTTAAAAAACACATACCAACTTTAGCACAAGTTTTAAAACTTTTAGGCAAACATTGTTTTGTTTGTGTAGAAATTAAAAATGATGATGAGCGATATCAAAATATAGAATATTTTGTGTTAAAAGAAATTTACAAATCTGATTTTCAAAACAATGTTTGCATATCTGGTTTTTCTTATAAGACTTTGCAAAATGTTAGAGCTTTAGATAGTAAAATAAACATAGGATATTCGACAAAAATATTTGATTTAAAAGAAGCAAAAAAATTAAAAGCAAGTAGTGTACATATAAGTAAAAATCGTGTTAATAAAAAAATTGTAGAAACTGCACATAAAAACAAAATACAAGTTTTTGCATACACCGTTAATGACGAAAAAATTTTTGATAAAATGAAAAAACTGCATATTGATGCAGTTTTTTCTGATAAACCTGAACTTGGTCAAAAAAAATATTTTAAGGTTTAGTTCGTGCTGGTTTTTCCCATAACCGATTAGCAACAACCTTACCATCTTCTTTAACTGGTTTTTTATATTCTTTTTCTTGTGGCACACCAGGCACTATTGGTTGATTATACTCGTCAAATTTATACACATTTACTTCTTTGTCAGAATATACATCAAATATATATTCAGACTCATCTTGCGGTCCCACTTTTCGTTTTTCATCGTCTGTGAGTGTTGCTTTTTTGGGGCTTATTAAATCTTCTTCTAGATATACTTTTTTTGTACTAAAATCTTGTTCTTTTTGGCTAGTTGAGGCACAACCAATAACTAAAACTAAAGCGAAAATTATTAATAAAAATCTCATAAACTACCTTCTTTTATATGTAAGTTTTAAATGTTCCTACCTGCAGATATTACTATATTTTCCAACAGACAGGCAAGTGTTACAGGTCCAACACCACCTGGCACAGGACTGATGGCAGATGCAAAATTTTTGATATTTTCAAAATCTACATCTCCGCAAAAGTTCCCCTTTTCATCTTCATTAGTACCTACATCTATAACGATAGTGTTTGGTTTTAACATTTCTTTCTTCAAAAATTTTGCACGACCTATGGCAGAAATTACAATATCTGCTGTGGATAAACTTTTGGTAATATCCTTTGTACGAGAATGACAAATTTTCACACTTGCATTTTTAGCTAAAAGCATATGTGCTAGCGGTTTGCCCACTGTTATTGATCGTCCTAAAACTACAATTTCTTTACCATTAACATCTATATTATGATATTCCAAAAGTTTCACAACAGCAAGCGCTGTGCAAGGCACGAACCCATTTATATTTTTTACATCGTCAAATGTTTTACATATATAAAGTTTACCCATATTATCAATGCTTATACCATCGATATCTATTAGGGAGTTTATATGTTTTGTGTAATTTGAATTTTCTAGTTTTTCTGGTAATGGACGAGCTATTAATAATGCGTCCAAATTTTTATCAGCTGAAGCGGTTTTTATAATTTCTATAAATTCTTCCACACTGGTATTGTCATCTATTTCTATAATTTTGCCTTTTATGCCAAGCTTTTCAGCAGCTTTGACTTCTTTTTGCATATAGATTGAGGAGGCATAATCTTTTTTATTACAAATGCCAAGTAAATTTATATCTCGACCAAGTTTCGCAGAAATTGTTTTGACTTTTTCAGCGAGTGGTTCTCTAATTTTTTTGGCAAGTGTTTTGCCTTCTAATATTTGTTCCATAATTATATTTTAGCAAATACAACCTAATTTTATAAATAAGTGCGAGTCGCACACACATTTTCGCTTCGCGTAGTGAACTAGTTGTTTGCTAGTGCAAACTTATATTTAAAAAATTTACAAATCAAAACAAGACTTCTCATATTCTTAAAATACATTTCGTACTACCACTGATCGGGCGGGAAGAGAAGAAATATTTACCCTCACCTCGCTGGTTGTTTTTTACAACCAGTCGTCCTCTCCCTATATACGAGGGAGAGGATAAAGAAATGAGATTGCCACGGCGGTCGAGAGCCTCGACGCCCCTTAACATCGCCTCGCAATGACAAAGAACCCCTAGCCAAGGATAGGGGTGTTTTATATTTTAAGGTGGTTAAAAATTTTTACCAAGTACAAGTAATATTTCCTGAAGTTCCACAACTTGCACCCATGCTTTTACCTAGTTTTATACATCTATCTATAGTTGGATTTATGTATGATCCGAGTTGATAACAAAAAAGTTCATGATTATAAGAGGGGTCATATGCATCTACAGAAACAACATAAGCTCCAAAAGACATGTTAGTATTAGAATAGAATACAGTGCGATTTTTACCAATACCACCATCATTCAAACGAGGATGTAGACTATAATCCTTACCAGATACTTTTATGCTACAGTAACCACCTGTACAATCAGTTCCATCATATTTTTTGAAACTTATATCTATTAAATTCAAAGCAGTAATATCGTCCTGGCTATCAAACAAACTTCTTCTATCTAGTGCATCATTAACATTTTTACCTATTGTCATTAAACCACTAAGATGAGCCTTATCTCTTGCTACCATATATTTTGGTAATGCAATACTGGCGAGTATTGCTACTATAAGTATTACCACTAAAAGTTCTATTAAAGTAAAGCCTTTAAAATTATTTGTCATCTTGAGCGAAGCGAGTTTTATGAGCGAAGTCGAAAGATCTTGGTTTTTAGAAGTGCTTAAAGAAAAAGATTCTTCGGCTCCTGTTAGTCGCTCAGAATGACAGAAATGTGTGTGTGTGTGTGCGGTAAAGAACTCTTTTTATTCATATTTGTATTATACAAAAAACCCCATTCTTAAGAACGGGTTTTTTTTACATTTGTCGTTGTTTATATATTTTTATAAAAACATAACACAAAATTTTTGCCAAGGTTTTGAGATGAGAATACGAAAAAGGCAACCGTAGAATACCGTGAGTGGGGTTTACCCCCGAGTATTTAAGGTTGCCTTTGACAAAATTCTCGCTCAAAAACTTGAGTAAAAATTAGCTGTTTACTCTTTTTGCTTGATAAATATCACCTTTCTTCACAAAGTAGATGAACTTTTTATTATCTTTTTTAATTCCGCATTTTGCTGCTTTTTTTGCTTTGCCTTGTTTCTTTCTTCCTCTTGCAGCTTTTACACATGAAATGTCACCATCTTTATCTATCCAATAAATATGGTCGTTTTCCATTTCTAATCCTACTTTTAATACTTTTTCTGCCATTTTGAATTCCTCCTAAAAAAATTTCTTATATTAATCTAAACTATGTATCCTCAAGAAAAGTGTATTAAATCGTCTAGTCTTTTGCAATAGTTTTTTTACATTATTTTTAATAATTACTATTTTACAGTCCAATTCTGCAGTCCGAAGGTTTTCTCGATATACTTCAAAAGTTCCATATGAATGCCTATTTTGCCGTCTAAACCTATTAGAGTTTCTTTATTTTTATCGTCTGAAATGGCTAAATATGCATCTACTATACCTCTTTTTTTAGCAAGCTCTTGTTTTAGCTGTTCTATTTGTTTTTTGTCTGGTTTTTTGGTTATTTTGATAATAAGCGATTTACTTCGTCCAACCACCAAATTAGCGATATTTTCTACATCTGTTATCATAAGTTCAGCAGTTCCCATTTCGTCAAACTTAACATTTGCTTTTAATATTAATGGTTGATTTACCACTAATTTTTCTTCCAACCCATGATAAACCCGTGGAAATACATTTGAAACTATTTGACCAGTTTCATCTTCCACAGTTAATTGTGCCCAGTTTTGTTTTGTTCGTGTTTGCTTTTTTCGCATACGAGAAATTACACATAAAAGATTATAATTTTTTTCTCTTTTACTATTTATAACATGTTCAACCGTGAAAGGTACAAGCTTGCCAATTTTTTCTCGTATTTTAACAATAGGGTGTCCAGAAATATACACACCTAACACTTCTTTTTCCAATGCTAAGGTTTCAGATTGCGAAAAAGGCTTCGCCTTTTTCGCATCATACTTAAGTTTACCCGCCCCTATTTTGGAAATATCACCACCGCCAAAAAGTCCACCTTCCAAGCTTTCTCTTTGACTTTTATATTTTGCAGAAGAATCTACAATTTCTTCTAAATTTTCTAAAACATATGCTTTACTGGCTTCTGGTTTCATACCAGAAAATAAACTACTTAACCCGTCGCATTTTGCTAAAGATTCTATCGCTTTTTTATTTATATTTTTTATATCTGGACGCATACAAAAATCGTCTAAATTTTTAAATTCGCCATTTTTTTCTCGAGAAGCTACTATTTGTTTACAAACTTCTGTACCGACATTTTTTACAGCACTTAAAGCATATCTTATAGCTTCTGTGCCGTCAGGTTGCTCTTCTATATTAAACTTTTGCTTAGATTTTTGTACATCTGGACCAAAAATTTTAAGTCCCATTCTTTTCGCATCTTGCAAATAATTTAACATCCTATTTTCTTTATCGGACGCATCTATAGAACTATGTCCTATTTCTGAAGTTATTGCAGAACATATAAATTCTGTTGGATAGTTAGCTTTTAAATAAGCTGTTTGATAAGAAATTAAAGCATATGCCACCGAATGCGATTTGTTAAAACCATAACCCGCAAATTGAACCATTTGGTTAAATATTTTTTCTGCAATTGGTTTGGTAATTTTATTTACGGCACAACCTTTAATAAAACTTTCACGGGATTTTTCAAGCAAGTCTAACTTTTTCTTACCCATAGCTTTTCTAAGAGTGTCCGCTTCACCAGGACTAAACCCACCAAGCCGTTTAGAAATTTCCATAATCTGTTCTTGATAAACCATAGTACCGTGAGTTTCTTTTAATATAGTTTCCATCATTTGATGTTCGTACTTAACTTGTTCTTTACCGTGTTTTCTTTTTACAAAACTTTCCAACATACCACTTTGCATTGGTCCTGGACGATACAAAGCAACAAGTGCAGAAATATCTGCAAATTCGGTTGGTTTTAGCCTTTTAACAAGATCTCTCATACCGCTACTTTCTAGCTGGAATACCCCGATAGTATGTCCCGAAGTTAAAAGTTGAAATGTTTTTTTATCATCAAGTGGTATTTTGTCTATATTAATATCTATACCACGCATTTCTTTTATAAATTTTGTTGCTCTTTCTATAACACTTAAAGTCCGCAAACCTAAAAAGTCTATTTTTAAAAGACCTAAATCTACAAGTGTTTCGCCTTCGTATTGTGTTGTTATAACTTGCTTTGAACCTTTTGAAAGTGGTGTATATTTTACAACCTCGTCCCTTGTTACAACAATACCAGCAGCATGAACACCAGTATGTCTTTTTAAACCTTCCATTTTGCTGGCATATTCAAATAATTGTTCTATCTTTTTATCTTTTTTTATTTCGGCTTTTATTTCTTTTTGCCTCATTGCCATATCAACAGTGGCATCAAGAGTGTTTGGTATCATTTTTGCAATTCGATTAGTTTCTGCAACACTTATACCCATTGCTCTTGCAGTATCTCGAAGAGCAAGTTTTGCTTTCATAGTACCAAAAGTGATAATTTGTGCTACATTTTTTTCGCCGTATTTTTTTCGCACATATTTTATAACTTTTTCCCGTCCATCGTCTGAAAAGTCTATATCAAGGTCAGGCATAGAAACCCTGTCTGGGTTCAAAAATCTTTCAAAAAGTAAGCCGTTTATAATAGGATCCACTTTTGTAATATTTAAAGAATATGCAACCATACTACCAGCACCAGAACCACGACCTGGTCCAACAGGTATATTTTGTTGACGAGCATAATCTATAAAGTCTGCAACTATTAAGAAGTAGCTTCCAAAACCCATACTATTAACAATGCCAAGTTCGTAATCCAGTCGTTGTTTATATTCATCTGATATGCCTGCACCATTAAGCTTTGCAGTTAACCCTTTATAACATAAATCTTTTAAATATTCGGCCGTATCTTTAAAATTTTCTGGGATATCAAAATGTGGAAGCACAAACCCTTCTTTTGGTAATTCCAAATTACATTTGTCTGCTATTTTGACTGTGTTTTCTATTGCTTGAGGTGTTTTGGAAAAAAGCTCTTTCATTTCTTGCGGGCTTTTAAAATAGAGTTCGTGTGTTTCCATTTTAAATCTTTTCTCATCTTCAAGTGTTGCACCGGTAGAAATACATAAATGGATATCGTGAATTTTAGCATCTTCTTTTTTTTCGTAATGACAATCGTTAGTAGCGACTACTGGTATTCCTGTTTTTTCGGATACAGCAAGTAAACCTTTTAAAGCTTTTTTCTCATCTTCTATGCCATGATCCATAAGTTCTAAATAAAAGTTGCCTTCACCCATGATTTTTTGAAATTCAAGTGCTTCTTTACAAGCTCCTTCTATATCGCCTTTCACACAAAGCTGTGTTACACTGCCTTTTAAACAGGCAGAAAGTGCTATTAAACCCTCGGAATATTTTGATAAAAGTTCTTTATCTATCCTCGGTTTGTAGTAAAAACCTTCTAGCCAAGCTTTTGAAACAAGTTGCATTAAATTTTGATAACCCTTAAAATCTTTTACAAGTAAAACTAGATGAGCCATCTTATTATCTTTTTTATCTTTATGATCTTTTGCTACATAAATTTCACAACCGATAATTGGTTTTATGCCTGTTTGTTTACAACATTTATAAAATTCTATAGCACCAAACATATTGCCATGGTCTGTCATAGCAAGTGCTTGCATGCCGTGTTTTTTTACATTGGATAGGAAGCTGGACGGTTCGCCTTTTTTAGAAAAACGAAGCATACCGTCTAGCAAAGAATATTCAGTGTGATTATGTAGATGTACAAATTCTTGTTTCATAGTTTGCTATTATATATTTATAATTTATGTTCGAGGTAAACAGAAGTCTTATGATAAAGTATAGTAAATTAAAAGAAAAAAAAGTAGCCAAAAAAAGTTTGTATCGTGGCGTTGTTGGCTTTAATGTGGACACTGTAAAACTTATCAATGGTAAAACAGCTAAACGAGAATATTTGGTGCATAATGGTGCAAGTAGTGTTTTGGCTATTATCGACGGTAAAGTTTTACTTGTACAACAATTTAGATACCCTGTTGGCAAGGCTATGTGGGAAATTCCTGCGGGCAAAATAGACAAAAAAGAAACCCCTATTTCTAATGCAAAACGGGAGTTGTTGGAAGAAACTGGGTATACTGCAAAAAACATGAAAAAACTTTTAGTTTTTTACCCATGTTGCGCCTTTTCGGACGAAGTTATACATATTTATTATACAGACAAGTTGGTAAAAGGTATTGCGAAACCAGATGATGATGAATTTTTAAACATAAAACTTTTCCCATTAAAAACTGCGTTGAAAATGATTGATGACGGCAAGATAAAAGATGCAAAGACTATTATTGCTTTGCAGGCATACCGAAACCTATTTACTTCATCTGTTGGTTAAATTTACGATTTTTTTAGTTAAATCTATTTGTCATTGCGAGGCAAATTTATTTGCCGTGGCAATCTCATTTCTTTTTCCCCCTTTCAAAAAGGGGGTGGTATTTGTGTTAACAAATATCGGGGGTTTTATGTTTCGAAACATTAAAACCCTCGCCCTCACTATCGTTCAGGCACTCCCTTTACTAAAGGGAGAAAAAGATTCTTGAAATACATTCCCTAATCCCACTAGTCGGGCTAGGAAGAAAGAACCCCCAATCTCTCTTTTAGAGATTGGGGGTTCTTTTAAAAACTTTACTGATAATTTTTATCTGCCTGATCTTCTTCTCTTGAGTTGCATCTTTACAATTTCTTTTTTAATTGCAAGTTGTGCTGCATCAACATCTAAACTTGGATGCTTTTCTAATAATAATTTTTTTTGTTTTGCCACTTCTTGTTTACTTGCTTCTTCGTCAATTTCGCTTGCAAGCTCTGCACTTTCGGCAAAAACACTCACAACATTGTCTAACACTTCGGCGAAACCGCCCATTACCGCAAATTCTTCGTCTTTTTTATCGGCTTTATAGGTTAAAATTCCTGGCTCTAATTTTACAACACATTGTAGGTGTCCTGGCAAAATGCCCATACCACCATTATGAGCCGGTATAGATACAAAATCTATATCGTCTCTTTGGACGATTTGCTTTTGCGGTGTTACAATTGCCAGTTTTAATTTTTTTGCCATTTGTTTTTTCCTTTATATTTACTGGATTCCCAGCCTTCGGCTGAGAATGACACTTACTTAAGTACCTTGTTTCATTTCTTCTGCTTTTTTGAGCACATCTTCTATACTACCAGCCATATAAAATGCTTGTTCTGGTATATCGTCGTACTGACCTTTAATTAATGCTTCAAAATTATCAATGGTATCTTTAAGTTTTACATATCTGCCCGGTTTACCACTAAAACTTTCTGCAACATAGAACGGCTGGGATAAAAACTTCTGTATTTTTCTTGCTCTATATACAACTTTTTTATCTTCTTCAGATAATTCTTCAATACCCAAAATAGCAATAATATCTTGAAGCTCTTTATATTTTTGAAGTATCTTTTTAACATCTTGCGATACTTTATAATGTCTTGCACCTACAATATTAGGGTCCAAAATTCTACTCGTAGAATCCAGCGGATCAACCGCTGGATAAATACCAAGCTCCACAATTTGTCGTGATAAAACAGTAGTAGAATCTAAGTGAGAGAATGTATTTGCTACACCAGGGTCTGTCATATCGTCGGCTGGTACATACACTGCTTGCACACTTGTTATAGAACCTTTTTGGGTAGATGTAATTCTTTCCTGCAACATACCAATTTCGGTTGTTAATGTTGGCTGATAACCAACAGCACTTGGCATTCTACCTAAAAGTGCAGAAACTTCTGCATTTGCTAAAACATATCTGAAAACATTGTCGATAAATAGTAAAACATCTTGTCCTTTTTGATCTCTAAAATATTCTGCTTGGGTTAATGCTGTTAAACCAACCCTTGCTCTTGCACCGGGCGATTCGTTCATCTGCCCATAAACTAGAACGGTTTTATCTAAAACGGAACTGCCGTCTTTTAGTTTGGATTCTTTCATTTCTAACCACAAGTCGTTTCCTTCTCTGGTTCTTTCGCCCACACCACCAAAAACTGAACTTCCGCTATGTTCTTTTGCAACATTGTTGATAAGTTCCATCATTAAAACTGTTTTACCAACACCAGCACCACCAAATAAACCAACTTTACCACCTTTTTGATATGGTGCTAAAAGGTCTACAACTTTAATACCAGTTTCAAAAATTTCTGGTTCTGTGCTTTGATCTTTAAAGCTTGGTGCTTGTCTGTGAATAGGAGCGGAATGTGGGGTATCTATTTTACCATGATGATCCTTTGGATTACCTAAAACATCCATTAATCTACCTAAACATTTTTCGCCCACTGGTACACTTAAAGGTGCGCCAGTATCTAAAACTTCAACACCTCTTTTTAAACCTTCGGTTGAAGATAATGCTATTGCTTTTACAATATTGTCGCCCAAATGCTGAGCAGTTTCTGCTACGATTTTATCTTTCCCTTTAATTTCTATTTCTAAAGAGTTATAGATAGCAGGTAAATTGCCGTCTTTAAATTCGATGTCCAAAACAGGACCGATAACCTGTATAACTTTTCCTATGTTTTTGTTGTTTGCCATAATTTTTTATTTCCTTATGAGTTTTTAAATTTTTGAAACATAGCCCTCACCTCGCTAGCCTTTTTGGCTAGTCGTCCTCTCCCAAAGGGAGAGGAAAAGAATTTAAGCCGAAGGCAATATATCTGTGGGCATTGCCCACTAAGATTTTAAAGCTTCTGCACCGCCGATAATCTCTGATAGTTCCGATGTAATAAGTTCCTGACGGGTGCGGTTTAGTTTCAAACTTAATTCTTCCACAATATCCCCAGCATTTTTACCTGCTGCGTCCATTGCTAAAAGCCGTGCTGCAAGTTCTGCTGCCTGACTTTCTAATAAAAATCTGTATAACTGTACTTTTATATACCTTGGAAGGAGCAGTTCAAAAAATGCTCTTTCATTAGGTTCAAATAAAAAATTGCTTTTAATGTTTGGATGTTCTGCTTCCAAATCGCTAAAGTTAAATGGTAAAAGTTCTTGCGATATTAAACGCTGAGAAGCCATACTCTTAAATTCATTAAACACTAAATAAACTTTACTGAGCTTTTTTTCTAAATATGTTTTTACTAAATTATCGCCTAAAAGAGTTGCATTTGCATAATTTATTTTAGGGAAAATATCTACTGCTTCATATACAATTTCTATATTTTTATTATCTAGTTTGCCTAGGAAATCTCTACCTTTTTTACCCATTAAAAATAGATATATTTTTTTATCTTTGTTTTTAGAAATTATATCCAAGGCTTCTTTTATTAATACCGCATTAAAACCACCACAAAGCCCTTTGTCTGCAGTTACGAGTATTATTCCGATAACATTTTTATCTGTGTTTGGTAAATTTTCAAAAAAACTATAAGCCCAGCTATCTTTTATCGGCGAATCATTTTCTTTTGCATCTATTTCTAGTTCGTGCAACATATCTCGCATTTTGGTTGCAAAGGGACGAGAAGATAATATTTGTCCTTGCGCTTTTTTTATCCGCGCGGAACTTATCATCTTCATAGTGTTCATAATTTGTTGAATGTTTTTTACATTCTTAATATTTTCTCTTATGTCCCTAAGTGAATCTGCCATGTGTAAAGTACACTCCTTTTTTTAACAAAACTATTTTTTTAGTTTTGTTTTGAAGACCATTCAATAATTTGGGGATATAAATTTGAAATTTTTTCACCCTTTTTCTTCTTTTTATAAATTCTTAATAACTCTTCATAGAAATTTCCAAAATTAATAAGTTTTCTTTTCTCTTCCATAAATTTTATAGTTATATCTTCTGCTTCTAATAAAACTTGTTTTGAGCTAGTATCATGTATATAGAGCAAAAACACAGCCCAAGTCATGTATTCATTAAAAAGAGGGTATCCTTTATTTCCATACGACTCATTAAATTTATCTGATTTTACCCATACTTTCCTATTTTTAAAAGCAATATCAATATCATCTTTATATTTATCGGAAACAGGATTAACATAATTATGATCAATCTCTGTAAATATAGTTCTTTGTAAATCTTCTCCTATATTGCTTTCAAGGTTACCAGGAGCATTTATAGACATTACTATCTCCGTATGACCGTCATTTTCAATACGCTCGGTACAATGAAATCCATATACAAGTGGAGATATTAGTATATTATATTCATCGATTTTATTTGAAAATTGACTCTCTAACCACGACCATTGTTTATCTACTGGTGTCGCTTTTTTTTGGTCCTGAATAATCTTCTTATAAAAATTTTGATGTTTTTTATAGAATTCACGAAAATTAGATTTTAGAGCAAAATCTTCTAATCCAGAAATATGTTTTTCTAAACCACTTCTTCTGTCAATTTTCTGTATGATTTTATTTCCATCAAAAGAATAATAGAAACTAGCTAAATTAAATTTAAAATAGTTTTCATCTCGTGTACCATGCTCTACTATTTCTTTAAATTTTTTAGCAGTAGGATGTTCCCTAAAAGGAGTAAAATGCTCTAAAACATCTTTATAATACTCTCTATACTCTAGACCCTCATCCATTACCCTATAAAGCTTCAAATCTCCAGCAAGTCCTTCTGGAGTTATAGCAAATAATATATTAACAAGCTCTCTAACTTCAGGAACTTCTACATTCCAACTAGAATATTGTTGCTCTGATTTATGAATATTTTTATTGCTTATGTTTTTCAACAAAAATACAGTGGATATCACAACAATTATTACAATAAATAAATAAGTCACTATTTTTTTCATTTTATATCGCTCCTGTTTTTTGAGTTTATCGACTTTCTAATACTTTCACATAATCTGCTATACCTTTTTCTAAAGAATAGCTTGGTGTATATTTTATAAGCTCTTTTGCTTTTGTCATATCTGCCTGAGTTTTCAACTGATAAAACGGATATGGATTTTCAATATACTGTGCTTTATAATCTGTTTTTAAACCTTTGTTTAGACATTTCACCACATCATTAAAATCTCGTGGTTTGCCTGTTGCAACATTCACCACACAAGATTTTTTTGCATTTTTTAATGCACATAAATTAGCTTTTAAAACATCTTTAATATAAACAAAATCTCTTTCTTGTTCGCCGTGTTTAAATATTTTTGGTCTTTTTCCAGCTACCATTTGGTTGTATAATTGAAACATCATACTTGCTGTTTTACCTTTATAATATTCGCCCGGTCCGTAAACATTGAAATATCTTAAACCGACAATTGTGATATCTTTATTTTGTTTTGCAAATTTCATTGCTACATTGTCCATAATAAGTTTAGAAAAGCCGTAAACATTTTCTGGTTTTGTTTTATGACTTTCTTTCATAGGACATTTACCATTACCATATGTACCAGCACTTGATGCATAAATTACTTTTGGTATATTGTTTTCTTTAGCAAAATATAAAATATTTTTAAATGCTTCTACATTAACTTCCATCATAAGTTTTTGATCCATAATGGTGGTATCTGTAATTGCTGCTTCGTGAAAAATTGCATCAAAATTATCGTTAGCTGGTACACATTCATAAATATCTTCAGAAATTATATCGCCTTTAAAACCTATTAGGTTATTATAATTTCCAGACGAAAAATCGTCCATTACTACAACTTCATGACCTTGTGCCTGAAGTTCCATTGCTATATTACTACCTACAAAACCAGCTCCGCCGGTTACTAAAAATTTTTGTTTCTTATTTATCTTCATTAATTATTTCTCCTACATAACTTTTTGCTACTTCTTCTACTATTTTTTTCATTTGTGCTATCAACTTTTCTGATAGTTCTGGTTGTGTTTCTATTTCTTCTAACACTTTGGAATATTTTCTTTTTGCTGTATCTATTAATTGCATTTCAAAATCTCTTACATCTTTGAGCTCAATAGCATCAACATAACCTTGAGTACCAGCAAATAATACTAATACTTGATGGCTAGTTAACATTGGTGTATATTGACCTTGTTTTAAAAGTTCTTTCATTCGCTGACCACGAGAAAGCTGTTTTTGACTTTCTTTATCAAGCTCTGATGCAAATTGTGAAAATGCTTCTAATTCTTGATATTGTGCCAAGTCTATTCTCAAACTACCGGCAACTTTTCTCATAGATTTTCTTTGTGCGCTTCCGCCCACACGAGATACAGATAAACCAACATTAACCGCTGGTCTTATACCACTATTGAAAAGTCCACTTTCTAAATAAATTTGTCCATCTGTAATAGAAATTACATTGGTTGGAATGTATGCACTAACATCATTAGCTTGTGTTTCGATTATAGGAAGCGCTGTTATAGAACCGCTCCCATTTTCTTTGCTTAATTTACATGCTCTTTCTAAAAGTCTTGAATGTAAATAGAAAACATCACCAGGATATGCTTCCCTTCCTGGAGGTCTTCTTAATAAAAGAGACATCTGTCTATATGCTTGTGCATGTTTTGATAAATCGTCATAAATAACTAAAACATCTTTACCTTTCCACAAGAAATATTCTGCCATAGCACAACCAGTATATGGTGCTAAGTAAAGTAATGATGCTTGTTCAGACGCACCCGCAGAAACCACAATAGTATAATCCATAGCACCATGTTCTTCAAAAGTTTGAACAACTTGTGCCACGGTGGATTGTTTTTGACCAATTGCTACATATATACATATTGGTCTTGTATCTTTTGGCTGATTTTTTTGGTTTAAAATTGTATCTATCGCAATAGCTGTTTTACCTGTTTGTCTATCGCCGATAATAAGTTCTCTTTGACCCCTACCTATTGGTACCATAGAGTCTATAGCTTTAATACCAGTTTCAAGCGGTTGTTTAACTGGTTGTCTTTCTGTAACACCCGGTGCGACAACTTCTACTGGGTTAATATTTGTTGCTTTTATTTCACCTTTACCATCGATTGCTTCACCTAAAGAATTTACTACCCGTCCAATTAATGCTTCGCCTACAGGTACACTCATAATTGTTTGGGTTCTTTTAACGGTATCGCCTTCTTTTACTAAGGTTTCATCACCCATTAACACACAACCTACATTGTTTTGCTCCAAATTTAAGGCAAGTCCTTTTACACCATTAGGAAATTCCAACATTTCCGATGCCATTACATTTTTTAACCCGTAAACACGAGCAATACCATCACCAACAGATAGTACTGTGCCTGTTTCGGATATGTCGGCAGATTTATCAAATTGTTCTACTTTTTGTTTTATTATATTTGTTATTTCTTCTGGTCTTATCATAGGTTTATTCCTCTTTTAAATCTTGTTTAAGTTGTATTAAGCTATTTGCAAGTGATGCATCTATAAGTATATCTTCCGCATGGGCTTTAAAACCCATTAGTAAACTTTTATCTACTGAAAATTTGCTTTCTAATTTTTTATTTAAAATTTTTTCTAATTGCTTTTCTATTTCTTTTTGTTCTTGTAATGAAATTTCAAATGCTACGGCTATACCAGCACGAACTATGTTTTGACTTTTGTAAATAATATTTTCTATCTCTTTTAATATCGGGGTTAAAAGGTTATAACGATTGTTTTCTATCAAAACTAAAATGAAATTTCTTACATTAACATCTGCATCTTGTAAAACTTCGCTCATTATTTTTAGCTTTGACTCCTTATGTAATGTTGGGTTGCTTAAAAAATCTTTCCCAATATCAAGTGCTGTCGCCGTTTCTTGCAAAACGGTGAAAGATTTTTTAAGCAAATCCAAATCTTTATTTAATAAGCTAAATGCATTTGCATATCTTTTTGCTACTATTACATCTGCTGGTTGCATTCTTTTTTCCTTGTTTCCGTGACTATATAACACTTATTCTATTAATATTTTTTAGCCACCTAATTCTTTTCTAACTCCGATATAACCTTTTCTGTAAACTTTTTATTATCTTTTGAATCTAAATTTTTACCAATTAATTTTTCAGAAGCCAATATTACAACATTAGACATTTCTGTCTGTATTTGTTTTATTGCATTTTGTTTTTCAATTTCAATATCGCCTTTAGCTGATTGAATAATTTTATGTGCTTGTTCTTTGGCTGTTATTAAAATTTCTTCTTTATTTTTTTCGCCAAGTTCCTTAGCTTCTTTTATAAGCTTGTCGGATTGTTTCTTAATTTTCTTTAGACCTTCGTCCATCTCTGCTTTTAATTTTTCAGATTCCTGACGATTTTTTTCTGCCGAACTTATATCTGAAGATATTCTATTTTCTCTATCATTGATAGCTTTTATCATTGGTTTCCATGCGAATTTACCAAGCAAGAAAACTAATAAAAAGAAATTTAATATCGTCCAGAACATAAGCCCGAAGTGAGGTTCCAGTAAGTGCTCCATTTTATTCTCCCTTTGAAATTATTTTGAGATTATTTTTTATTTTCTCTGCGACGACTAGTCCATTCAGCGAATACTCCGAAGGAGTAGCGGGACTTTAGGAGCAGAAAAATGAAAAAGAACTCAAAATTATTTCAAAATACCTAACAAGCATATAATTAAAGCTAAGAAGGCTAACCCCTCAATAAGCGCTGCCGCTATAAGCATATTAGCTCTTATATCTTTAATTGCTTCTGGCTGTCTTGCTATCCCTTGTAAAGCTGCAAATGCTAGTATACCGATACCAATACCTGCACCTATAATTGCTAGTCCAGCACCTATTGCTGCACCCATATTTGCCATTTCCATAATAATTCTCCTTGTTTCTAGTTAAATTTTGTTCTTAAAAACTAATGTTCATGTATTGCCATACTTGTAAATATTGCTGTTAAAAATGTAAAAATATACGCTTGTATAAAAATAATCAAAATTTCTAATAAATTAACAAATAAAGACATACCCACAGAAGGTGGTATTGTTATTAATCCACTAATTAAATTCATTTGTGTAAAAATAAAAATTAACGATATAAAACAAATTACAACAATATGTCCTGCTATCATATTTGCAAAAAGTCGGATAGCAAGTGCGATTGTTTTTGTAAACAAACCAATAATTTCTAACACAAACATCAATGGTGCTAATAGTGGTGGTGCGCCAGCCGGTACAAAAGATTTTATATATTTAATCAAACCCTGTTCTTTTATACCCATAAAATTAACAAGTAAAAATGTCGTAAGAGCCAAACCACCCGTAACCGATAAATTTCCCGTTACTGTTTTTGAAAACGGTATCATTCCTACTAAACTTGTTGTTAAAATCATAAAAAATAGAGTGCAGAAATACGGAGTATATTTTTCGCCTTCTTTACCCATAGATGCTATAACAATATCGTCTCTTACAAATAGTACCATTACCTCGATAAGACTGTTGATTTTCCAATGTTTTAACCTTGCTATTATAGGGAATGCAATAAGCATAAGGATACTCATCGCTGTTATAAAAATGAGATGATCTGTGATGCTCATATTATACCCAAAAATATTTAGGTGAAACCGAGCATGATCCAATATATGATGTTCCAAACTATCTACTATCATGTGCGAAGCGCACTCCTTTTTTTTTAAACTATCTACATAACAATGCCAGGGGCATCCCCGCTTGTTTCGCTATAACTTATTTTACATTCCTTACAATATTATAAAATGCTAAAACAAAACCTATCAGCCCGAAAATTATCATAAACAAAGGTTCTTTATCTAGCTTACCATCTAAAATATAACCAAGATATCCAAAAGCAACAATCAGAATTGCAAACTGAATACCCAAATATGTAGATTGAGCAAAAGCATTTAACATAACTTTTCGTTTTTCGTTTTTATCCATTATTAAAGTCCTAAAAATTTAACAGAGAACCCGCACATAAACACAATAAAACCTGCTATTGCGTGGGAAAATCGTTCCATTCCTGCAAAACTAAATTTACCAAACCCTTTATAACTTAACATCACAACTGAAAGCATTGTAATAAGTGTTGCTAGACCAAAAGCGAGTGCTACACCTATTGCATGAACTATACTACCTTTTGCTGCAGGATATATTAAAATTGGTATAAGTGGCTCACAAGGACCTAATACAAAAATTATAAAAATTGCCCAAAAAGTTAAATTACCTTTTGTGCTAAAAGGTTTATGAGAATGTTTTTTATCAAATGCTCTTTTTAAACCCCAAGCAAAATATACTAAACCAAAACATATAAGAAACCAACTTGCAATACCAGCTCTTGTAGCTTCAAAAATTTCTAATTTATTAACAGCTAGTCCAAAACTTATACCTATAAAACCTAAAATTACAGACGATAATATATGCCCTAATCCACAAACAAAAGTTATCCAAAAGGTTTTGTTTGCAGTCCAATCTCTTGCTTTAGATAAAGCTATAAATGGAGCATAGTGGTCTGGTCCTAAAATTGTGTGTATAAAGCCAAGACTTATGGCTGTTATATATAATGTTATCATAACACTATTTTAACATTTTAGACAAATTTCTAAAAGTTATAATTTAATATATACATTTGGTAGGGTTCAAAACTAAGTTTTAGCCCCTTATCCATAGAAGCTGCAGGAATGTGAACATCTTTACCAGAAATCTCCTCGTACAATACATACATACCGTCTTGCTCGTCTGGACATTTTTTGCATTGCAACACACATTCTGCTTTTTGTGAAGAATAGTTTATTACCACCATTTTTGAAGTATTTTGCTGTACCCAAGACCATGCTAAAAAGTTTTTATGTTTCTCATCTCCCTCTTGTACTGGGAATGTATCCATAATAAACCATTGCCCACCATGGAAAGCTGGGTGGTTGGTAATTTGTAAAATTTTTTCGTATTTTCTTAAAATAGGTAAATCTTTTTTGCCTTTATCACCAGTATATTGGATAGGCACTCTTTTTTGTCGTCCATAAATTTGAAGTATATGATACAACCTTGCACCACGAAGTGAGGATATTATTAAAGCAGCAGCCAAAGATTTTTCCCTTCCAAATGCAGTTAATGCTGCTTCTTCATCGTGATTTTCTATAAATCTTATAGATCTTTGTTGATACAAATCTTCTGCATTCAAATGTCCTTTAATATCTTGAGCGGTAGATTTTAATAATCTGTCGTACAAAATTTTATCATAAGTATAATCAAACCCTAGTTTTTGGGCTTGCCATTCCAAGTTCCAATAAACTTCTGCAATAAATGTAAATGTTGGATATTGTTCTTTTACGATTTTTATGGCTTCTTGCCAAAACTCTGTTTCTGGTTTTTTATATCCACCTTCTGCTATTACATCGCCCCAAGTTTTTTGATGAATATCGTTGAAATTTAACATAACCATATCGCATCTTACCCCGTCGCACATACTGGCAATTTTAAGAAGAGTATTTTGCATAAATTTTCTTGTATCTGGATTGAAATAATTTAGCTGGGCGGTATCTGTCCAAGGTTCAAAATGAGGATCTTTCCCGTGAGCTATGTAGGTATCGTTTTCTGTTTTAAAAAATAGTTTTTTTTGCCAGTTTTTTGGTGGATGTTTTAAATTTACAAAATAGTCTGGATTTTCTTTTACTTGAATGCTATCAACCGCCATATGATTGCCAACAAAATCTAATATAAGTTTAAGACCCATATTATTAAGTTTTTTGCGAAGTTCTCGCATAGCTTCATCGCCACCAAAACAAGAACCTACTTGATAATCGTACACAGAATATGGCGATGCGGAAATATCTTCCTTTGTATATTCTGGATAAACTTCTTTTATAGCATCGTTTATTTGCTTATCTTCTTGGGCAATTTGTTTAGATTTTGCACTCTTTTTCCAAACACCCATAAGCCAAACGGCATCAAAACCGAGATATTTAATTTTTTCCCATTTTTCGTCTGGAACATCTAAAAGGGTACATTCCTTTTCAAGTTTTTTTGAAAGGTTTTTTAACCAAGAATAAGTATTGATTTCCAATATATGCGGATTAGTCCTCATTCTTTTTCCCCCTAACAACCTATATCCTTTATACTCATATCGTCCCTAATGCCGAAACGAGTTAAACAAAAATCGTATTTTACAGGATCTCCTACATTCAGTTTAGCAAAATTTTTAGTGATTTCAAGAGCAGTTTTCATATCCGCTGGTTTGCGATTTGTTAGCCCTAAATTTTTCGCTATGCTGTGCATATGAGTATCCAATGGCACAATTAAATGACTTTTGTTGATTTTGTTCCACCCGCCAGTATCCACGGAGTCTTTTCGCACTAGCCACCGCAGACATAAATTAATTCTTTTTAAGGCAGATGTTTTTTCTGGATCTGGCATTAAACTTTTAACATTGCCATAGCTTCTTAGTTCTTTGCAAAAATGTTTTAGGGCTGGTAAAACATTTTTGCTGTTTCGACTATATTTTGCCAAAAAGCACCGTTCCAAACTGCCGTATTTTTTTAAAGTGTTTTGTATCGCTAGCAGAAAATTTACAAGTTGTTGGCTTGTTGTAAATCTGTATTTAAAACCTCTAAATAATTTTTCAAAATCTTCTTGTGAATTTGTTGTTATGGTTTTGTGTGGATGTTTGCCTAATTTATTCAAAATTTTATCAACCGTTTTTATTATTTGTTTTACATTGCCATAGGCAAAACTAGAAGCTATTAATGCCACAATTTCCCTATCTTTTATATCTTTATAGGCATAGAGAAACTGAAGAGGGTCTGGCGACACAAATTTCCGCTTATTATATTCTTTATAAGTATTTTCTAGCAATTCTATATTTAAATTTTTCATATTTGATATTATTTAGTTATGGATATAAACACCCTACTTAAAAAGTTTACCAAAAATGAAGTACCCCCGCGACAGGTGGTAGGCTTAACCCTAAACTCTAAAGAAGTTAAGGACGGGTATATATTTTTTGCAGTAAAAGGTAGTAATGTGGACGGCAATTTGTTTATAGTTAATGCTGTTAAGCAAGGTGCTGTCGCAATTTTTTCTGAACAAGAATGTTCAGAAAAAATTGCCGTGCCATATATAAAAGTAGCAAACATCGCTAATGCTATGGCAGATGTCGCAAACATCTTCTACAATCAACCAGCAGAAAGTTTGGATATTACAGCAATTACCGGCACAAAAGGTAAAACGAGTATTACATATTTATTTGAAAGTGTTTTAAACGAAGCAAATAAAAAAAATGCGGTTATTGGTACGATTAATTATCGTCAAAACGGCAAAATTATTAAGAAGGCAAAAAACACTACCCCTCACGCACTAGACCTTTATAATTTATTAAATTCTTTTAATGAAAATAAAACTTCAAACTTGGTTATGGAAGTTTCGTCGCATTCTTTAGAACTTGGACGGGTAAGAAACATAAACTTTAATCGTGCAGTGTTTACAAATTTACAAAGAGATCATTTAGATTTCCATGAAACTTTTGAAAATTATTTTAAAAGTAAAGTAAAACTTTTCGATAATTTATTATCAAAAGAAAACACAAAACCAAACAAAACAGCAATTATTAATATCGACGACGAATATGGTCAAAAATTAATTAAACATATTGATAATAAAATAAAAGTTATCCCTTTTAGTTTTAAAGATGCCACAAATATTCAAACAAATATTGAAGGTGTAAGTTTTACTTTCAAAAATAAAAAAGTAAAAATAAATTTACTTGGCAAACATAATATTTATAATGCCTTGGCAACATTGGCACTTGCTGAAAGTGTAGGCATAGATATTGATACCGCAATTTCTGGCTTATCTAAACTTAAACAAGTGCCAGGCAGATTGCAGAGGATAGATGAAGGTCAAAACTTTTACGCTTTTGTAGATTTTGCCTACACACAAGAAAGTTTAGATAAAGCATTATCAACTTTAGCTCAATTTAAAAAATCAAAAATAATAACCGTTTTTGGCTGTGGCGGACAGCGGGATACTACAAAAAGACCTTTGATGGGACAAACTGCGTGCCAAATGTCAGACTTCGTTTTTATAACTAATGACAATCCGCGAAAAGAACCGCAAGAACAAATTTTTAAAGATATTGAAGCTGGTATAAAAGATAAAAAAAATTACAAAATTGTGTCAGACAGAAAAGAAGCAATTTGCCAAGCTATAAAAATGGCGGAAGAAAACGATATTGTTATTGTTGCAGGTAAAGGGCATGAAGATTATCAATTATTTGCAGATAAAACTATACATTTCTCCGACGAAGAAGTTATTAAAGAGGCTATAAAACAAAATGTTTAATCCTAAAAAATTTAAAAGTAAAAAAGCCTGTGTTTTGGGTGCTGGTAAAAGCGGTCAAGCGGTATTTGAACTTTTAAAACAAAAGAAATTTAATGTAGTTTTAAAAAACACAGAAGATGATGTTTTAGGCTACGACTTTTATATAAAAAGCCCCGGCATAAGTTTTAATAATGCTGTTATTAAAAAAATTGTCGCACAAAAAAAACCTATTTTTTCAGAACTTGAAGTTGGCTTAGCTTTTGCACCTAATGGCATAAATATTATCGCCATTACAGGTACAAATGGTAAAACCACAACCACAGAACTTACTTCTAAAATTTTCAAACAACATATTAAAGATAAAAAACTAAAAAACTCTGTTTTTACTTGTGGGAATATCGGTTTTCCAGTTTCCAGTTTCGCTACTAAAATTAAAAAGGGCGATTTTTTGGTATTGGAACTTTCCAGCTATCAGCTAGAGGATAGTACCTACTTTAAACCGACAGTTTCTGCACTTTTAAATATTACCAACGATCATGTTTTTCATCACGGAAGTTTTAGTAAATATATAAAAGCAAAATGTAAAATTTTTGGTAATCAAAACAAGTCAGACTTTTTGATAATCAACCAAAGAGATGTTCTTGTTAAAAAATTAACCGCAAGGGCAAAACCAAAAATTTTACATTTTGCGATGCCTAAAAAATTAACACCACCAAAAATAAAAGGTGGACATAATTTACAAAACGCAATGGCATCTTATCAAATGGCAAATGCTATGGGTATTTCAATTAGCAGTATTCAAAAAGCGTTTGATAATTTTAAGGGTGTGGAACATAGAATAGAAGAGTTTGCGAAAATTAACGACATAACTTTTATCAACGACAGCAAGGCAACTAATGTAGATTCTACCATAACGGCACTTAAAACTTTTTGCAAAAAAGAAAATAAAAATATTTTCCTAATTTTAGGCGGAAAAGATAAAGGTGATAGCTATAAACCGTTAAAAAAATATATAGATGCTAGCATAAAAAAAGTTTTAGTTATTGGTAATGCCGAAAAAGAAATTGTAAGAGATTTAAAAATCACAAATAAACTTGTCTTATCAAAAACAATGGAAGAAGCTGTAAATTTTGCTTTTAAAACCGCAAAAAAAGGAGATATAGTTTTACTATCTCCTGCATGTTCCAGTTTTGATTGTTATAAAAATTTTGAAATTCGTGGCAAAGATTTTAAACAACTTGTGAAGAAACTTTCTTCTTAACACCTTCAAAAATATTTCTAGCGAATTGAGTTAAACCAGGATCTCTCGCACCCATTACAACTATTACATCCCCTTCTTTTGCTGTTTCTATTATGTCTGCCATTTCTTGCTGCTTATTCCCGATATTTTTAATATTCTTGCTATCCTTCATTAAACTTAAAATATCTTTAGAAGATACCTTTTCGTCAACAGTTCCACCTGGATAATAAATATCTGCAAGCCACATAATATCAGAATCTTTTATATCGGTTTCAAAAGTTTCTGCAAATTCTTTTGCAAGTAATTTCACACTATAATGTGCGTGTGGCTGAAAGTATGCAAGCACCCTTTTACCTCGCAACCTACAAGCAGATAGACAAGCAGAAATTTTGTGTGGGTTGTGCGCAAAATCGTCAATAACTTCAATTCTGTTTTCGCCCTCGCCAAAGCTACCTATTTTGTTAAATCTTTTATACACCCCACCAAAATTTGTTAACGATTTTGCGCAATCTAAAAGCGAAACTCCAAGCTGAACACAAACAGAAATTGCAGCTACTGCATTATATAAATTGTATTTACCTATTTCTGGCAAGCTAAACCCGACACCATTAATTTCAAAGGTAGTTTCAAACCCGCCAAGGTTTATATTTGTTGCTTTTATATCGCCGTGTTCTAAACCAAAAGTTTTACAATCGTTTTTAAATTTTTCCAGTGATTTTTCATCTGCATTTACAATAAAATGTTCACAATTTTGTTTAAATTTATCAAAATAAGTTTCCAAAATATCTAATTCTTTATGGTCTTTTTCCATATTTAACAAAACGCCAATGTGTGGATGATAATTTACTAAACTGCCATCACTTTCATCTGCTTCAATTACAAGTAAATCGGATTTTGATTCGTAAACATTTCCAAACAAACCTTCTTTTTGTAAAGATAATAAAGATGCACCCGTAATTAAACTTGGATTTTTACCAGCACCTCTTAAAATTTCAAAAATCATACTTGTGGTGGTACTTTTCCCCGAAGTTCCTGTAATTGCAATTGTTTTATGTTTGTTAACATAAGAGGCCAAAAGTTCAGAACGATGGATAATTTTTATACCAAGCTCATTTGCTTTTTTAATTTCTAGATTATCTTTTTCAATGGCAGAAGAAAGCACCATTAACTGCACATCTTTTGTAATGCCAGAACCGTCTTGAGGAAAAATTTTTATGTTTAATTTTTCAAGATATGTCCAAATAGCCAAGTCTGTATGTCCGCTACTAATTAATCTATCAGAACCAGAAACAACACATCCTTTCATAGCACAAAGTTGAGCAAGCGCGCTCATACCCACACCGCCGATGCCTACAAAATGTATGTTTTTTATATCGTGAAAGTTGTATTTAGAACCAGACATGTAATTTCCTTTAAGCTATTTAAATAACTTCTATTTCGCCTTTATAAATATAGCTCACTTTACCACCTAGCATATATTTTTCTGTGCCAGTTTCTACAAGCAAATCGCCACCAGGGAATTTGAATCTAAATTTATTTCTTTGAAGTTTATCTTTCAATGCAAATGCCCCAGCCAATGCACCTGTACCACAAGCTAAGGTAAAATAATCCACCCCTCGTTCAAAAGTTATAGAGTTAAATTTTCTGTCGATAAAAGTTACATTAACACCTTCTTTTAAAAGCCGTCCGTTTTGACGGTGCTTTTGACCAACAAGTAAAAGCTGATCTAAATTAGAAAGTCTTGCATTGTAAACAACCAAATGTGGCACACCGGAATTTATTAAAAACATATCTTTTTCTTTATTAATTTTATGTTCCACCATTTTTGGTGCATCAACTTCTACAAAAAAATTATTGTTTCTCTTTTCGCCGATAATTTTGCCGATATCACTTTGGAAAAATAATTTTGTTTTAGGATATTTAAATACTTCAGATAATAAAAATATAAAACTTCTTGCAGCATTTCCACAAAAATTTGCTTTGGTGCCGTCGTTATTATAAAACTTCCAACTTGGTGTTGGCGAAAGGCTAAAAATTATAAGCCCATCTGCACCTATACCTGTTTTTCTTGCACAATATTTTATTGTTTTGCTTTTATTTAATTTCAAATTTTCTGCGACTTTGTCTTCTACAAAAATAAAGTCATTCCCACAGCCAGAAAGTTTGTAAAAAATATTTTGTAGTTTAGGCATTTTGTTTTTCCTTAATATAGTCCTTCATTTTGTAGCAACCTGGTTCTTTTGTAAACATCCAATTTGCTATAAAAATTGCTGAATTTGCAAATAAATCTCTGTTAATCGCATTATGTTTTAATGTGATTTCTTCATCACCTTTTTTACTTTTAAAAATTACTTGATGCATACCAATAACATCTTCTAATCTTTCGTGTGTTATCTCTTCTATCGGGAATTTAATTTCACGAGCTATCTTTTTTGCCGTACCGCTTGGTGCATCTTTTTTATTGGTATGATGAATCTCATGAACCGATACCTCATAACCTTGAGTAAACATTTCTTTAGCAGTTTTTAGTATTTTAATAAAAGAATATACTCCAATACTCATATTTGGAGCAAAAAATACTGCTATGTTTTTTTCAGCAACCATTTCTTCTATAAATTTGTCGGATAATCCTGTTGTGCCTGTTAAAAATGGTATTTTGTTTTCTTTGGCAATCTTAAAACCTTCTTCTGCCCCTGCGGGAAGCGAAAAATCTATAACCATATCAATATCTTTAATTTCATTGTTATCGCCACTATTTCTTTCTGCTACCACCTGCATATTATATGCGGGATTTTTCGCAATCAATTCTTTTATTCTTTGGCACATTTTGCCATTAGCTCCGTTTAGTAAAACTTTTTTGCTCATAAAAATTTCTCCAATAAAACTTCAACAATCTGTCTTGCATTAAGACTTGCACCTTTAAGAAGATTGTCAAAAGTTATAAAATAATTTACATATTTATCGTCGTAATAGTCCCCCCGAAGTCTACAAATATAAACATCATCTTTACCTACAATTTCTTTTGGGGTTATCTCTTTATCTGAAAATTTCATACCTGTATAGCTATTAAATAAATTTTTAATATCTTCTAAATCTGCAGTTTTATTTAAGCGGACACTTGTAAAAATACTATGTCCAGTTTCAACAGAAACTCTTGCAGTATGTGGACGAACTATGATGTTTGGCATATTTAAAATCTTTTTAGTTTCTTCTATACATTTTACTTCTTCTTTGCAGTATCCGTTTTCAAGTGTGGTACTAATTGTTGGCACAACATTTTTGTGATAAATGGAATTTTTATTATCAAGTTCTTCTAACATTTGTCTTCCACCGCCACTCATCGCTTGATAGGAACTAAAAAATACTTCCTGCGGTTGATATTTTTCCAAAACATTCAAACTCATCACAAGCCCAGTAGTTGTGCAGTTTGGACTGGCTATAAGTTTTGTATCTTTTGTAATTGCATCTGCATTAATTTCGGGGATAACTAGCGGTATTCCCTCTGCCTGACGATATTTTGCAGACATATCTATAACAAACTTTGCTTTGTCTTTAATAATTGGATAAAGTTTTTCGCTCCAAGAATCATCTGTGCATAAAATTGCGATATCACAAGGTGGAATTTCATCGCTTCGGGAAAATGCCAAAACTTCAACTTCTTTATTTTTAATTCTTGCAAGCTCCTTTTGCATAGTTTGTCCGACCATACCATTTGCACCTATTATTGATATCTTTATGCTCATTTAATTATAGTCCCCATTTCGCCTGTTTTATAATAAATTATTTTTATTGGGATATTATTTTCTTTAGCAAGTTTTATAGCAGCACCATGTAAAACATTAGCACCGTTTTCGCACATTTTTTGCATTTTATCAAAACAAACTTCGTTTAATTTTCTTGCGGTTTCGTCTTTTTTTGGATCTTTTTCAAAAACACCTTCAACATCTTTTATCATTTCAACACAACTTGCACCAAGCTCTTTTGCTAAGAATACAGCAGATAAATCGCTACCGCCTCGTTTTAAAGTTGTAATTTCTTTATGTTCGCCTATCCCCTGAAAACCGGCTATTATAGGCATATTATTTTTAGCGATTTCGCTTTTTAACCGATCATTAGCCAGCCCAACAATATCTGCACCGCTATGCTCTGCAGTAGTTGTCAAACCTATTTGCGAACCTGTAAGCGAAATCGCAGGAAGCCCTGCATCTTTTAATGCGATAGAAAGTAATGCCATACTAATTCGTTCGCCTGTAGAAACAAGCATATCAAGTTCCCTTTTATCTGGATTTTTGCTTAGCGAACAAGCAGTTTCAAGTAAAACATCTGTCATATTACCATTGGCAGACACGACGATAACAGGCAAAAAACCTTCGTCGTATTTGCTTTTGATTATTTTTACAGCATTTAAAATTTTATCTTGATCTGCAAGGGTGTTGCCACCAAACTTAAGTACTATTATTTCTTTTTTCATATTAATTCCAAACCATAGCCCTCACCTCGCCAAGCATTCTGCTTAGTCGTCCTCTCCCAGAGGCTGGGTCCCCGACCCAATGGGAGAGGAATAAGTTAGCAAATGTCAAAATATCAGTGGGCATTGCCCACCCACATTGATATCCTTTTACAAGCTTCTTCAATTTTTTCTTTAGGTTGTGTTAATGCAATTCTAAAATAGTCGTCGCCATATTTCCCAAACCCAATTCCCGGAGTAAATAAAACTGCTGTTTCTTTAAAGCAATCCATAACAAACTCTCGAGATTTTTTGCCGTTTGGCACTTTTACCCACATATAAAATGTAGCTTTTGGTTTTAGATATTGTATACCCAACTTATCAAAACATTCTTTAAAAATTTCGCATCTTTCTTTATAAATTTTTATATTGTTTTCCAAGATATCTGGTCGTTGTAATGCTTCTGCATAGGCAAGCTGTGTCGGAATAAAGACTCCATTATCAGACACATTTTTTATATTAGAAAATTTTTCTATAACCGTCTTGCCAGCAGTTGCAAAACCAATTCGCATACCGCAAGCATTATATGGTTTAGACATAGAATACATACCTATCGCATGCTTATCTGCACCGGGCATATCAAACACCGTCCATTTTTTTGTGTCGTCAGATAAACTGAGATCATTATATGCTCTGTCTAGGCAAATAATAAAGTCGTGTTTTACCGCTTTTTCTAGAAACGGAGCAAATTGTTCCTTACTCATTGTTGCACCAGTTGGGTTATTTGGATAATTTAAAAACATAACTTTTGCTTTATCAAACACCTCATCTGATATATCGTTTAAGTTTGGTAAATAATCGTTTTCTTCTAAAAGTGGCATTTCGTAAACACCAGCTCCACAAGTTTCTGCAGCTAATTTATATGTAGGGTATCCAGGGTCTGGCACCATAATTATATCGTCTGCACTATTGGCAAATAAACACATATAAGAAATGGCTTCTTTGATACCTTTAAATACGGTTACATTTTCGTCTTGTAGTTTGAAATTAAAAATTCTTTCGTACCAATCTATAATGGATTTTTTTAAAATTGGATGCCCGTCTGTCGATGGGTAATGATAAAACTTATCTGTTCCTTCAACAATATTTTTTGCAAAACTTTCTGCAATTTTTTTATCAAATGCTATATCCGGATCACCTATACCCATATCGATAAGTTCTAAATCGCTTTTATGCGATTTTACAAGATTGCTTAATTCGTGAAAAATACTTGGTTTAAATTTGTCGTGATAATACACCATTTTTTTGCTCCTAACTAATAATTAAACTTTTGTCGCAATCTTTTAAAATCGCATCTATTTTCTTTTTATTTTCCGCTGAAATTTCGCCCAAAGGAAGTCGTGCGGTTTCCCCACAAATACCAAGTTTACTTAAAATATATTTACTGCAAACTGGGTTTGTTTCTAAATAGCAGGCCTTTATAACTTCGTGTGCTTTTTTAAAAGTTTCAAAACTTTCTTTTGTTTTGCCTTCATTAAATTCTTTAAACATTTTCACAAATGCAGGAGATACCACATTACCGGCAGCTGTTATTATTGCAGGTGAGTTTAATGCCAAAAATTCTGGTAAAACATCATCATTACCGCAGATATAATCTATTTTATCGCCAAATTTAACTGCCATTTCTGTTACATGTGCAAAATCATAGTCTGATTCTTTTACACCTTTTATCATAGGCACTTCTTCAAATAGTTTTTCAAACACAGGTATTGGTACTTTTAAACCTGTTCTACCCGGAATGTGATACAAAATTATTGGGCAGTTAAATTTGGCTGCTTGTTTAAAATGTTCAATCAAACCGCTTGGGTTTGGTTTATTGTAATATGGGGTTACGACAAGTAAGCCATCTGGATTAAATGTCATTGCATGCTCTATTTTTTGTAATGTGCCAGGGGTGGAGTTTGTTGCAGCACCCATTATTATTTTCACTCTTTTGTTTATATATTGAGTGGCATGTTTTAATAGGGAATCCCTATCTTCATCTGTTAAAGATGGCACTTCTGCAGTTGTGCCACAAAGCACCAATCCGTCTACCCCTATTTCTATTTGTTTATCTATAATAGTTTCGAGTGCTTTAAAATCTATTTTCCCATCTGTAGTAAATGGGGTAATAATTGCGGGCCAAACTCCTTTAAACATAGCAAAATCCTCCTAGGTCATAATGATATCTAATATATAGTATAATACTTTTAATCAAAAAAAGCTAAGCATAGGGAGGGTATATGGAAAATTTCCAAGAAAACAATCAACAATCTCAAAAAGGTAATAATTCTAACAAATGGGTGAAATTATTAGTGTTATTTTTTGGGTTATCACTAATATCATCTGTCTTTATTATAATGGATAAACAATACTGTGCAGTTTCAGATACTATGATAGACGGTAGCCCGGCTATATTTAAAACTACAAAAAATACAATAGGTTGGGTAAAAGTACGAGGCGTTATTATGGAAGATGGCGGTTCTGGCTGGTCGTCAAGCAACAGCGCATCTGCATTGGCAACTCGTATAAAAAAAATGGGCGAAAATAAAGATATTAAAGCAATTGTTATAGATATAGATTCACCAGGTGGCACGGTTGCTTCTGTACAGGATATTTACAATGCAATAATGAGTGTTAGAAAAGAACACGAAAAACCTGTAATAGCATTATTTAGAGATGTAGCAGCAAGCGGTGGTTATTATATCGCTATGGCTTGTGATAAAATTATCGCACAACCTGGCACAATAACAGGTAGCATTGGTGTAATTATGCAGACAACTAATATGCAAGAATTGTTTGCTAAAATTGGTGTAAAAATACAGCCAATAAAATCTGGTAAATACAAAGATATCGGTAGCCCGTACAGAGAAATGACCGATGAAGAAAAACAATTAATTCAAGCTATGATAGACGATAGTTATCAACAATTTTACCAAGTAGTAAAAACAAACAGACAGTTAACAGATAAAGTTTTAAAAAACTATGCTGACGGTAGAGTTTTTACCGGAAGACAAGCATACAATATGAAAATGGTAGATTATCTTGGCGGTGAAGAAAAGGTCAAAACAATAGCAGAAGAATTAACTGGTTTAGATAATTTGGAAATAGGGCATCAAAGACCGTCAAACTTTAAAGATTTATTTTTGATGTTAGAATATGCAAAATTTAATGGCAAAAATTCTATAACCAAATCCATAGAAAAAATAACCACACCAAAAGTTCTTTATTTGTGGACTTACTAAAGGGGTAAAAAATGAGTATATTAGATTTACTTTGTAGTTTTTTTGAAAAACCAACAGAAACAATTACCAAAATAATGAAAGAAAAGTATATGAGTACCGCTTTCTTAGGTTATTTTATAGGGGCTATTATTGTATCAATAGTTTTCAAAATAGAATCACCCCTAGGAGCAGGGTTGGAAAGCTTTGTATTGTCGATAATATTCTTTTTTGTACTAATGCTTTCTGTAGGATATTTTATAGCAAGTTGTTCTCATTTGTTTTTAGATATGATATCAGACAAAAGCAATGCAACTGGACTTTTTACTATTATAGGTTTATCACATTTTTTAAAGGCAATAATACTTCCATATATCATTTTGAGCATACAATTTCCTATACTTAGCGACTTTACTAGCTTGTTTGTGTTTTTTGTAATTGTCGCTCAAATATGGCTAATTGTTTCTATGATGCAAAAAACATATCAAATAAAAAAAAGACTCACTTTGTTTGCATTATTGTTTAGCTTAATACCTGCGTTTATAAGTATCGTAGCTATTGTGATATTAACACTTGTAGGGATATTTTATTTTATCTCTATGTTTCTATAAAATATAATTATGAAAAAATATAAAACAATATCTGCTAAAAAAATGCAGGAAATAGATGCTTTAGCACAGGGTAAATTTAATATCCATGGCGATGTTTTAATGGAAAACGCCGGTCGTGCTGTTGCTGAAGAAATTTTAAACAATTACTTTTCAGACCTTTGTGATACCAACCGTCCAACATCGTCCTGCCCGCCGAGTGAAGAGCTAAAACATAAACAAGTAATTATTTTTTGCGGGAGTGGAAATAATGGTGGAGACGGGCTTGTTATAGCAAGATATTTGCTTCAGTGGGGATTATCTGTAAAATGTTTTTTAGTAGATAGTGAAAATTACACACCGCTTGTTGTTAAAAATTTGAAACGAGCATTTTTTATAAGTTTATCTGTAAAGCAGGTTAGCGAATGTCCAAAAATACCAAAATCTTTTTTAATTGTAGATGCTTTGCTTGGCACAGGTTCAAAAGGTTCGCCAAGAGGTGTTTATAAAGATATTATCGAACAAATAAACAAAGAAAAATCGAATGTTTTAAGTGTGGATATTCCTTCCGGGTTAGATGCAGATAGTGGCAAACCAAATTCGCCATGCATAAAAGCGAATTTAACATTAACACTTGGACTTGTGAAAGATGGTTTGTTAAAAAAAGATGCAGAAAATTTTGTTGGTGAAATTAAACGCTTAAATATTGGCTTGCCTGAAGAATTATTAAAATCTTATCTTATTTAATTTCTTATTTAATTTCTTATTTAATTTTTATAAATTTTTGCAAATCTGAAGACATTAACTGAAGATGTTTTTTTATTTGTGGTTGCTTTTTTTCTAACATTGGAATAACTGTATTTCTAAGCCAGTTTCTTCTAAATTTATCGTCTGCATTGGTTTCGTCGTCTAAAAATTTTAAATCATTATGTTTGGCATAATCTAAAACTTCTTTTTTACCAATTGCTAAAAATGGTCGTACAATTTCTATCTTGCTTGTTAATTTTCTTTTAACAGGAATACCTAAAAAACCTTTCGCTTTTGTGCCTCGCAAAATGTTTAAAAAGATAGTTTCAATATGATCGTCCAAATGATGAGCAAGTGCGATTTTATTTGCTTTATGTTTTTTTGCAAATTGTAAAAATACATCATACCGAAGGTTTCTTGCAGAATGTTCCAAACTTAAACCCTTTGTTTTGGCATATTTTTTAGCATCTACCTTTTTTGTGTAAAACTTTAGCCCAAGCTGTTTACATAACTTTTGTACGAGCTGCTTATCTTTTACTGCTGCTTTTCTAATGCCGTGGTTCACGTGAACCACGGCTATTTCAAAATTGTCCTTTTTAGCTATTACAGATAGAAAATGTAGCAAGCAAACGGAATCTGCCCCTGCAGAAACCCCTACAAGCACAAAATCCCCTTTGCCCAAGAGGTTATTAAATTTGTAGAATTTAACTATAGAGCTAAACACTTTAGCTTTAAACTGTTGCTTATTCATATGAGTATATTGTATTAAATATTAGTAAGCACTATGGGGGCTTTTAGGAAAATGACTAAAAAAATATTAATAGTAGAAGACGAGTTTCAGATAATAAAACTTATCACTGCTATTCTATCGCAAAAAGGCTATGAGATAGATTATTGTGAAAACGGCAGAGATGCAATTGCCAAAATGCAAGATTTTAAGCCAGACCTTGTTCTTATGGATATTATGCTTCCTGGTATAGATGGCAAAACATTGGCAAAACAAATGTTGTCTATTAGAGACTTGGCAAGTATCCCCGTAATAATAATCTCTTCTTTAAAAGATGCAAACACCCTTTTTTCAGATAGCCAGCAAGTTAGAGGGGTTGTTTCCAAACCATTTAAACAACAAACTCTTGTTGATGCTGTAGAAAAAGTTCTTCCAACAGCTTAATGCCAAGGGCATTCCTTTTTTGTTTAAGCACACTACATAACACAAATCTTGTTACTACTTTATAAAGAACTTATTTTAAACATTGGCTACAAGTCTTTTCAAACCATAATACAAAACAATTATTTACTTAAAATTTTTAATTTCATAAAATATTGTTAGGGTAATTTACTTACCCACTTTGCTAAATTTTAAATTACCCTAACAGGTGGGGAGGCAATAAAAATTTTAGGTAGTAAAAATTTTGGGTGGTGAAAAATTTAAGGGTTAGGATAAATTTGTTGTGGTTAAAAAAAGGAAGTGCTAAAAATTGTTATGGCTAAAAAGAGGGAGTGCTCCTAGCACATTGGTTTCAAACCTTCTAAAATTTTACATTCTGTTTTCTGATTGTACGGACATACCTGTTGGCAAATATCACAACCTTCAACTAAATTAGTCATCTTTTTTTCCACATCTTTTGGTATGCTTGTTTTTGTTTGAGTGTTCCAACAAGAAAAACATTTTTCATAATCTAAACCATTATCAGACAAGGCATTATTAGGGCAGGCTTTTATACACTTATCATCACAAATATCGCATAAGTTTTGAGGCGATTTTTGTGTGCTTAAATATTCACCCAAATCCTCGGAAACTGCTATGCCACCTATAAAAAAATAAGAGCCAATTTCCTTATTAATTAAAATCATATTTTTACCAATATTTCCAAGCCCAGCTTTTTGCGATAATGCCTTTTCCATAACGGGCGAACTATCCACAAAAATTTTACCTTCAAGCATTGACGAACTCTCTTTTAATTTTAAAAGTATCTCTTTTAAAATATTACCGACAACTTCGTGGTAATCCCTACTCAAAGTATATCTTGCAAGTTTTACATCTTTTAAATTATCCAAATGTTCGTCACTAATTACGGGCGGTTTTTTATTACCACGAAGTTGTCGTAACTTTAGCCAACTCTTTTTACTCATTATTGTTTTTTGTTCTGACATTTTTGAATTCCAATATGGAAATAAAATTAAAATGATGCTTTTTGTTTGTGGAAACCACTGCTTAATATCCACCCTCATATTCGGATTTCTTTCAAGATAGCTCATATGTTGTGGTATACCTTTTGCTATTTTATTTTGTAAAAACCCCCTCTCTTTACTAAGTACAGAGGCAGGCATTATTGCAAAATAGTCGCTATATTTTTTTAATATTTGTTTAATCATAGTTATATTTTGTAAAATTTTTACAAGATGTACAAATCAAATTCGTTTTCCAAGTCTAGTTTTAAGGTAGCTTTTTTCTTTTTAGGAAAAAGAAAAAAGCGCGCCCTATCAGCCGTATACGATTTTGCCAGATATGCAGATGATATTGTAGACGAAAATATAAAAACACCTCAAAAAAAATTGCTAGAGCTTAAAACAGAGCTTGAAAGCCTTTACAATACTCAGCCAAGCAAACTTCCCGCAGAATTAAAAGAAGCGATAGATAATTTCCATCTAAAACAAGAAAACTTTTTAAATATTATCGGTGGAGTTTCCAAAGATTTGGAACTTGTAAGATACAAAAATTTTGAAAGCTTAAAAGAATATATGTTTGGTGTTGCTTGTTCTGTTGGTTTAATTTGCATAGATATTTTTGGATACAAAAACGAAGAAACAAAAAAATATGCAATAAAACTTGGTTATGCTGTTCAGCTAACAAATATCGTCAGAGATTTTTGGGAAGATGCTAAAATCAACAGAATATATATACCAAAAGAAGATCTTGAGAGATTTGGAACAACAGAAAATGAAATTTTATTTTTAAAAAATTCAGATAAAATAAACAAACTTCTAAATTGTTATTTCACATTGTCGGAATTTTATTATCAGGCAGCACTTCAAAGTTTGCCTAAAGAAGATAAACTAAAAATGTTTCCAGCACAAATTATGCTTTCTGTATATAGAAAATTACTTTTTAAAATTAAAAAACAAAACTTCAACACTTTTAACAATAAAATAAAATTAACCTCTTTTGAAAAATTTATATCTGTTTTGAAAGCTTGTCTTTAACATCACCCGGTATCATAATAGGGCTACCCTCTTTATTTACACAAACAAGTACTGTTTTAGCTTTCGTGGTTAGTTTGTCTTCTTGATTAGTAAATTTATATTCAACTTCTATTTTAATATCAGAAATATCCAAAATAGAACATTCTATATTTAAAGTTTCACCAAACCGAGCAGGATATTTATATTCTATTTCGTGTTTATAAACAACAAATAAAACATTTTGTTCATATTGAAGCTTTTGGAAGTTTATCTCACACTCTTTTTCTATATATTCTGTACGAGCTTCTTCCATATAATCTAGATAGCTACCGTTGTTAACTATGCCTTGTGCATCTGTATCGTAATAGTAAATCTTTTTCTTAATCATATTTATTCTCCTATACACATATTATATGTTAAAATATAGCCATATGAAAAAATTTAAAAACTTTTTAAGCACCAAAACTTTCCCAATAGTGATGTTAGTTATTTTTCTAGCAGTACTTTTAATATATCCTGTGGCAAAACTTATAAGAAAAGCTAGTTCTACAACAATAGGATCTTACGGAATAAGCGGGAAGGATTTTCAAACAGAAGAATACGAGCTTGATAAAACCCAAATTATGAAAAATCCCTACGACTTACTTGCAGAAGGTAAACAAACCGTAAAATATAGAAATATCGGGGTGGAAATACCTGCTGTAACACAGGAAAGTTTAAAATCTTTAAAAAAAGACGATCTTGCAAATATAGGTTTAACCCCTGGCGCTCTTTTAAGTGTAGTTTCGCTAAATTTGGAAGACCCACTTGTTATAAACCTAATTTTTAACAATAAAACAGTAACTTTAAATTTCTTAAAAAGACCTTCGGTATCCACAATTCTAAATGACCACAAAGCACTTAAAGCTTTAATAGATAACCAAAAATTTATGAATAGCTTTTTTAACAACATAGTTGTTAAAAAAGCACTAGAAAGCGAAAGGGTGATATCTGCAATCAGCAAAAGCAGGTTAACAGATTATACACTTAGAACCTCCGCTGTAAAATATTATATTGCAAGACCAAAAACCAGTAAAAAGATAATAGATGCTAACCCTCATCTTAGCCAGCTAGCTAAAAATCCATATATTAGGAAAGAATTTAAGCAAAAAGAATCTTTAGAAAAAATTTCCAAACAAATTTTAGATTAGTGTTTTTCACATTTTTGAATAATTTGAAAATTTGATATAATGTATATGTAGATTGATTTCTATATGCGGGCGTGGTACAATGGTAGCACACGACCTTGCCAAGGTTGAGACGTGGGTTCGATTCCCATCGCCCGCTTGATAAAGTGATAACAAGCCGTATTTTTAGCCAATAACAGATACTTGAAATTTAGTCTATTAGTCGTACTTATAAGCATTAAGCATGTTCAGGAAAAAAATGATATACTAATCTCATATTAAAAGCAAAAGGGGATTTGATATGAAAACTAGCGTAATAAAAGGACTTGGTGTTTTTATAGCAATGTCTTATTTAGTATTGCTAATAGCCGCTTGGTTCATCGACACCATAGCTCTATTTTTTGCTTACTGTATTTTAGTCGGAGTAATTATCGCATTTTTCAAAGGAAGATTATGGTGTAATTGGATTTGTCCACGAGGTCAATTAGCAGATTATTTATTAATAAAAATAAGCAGAAGAAAACCATACCCAGAATCATTAAAAAATACTACACTCCAATTTCTGATAATGTTCTTCATTTCTTCGGTTCTTATCTATAATGTCATAATAAACTGGGGAAATTGGGTTGCTGTGAGTAGAGTATTTTTAACACTTATAACATTTACAACAATCATAGCTGCATTAATCGGAATATTGTTTAAACCTAGATCTTGGTGTAATATTTGTTCTATCGCTACAATAATAAAATATGCGAGCTTGAAAAAAGGAGAAAAGCAAGAAGTTATTGAAGATAAAGAAGATTATCTAGAAAAACATAAAGATGAATTTAAGTAAAAATTTATAACAATAAAAAAAGCCCCACTCTATAAAGAGTGGGGCTTTTTTTATATATCCAATCTAGTTTTTATTTTATGAATTAATTCGTTAACCCTTTGTTCTTCATCTCGTTTCTGTCCGCCTTCGTTTTGTTCTTTGGAATAAGACATTGCAGCATATTCTAAAGCGACAAGTAATGCTTGATTAAGAGTGTTAATGACACCTTTTTCGTCTTGAAGCTGTTTCATTTTAGCTTCTACTTCCTGAGCTATGGTTCGGGCTTCAAGGGGTGTGATGTCCTTTAAGGGGACATTATCTAATTTAATTTTTTTTATTTCTACACTTATACCCTTACCCATGTGTCAAGGACACTCCTTTTTTGTTTAAGCACACTACATAACACTAATTTCGTTAATGCTTTTTTGTCACCTTACAATAATTTATTTTTCTGAGATTTTTCCAACTCTCTATTAACTTTAGTAAAAACTTTTTTTAGTTTTAGCTTGGTATCTTTTTTCCATTCTTTAAGTTCTTTAATTTCCATATTCGCTTTAGAAAGTTTCGCAATTGATGATTCCAAATATTTAACACGATTTTTTAACGAAGAGGTTTCTTTGTACGATTTTTCCAATCGTTCAAGTGTAGCGTTTACAAGTAGTTCTAGATGCTTTATTTTTTCCTGCACTTTTTACCTCTGTGTTGCGGATAGTTTTGTTTTCAAATTATCTACAATTTTATCTACCGCGTCTGAAACTTCTCTATCTTTTAAAGTCCTATCTGATAGCGAAAAGTTTAACCTTATTGTTATACTTTTTTTATCTTTACCAAGCTTTTCGCCCTCGTATAAATCTATTAAATTAAAGCTAGTATTCTCTATGATTTTGTTAGCATTTATAACTTTTTCAATGTCTGTAAACTTAACATCACTATTTACAATAAGTGAAATATCCCTAGAAGAACCTGGATAAATACCTATTGGTTTAAGTACCACTCTTTCGCTACTTTCTAAAGTTTTAAAACCCTCTTCAAGTGCAAGTTCAAATACCCAAATATTTTTATCTTTAAGTTCAAATTTATCTGCAATTAATGGATGAAGCTTGCCAAAAAAGCCGATGCTTTTACCATTTACAAAAATATCTGCACAAATTTCTGGGTGCATAAAGTTTAAATCTTTTTTCTGCTCTAATTTAACATTACCAAAATTAGAAACTAAATTTTCAACAGCACCTTTTAGGTAAAAGAAATCTGCTTTTTTGGCTTTTTCATTAAAAAATTTATTGTTTATATCCCCGCACAAAGCACCAGAAACCACCCAAGTCTCTTTTGGGAAACCTTTTTTAAGTTCGTAAGTTTTACCAACTTCAAATAAACTTAAATTTAGATTACCATGTCTTTGGTTTAGACTGATATTTTTAATTAAACCATTTAATAAAGTTGGTCTAAGATATTGCCAATCCTCGTTAAGCGGGTTTTTTAATTTTACAGAATTTGTTTCTTTATGATTAAAGATTGCAAGATCTTTTGAAGATACAAAATCAAAATTTTTACATTCATAAAAACCTAGCGATGTTAATTTTTCTGTAATTTTATTTATTAAAACATCTTCTTTCAAAAGTTCTTTGTAAGAAACATGTGCCAAATTTGTGGAATTTTTTATTTCGTCATATCCCGCAAATCTTGCTGCTTCTTCTGCCAAATCCCATTTATGATTCAAATCTCTTCGCCAGCTTGGTGCTAAAAATTTCCATTTTTTGGAATTTCCGCCAAAACTTTCACCAAGATTTTTAAATATGGTTTTTATTTGTTTATCCCCGAGATTTGAACCTAAAATATTATTAATATCTTCCGTTTTAAAGTTTACGATAGAATTTTTTTGCTTTGTAGGGTAAACATCTTTTATCTTACTAACATTACCGCCACAAATTTCTGTGATAAGGTTTAATGCTCGTTTGAAAGCATATTCCACTCCATCTAAATCCACCCCTCGTTCAAAGCGGTAGGAAGAATCTGTAGAAATACCAAAACCTCTTGCAGTTTTATTTATAACTACCGGATTAAAAAATGCACCTTCTAAGAAAATATCAAATGTATCTTCTTTCACTCCGCTATTTTCCCCGCCGATAATGCCCGCCAAAACCAATGGTTTTTTAGCATCTGCAACTAGCAAACTATTTTTGTTTAATTTTAAAATTTCGCCATCTAATGTTTTCAATTTTTCATTGGTTTTGGCAAATCTAACATTAATTTTTTTATCTATATTTCTTAGATCAAAAGCATGTAATGGATTACCTAGTTCGTGTAGAACATAGTTTGTAATATCAATCAATGCTGTTTTTGGAGTCATATCGATTGCTGTTAATCGTTGTTTGAGCCAATCTGGCGACTGCACATTTTTAACACCTTTAACAACTGCACCCATATATCTATAACAACCGTCTTTGGCGGAAATTGAAATATCCAAACCATTACCACTAGTTTTTATTTTTTTAATAGCAGGTTTTTTTACAGGTAAATTAAGCAAAACACCAAGCTCTCTTGCTACACCGAGATGCGAAAGTAAATCTGGTCTGTTTGGTGGAATTTCTACTTCGTATACATAGTCTGCTTTGCCATATAAACTTTTGACATTTGCACCAACTTTTACATTTTTATCTAAAACAACAATACCTTCTTGTCGTTCTTTAACAATACCAAGTTCGTCGGCAGAGCATATCATACCACAAGATTCTATGCCTCTTATTTTGGCTTTTTCTAATCCGTTAGTTGTTGTTAATTTTGCACCAATTTCGGCGACAGGTACTTTATTATTTAATTTTAAATTTGTAGCACCACAAACAATTTTAGCTTTTCCCTTTCGTGTTTCTAATGTCACAAGTGAAAGTTTATCGGCGTTTGGATGTTTTTCTATTTTTAAAATTTGCCCACAATATACACCAGAAAAATCAGCACCGATTTTTTCTACCCCTTCTACTTCCATTCCAAGTAGATTAAGTTTTTCTGCAAGCTGGTCGCAGGTTAAGTTTATTTTTATAAATTCTTTAAGCCAACTATGTACTATTTTCATATTAAAACTGCTCCAAATTTCTTACATCGTTTTCATAAAATGTTCTTATATCTCTTATCCCAAACAGAACCATTGCTAGCCGTTCTACACCCATACCAAAGGCATACCCGCTATATTGTTCCGAATCTATATTTACATTTTTTAAAACATTTGGGTGGACTATCCCTGCACCTAGCATTTCTATCCAACCAGTGGATTTACATACACTGCAGGGCTTGCCTTTTTGGCAGAATGTACATTTCACATCTACCTCTACCCCTGGTTCTACAAACGGGAAGTACGAAGGTCTAAATCTGATTTCTGCTTTATTGCCAAAAAGGCCTTGCATAAAAGAGTTAAGGTCTTGTTTCAAGTCTGCCATAGAAACTTTTTTGTCTATATACAAACCTTCTATTTGATGAAATACTGGTGTATGGCTAGCATCTACATCATCTTTTCTAAAGACTTTTCCCGGCGATATAATACGAATTGGTGGTTTGTTTTTTTTCATATATCTGATTTGAACATTTGATGTATGTGTTCGCAAAACCAAATCGTCTTTAATTTTATTTTCAACAAAAAATGTATCCTGCTCGTCTCTTGCAGGGTGATTTTTGCTTATATTTAAAGCATCGAAATTATAAAATTCTTGTTCTATTACAGGTCCATCTGCTAGGTTGAAACCGAGTTTGAATAAAATATCTGTCATTTTTTTCTGAGCGATGGTTAATGGATGTTTCTTACCTGTTTTAAACGGGTAGGCAGGTAAACTTAAATCTATAGTTTCTTTGTTTAGGATTTCGTTCATTTCGCCAATGTTTAGGGTGTTTAGTTTTGTATCGAAAATTTCTGTTAATTTATTTTTTAGCTTGTTACCAAGCGGACCAGCTTGTTTTTTTTCTTCTATAGAAAAGTTTTTAAGATGTTTCAAAACATCATTAATTTCGCCTTTTCTGCCAAGACAAGCGGTTTTGATATTATCTAACTCTGTTAGTGTATTAGCTTTTTCTACCAGCTTTAGATACTTTGTTTCAATATCTTTTACTGTAGTTTTCCATTGTATGATATTCATAGTATATATTATATAAAAATACAGACCCTTTTTATAAAAGACAACCAATTTTTATTTTTAAAGGTAATACTCACCCTCTCCCTAGCTCACTATCGTTCGCTTTCCCTCCCCCCTCATATAGGGGGAGGAAACAATAAACAAAAGAACTTATTTTATATTAAAATTATGTATAATTAAAACATGAATAAAAAGGGTTCTCTACCGCACACACACACACAATGCCGTGTTTCTAATCTAAACAATTTGTCATTGCGAAGATTTTGGAGATTGCCACGAAATTGCTTTGCAATTTCTCGCAATGACAACCGAGGAGAGGGTCTCTCTAAAACCTGTGGCAATCTCGGGTTTACATTAATTGAACTTTTAGTTGTGATATTAATTGTTGCAATACTAGCAGCAATTGCATTACCAAAATATATGGTAGCAAGAGATAAGGCTCATCTTAGTGGTTTAATGACAATAGGTAAAAATGTTAATGATGCACTAGATAGAAGAAGTTTATTTGATAGTCAAGAAGATACTACTGCTTTAGATTTATTAGATATTACTTTTCAAAAATCTGATGGAACTGGTGATTGCACTGGTGGTATTTGTAGAATAAAAGTTTCTGGTAAAGATTATAGTATACAACCATATTTGAATTATAGTGATACTCATGGTAGAAATTTTACTATTCTTTTTTCTTATACTAATCCTGTTTTTGCAGCATTTGAAATAAAAGTAAACGCTCTAAGCTATTATTCTTATAATTACAGACTTTGGTGCTATGATACAGGCACGATATCAATGGAAGTATCTCTAGATAAAGATAGGTGTGAAAAAATAGCAAACAACTTTGGCGCTACATGTGCTGGCCCTTCTGGCTCTCGCTACTGCTCTTGGAGTTAAATTAAATTTTTGACTAAAAAAATGAAACTCCCCGGGTTTACGACCAGGGTTTCTTTTTTCCAACAAACAACCCATGTCCACTCACTATTGTCATTCTGAAATTCTTTGTCATTCTGAGCGAAGTGAAACGAAGCCGAAGAATCTTTGTCTTTAACTTCACACTATAATACCAAGATCTTTCGACTTCGCTCGCAAAGCTCGCTCCGCTCAAGATGACACAATGTATTTAATGAGATTGCCACAAATTTTTTACTTTTTTTATATTGGATTCCCACTTTCGGGCGAGACACTCGCCTCCCTCTGAGAATGACAAAACTACCCCCAATCTCTCTAAGAGAGATTGGGGGTAGTTCAAAATGAGATTGCCACAGATTTTGGAGAGACCCTCTCCTAGGGTGTCATTGCGAGGAAAACTTCGTTTTCTGTGGCAATCTCCAAAATCTTCGCAATGACAAAAAAATTAAACTAATGTGGGAGTTTTCTTTCAACCCCGTGTTACACACGGGGAATTAAGCAAGGTACTATAAAAAAGCCCCGCTCGTAATGAGCGGGGCTTTTAAATTGATTTATAATCTGTTTATAAACTCTTTTTAGCGATTTCTACTAACTGTTTAAAAGAAGCAGGATCTTTAATTGCCATTTCAGAAATCATTTTTCTGTTTAAGGTAATTTCTGCTTTTTTAAGCCCGTTTATGAATTTTGAATAGTTTAAAGTTTTTTCTGCACTTAATGCACCATTAATTCTGGTTATCCAAAGTGCTCTATATTCGCTTTTTTTATCCTTTCTACCTGTGTAAGAAGCTTTTAAGGCTTTGTCTACCTGTTGAGTAGCCATTCTTAATCTTCTGCTTTTATCACCATAGAAGCCTTTTGCTCTTTTTAAAATCTTTTTCTTTCTTTTGTGCCTTGGAACACTATATGTTACTCTCATCTTTTCTTTTTCCTTTGTTTCTGTGACTATATAACACCTGTTCTGTTTTTACTTTATTGCCACCGTATGTTTAGTTTCAAATTTTTTAAAGCCCCAACGCAAAGCGAAAAAAGGGGGGCGAGCCTCTCGCCTATTTATTTGGCAAGTGTTTTGCTATTGCTCTTCCCTCTGGACTTTCTTTTTGCAACACACCTTTTATTCTCATTTCTCTTTCTGTTTTCTTACTTCCACCTGCTAATAAATGGCTTCTTCCGGCTTTTCTGTGTTTCCACTTGCCAGATGCGGTTTTCGTAAATCTTTTTTTTGCGCCACTATGACTTTTAAGTTTAGGCATTTTTTCCTCGTTTTCGTGATTATATAACACTTATTTCACTAGTGCTTTATACCACCTTATATTATTGTGTTTTTTTGGGGCTAAAAGTTAAGGAAATTCTATTACCAAGCGATTGTATTCTATCTTCTGATGTAGCAACCTCTGATAACCTTTCCTGTATTTTAGTAAGCATCTCTCTTCCCAAATCTTTATGCTTATTTTCACGACCGAAAAACACTACTGTAATTTTGACTTTTTCGTCTTTTTTTAAAAATTCTTCTGCGTGTTTAACTTTTGTTTCCAAATCATGTGAAGCTATTCTGCTTTTTAATCTAACTTCTTTAAGAACATTAGCTTTTTGCTTTTTCTTAGCTTCTTTTTTCTTTTTGCTTTGTTCGTATAGAAATTTAGAATAATCTAAAATCTTACAAACGGGAGGCTTAGCTGTTGGGGATATTTCCACCAACTCTAATTCTCTTTCTTTAGCTAAATCTAGCGCCTCTTGTATAGGCTTTATACCTAGCATTGTTCCGTCGCTGTCTACCAGTCTTACTTCTGGAACACGGATATATTCGTTCTTTCTTACGAAAGTTTTCTTTTCTCTTGGTTTAAATTTTCTCATACTATAAATATATCCCCAAATTAGGGGACACCTTTATTTTACTATCTTTTGCTATTATAGTCAATCAAAAGTAGTGTAAAATTTGCTAAAATCTATATATGGGAACAAGACGACTAGCAAGAGAATACTGCCTAAAAATGTTATATTTGGCAGATATTAGTAAAACTAATAAAACAAAAGAACTATCTTTATTTGGATTAGAAACCCTTAAAGAAGATGCTTTAACATTCGCAAATAATATTATTACAGAAACTTTAAAAAATAAAGATCTTATAGATAAAACCATAATAAAATATGCCAAAAACTGGACACTTGATAGAATGCCAGCACTAGACAGAAACATATTAAGAATAGCAACCTATGAAATTTTGTTTACAGATATCCCTATTGCAGCTATTATAGATGAAGCGATAGAAATTGCTAAAAAATATTCAACAGAAAATTCCGGCAGGTTTGTTAACGGTATTTTAGATAAAATTAAAAATGAACGAACAAATTAAAAAACAAATTCAAAATCTTAAAGACAAGGTTAATCATCATAATAACCTTTATTATAATCGTGATAAACCAGAAATTTCAGATACCGAATACGACAACCTTTACAAACAATTAAAAGATCTTGAACAAAAACATCCAGAATTTATTTCGCAAGATTCCCCCACCCAAAGAGTAGGTGGTGTGCCTTCGCGAAATTTTGCACCCGTTAAACATATGCGACAAATGTTATCGCTTGAAAACACATACTCTGCCGAAGAAGTTGAAAGTTGGCACACAAGAATAATAAAAATTTTAGAAACAAAAGATATAGATTTTGTTGTAGAAGGCAAAATGGATGGGGTATCCTGCTCCCTATTATATAAGGACGGTATTTTGCATACTGGTGCAACCCGTGGTGATGGTTCTATCGGCGAAGATATAACCTCAAATATTCGTACCATTCATTCAATTCCATTAAAATTGGAAGATGAAAATCCACCAAAAGAAATTGAAATTCGTGGCGAAATATTTTTTGAGAAAAAAGATTTCAACAATATAAACAAAGCTCTAAAACAACAAGACAAAGAACCTTTTGCAAATCCAAGAAATGCAGCTGCAGGAAGTATAAGACAAAAAGATTTTATGGTTACAGCAAAACGACCGCTTAAGTTTTTTGCACATAGTTTTGGTGCTGGTGATATTGAACTAAAAAGTTTTAGTCAGTTTATAGAAAAATGTAAAAGTTGGGGCTTTTTAACTTGCCCAATACGAACAAAAACTAAAAATATTAGCGAAATAATAAAGTTCTACAATACTGTAAACGAAACAAAATCAAAAATAAATTATGAAATTGATGGGCTTGTAATAAAAGTAGACGATTTTGAAATGGAACATACTCTCGGTTCAACAGCGAAAAGTCCTCGTTGGGCTGTTGCTTTTAAATATCCTGCAGAGCAAGCTACAACAATCATTAAAAAAATAATTTTTAGTGTTGGAAGAACTGGTGTAATTACCCCAGTTGCAGAGCTTGAACCTGTTAAATGTGCGGGTGTGATGATTTCTAATGCAACACTTCATAATTTTGATGAAATAAACCGCCTAAATGTAAAAGAAGGTGACACCGTTTTAATAGAAAGAGCAGGCGAAGTTATACCAAAAATAATAAAAGTTACAAAGACTTCCAGTGGTAAAATAGTTGTCCCGCCAACACATTGTCCATCTTGTAATTCGAGTGTTTATAAAGATGAAGAAGATGTTGCTTATGTTTGTATAAATCAAAATTGTCCTGCACAAATAAAGAGTAAAATAATTCATTTTGCTAGCCGTGGAGCTATGGATATTGAAGGGCTTGGCGAAAAAGCAGTAGCTCAATTATTAGAAAAGGGATATATAAAAAACTTCGCAGATATTTTCGATTTAACAAAAGATCAGCTTTTAAATTTAGAGCTTTTTAAAGATAAAAAAGCAGACAATTTATTGTCTGCAATTAATGATTGTAAACAAAAACCATTTGCTAAATTATTATTTGCTTTGGGTATAAGACATGTAGGTTCTAAAACTGCAAAAACATTGGCAGAAACTTTTGGTAATATAGAAAATTTAAAAAATTCCTCGCTAGAAAATCTGCAAAATTCAGATGATGTAGGCGAAATTATTGCACAAAGTGTTTTTGAATTTTTAAGAAACGAAAATTCCATAAAACTTCTTAATCGTATGCAAAATTTTGGTTTAAATTTTAAAGATACTTCCAGTCCTAAAAAGATAACAAAAATTTCTGGCAAAAGTTTTGTATTTACTGGCGAACTCAAAACAATGTCAAGAGAAGAAGCACAGGAAAAAGTGGAACAACTTGGGGCAAAAGCATCAAATTCTGTTTCAAAAAAAACCAGCTATGTTGTAGCTGGCGAAAATGCTGGTAGTAAATTAAAAAAAGCTGAAACTTTGGGTATAGAAATTTTAACCGAACAAGAATTTGTAGCTCTTATAAAAGGGCTATAAATTAATCTTGTAAATAATGATCCAACATATCTGTTATTTCATTTTGTGGTTGTTGCTCTTCTTCAACTTCGACCCAGGTACAGGTTTCTTCGTTTGTATCGTTAATACCATCTGTTGATCTTTCAATACCTTCTATTGCTTCGTATGGAGCACTATCAAAAAGCTCTAAAATAAGCGGTGGGGCTGCTAGTACTGTTACTGCAATACTACCTTTTACAAATGTTGCATATGCACCTTTTTTAACAGCCATTTCTGCAAATTCTTTCTCAACAATTTTTAGCATTGTTTGTTCTAGCGGAGTAAATTTTATACCTAATTCTTGTGCAGAATCTATAAACTTATAAAATAATTCTTTTGTTTCGTATGGCACTCTATGTTGCCCTATTCTTATTGTTTTAACTTTGGCAATATGTCTAAAATAAGAGCTTAAACCTCTCACAGCTCTTAAACCACCTGCTTTAAAAGTGCCTTTAGATGCAGATCTGCCACCACCAACTGCTATTGTCTGCCCATACATATTAAAGTTATTAGCAAAAGGTTTGGAATAGTTAAACATACGAGCTTCTTTAGCTACTAATTCTGAAATTTCTTTAGCAGATATTAATATCTCTTTAGTTTTTTTGCTAGAAAACATATTTTGAATTATTGCCTTTCTAAATGCTTTGTTTTTATACCAAACAGCTAGTGCTTTTTTACTAATAAGTTTTCTTCCTGTTGCAAATGTAAGCTTGCCTAAATACCTACACCCCACATTAACTCTAATTATAAAGATAAGAGGTAGCAATAATCCTTCTACTAGAATATCCTCAGCAATAAACATTAGCATAAACTTAGCCCAACATTCCCTAGCTATATAGCTATACTCCCATTTACCTATAACTTTTTTTAAATTTGATTTTAGTGTTGTCTTTATAGAATCTTTATAAAGTTCCAAATCTTCTGGTGCAAATATGTTTAACGCATCTAAACCATACCAACCAGTTACAACATAATGTTTAAAGTCGTGTTTTTCTTCACTTGTTTGCTCAATAGAAATATATTCTTCTATAAACTCTGCTCTTTGAGGTCCTTCCGTATTTTTAAAATAAGTAAATACTAAAAATTTTAATATGTAATGCTTTACACCATTATCAGAATACTGCATAGAATCTTTTTCACCAAAAAATCCTGCACCTTCGGATTGATGTTCACCCGGTTTCTTTTCCCAGCCTTGACCCATAATTAACCAATCTATGTTATTTAAAACCTCATCTAAATTCCAAACTAAAAAGAATTCTGCTTGGCGTTGGTTTGTTGTATAGCTTGTTTCAGATAATCCAAGCTCTTGTAAAAAGCTTTGGTTTGTGCCATATTTTAAAACATCATATCTTGCAATAAGTTGTTTTACTTTTATTGCTACATCTTTTTTTTGGCTATCACCAAACTCAGAAATCATTATTGCTTGCACAAAATCTAATTTGATTGTTGATGGTACTTGGTCTATAAGTTCAAATATTTGTTGCAAAACTCTGTCTGTGCCTTCTGCATAAGGATTGGATAATAATGCTCCTGTATATGAAACATGCATTGGAACATCGTTAGGGTTTTGATAGCCATAAGGAAATTTATAAAACTTATTTTTAAGAAGTTTCCAAATTACTGCCGTTTCTTGTGCGGTAAAGGCATTTGTACCTAAAATTTCCGCAACTTTTGTTGCTTGTACATATTCAAATTTGCCTTGTAAATGTTCTACTATGATTTTATATTCAAGTTCTCTATTTGTTGAGGTTGTTTTTATGTTTTTTTGTAACCATTGTTTTGCATTCTCATAATCTACCTTGATATTATCTAAATTAGCTGTTAT
>JABHZW010000025.1 GCA_018656005.1 Candidatus Pseudelusimicrobium marinum | reverse complement strand
CCGAAGGCAAAGAAGGGGAGCGACCTTGTCGCTCTTTATAATCGAAATATTCTTGGGTTTTGTCTAATAGCTTTTGATCTGTTGGGTAGCGCACTATCTTTCGTGCATTGTGAATAGATATCCACTTGGTATCTATAATTTCGGTTTTATCTAATTTATCAAACTTTGCACCAAGTCGCATTAAATACCATTGCACAGTTTTTCTTATGTTTACACCATCAACAGTAAAAGAATATTTGTTTTTGTAAATCGGACGAATTATGCTTGCACGGTATCCTGTTTCTTCTTCCACTTCTCTTATCGCAGTTTCTCTGGCGGTTTCGCCTTTTTCTAAATGACCTTTAGGAAAAGTCCAAACTTTTCTGCCTGCTAAGTTTACTATTTGTATTAAAAGAACTTTTTTACCGTCGATAACCACACCACCACAGGAATATTCATAAGAAACCGATTTATAATTCGTATTATAATTTTTATTATAATTTGGTTTCTTTTTTTGTGGTGTTTTTACTTCTTTTTTAAATATTTTCTTAAATATTTTTAACATTTTATTTATTTATCCGTTCAAAAGTATAGGCTGTGTTTAAAAGCAACTTTTCGTCAAACTGGTTGCATATAAAGTGAATGCCTATTGGCAAATTATTTTTATCTTGCCCGCAATTTACACTTATCCCGCCAATTCCTGCAAGGTTTACCGAAGATGTATAAATATCGCACAAGTACATTTGCAAAATATCTGTAATTTTGTCGCCAATTTTAAATGCAGTGAACGGCGAGGTGGGGGTAACGATAATATCTACTTTTTTAAAGGCATGTTCGAAATCTTTTTTTATTAATTGCTGAACTTTTTTTGCTTTTAAATAATATTCGTCATAATAACCGGCACTTAAACTGTAAGCACCTACCATTAATCTTCTTTTAACTTCCTCACCAAAATTTGCACGAGTTTTTTTGTAAAAATCTTTTAAATCTGTTGCATTTTTGCTAGCTAAACCGTATCTTATGCCGTCGAAACGAGACAAATTACTGCTTGCCTCACTGGAACATATTATTTGATAACATTCTGGTGATAAATTTATGTTAGGAAGCGAAACTTCTACAATTTTAGCACCTTCTTTTTTTAATTTTTCTAAACCTGCTAAAACTTTTTCTTTAACTTCTGGATTCAATCCTTCCATTTCAAAAAATTCTTTTATTATTCCAATTTTCAAACTTTTAACATCGTGTTTTAAGGTTGCAAAATAATCGTGTGTAGGTTCGTTTGCGGAAGTGGAATCTTTTTTATCATATTCGCATAGTACCGAGGATATTAAAGCACAATCTTCCACATTATTTGTTATAGGACCAATCTGATCTAAGCTGGAACTAAATGCCACAAGCCCATATCTTGAAATTTTGCCGTAGCTTGGTTTAAAACCAACAACACCACAAAAACTTGCCGGTTGACGAATGCTTCCGCCAGTATCAGAACCCAAAGCAATAGGCACCATTCCACTTGCAACGGCAGCTACACTACCTGCAGATGAACCACCCGGAACTCTTTCTAAATCTATTGGGTTTTTTGTAATGCCATATGCAGATGTTTCGCCTGAAGAACCCATAGCAAATTCGTCCATATTGGTTCTGCCTATAATAATGGCGTCTTCTTTTAAAAGCTTTTCTACGACGGTAGAATTGTAAGTTGAAACAAAATTTTCTAGCATTTTAGAACCGCAAGATAATTTATGACCTTTGTATGCAATATTATCTTTTATGGCAATTGGCACACCGGCTAGTTTACCTAAAACTGCTTTTTTAGAAATTTTTTCTTCTAAATTTTCAGCTTGTTGCATTGCAGACTTTTCAAAAATTTCTAAAAAAGCATTAATATCGCCATCTTTCTCTTTTATAGTTCTAAGAGTTTCTTTTAAAACCTGCGTGGGCGATAGTTTTTCTGTTTTTATTAGTTCTACAATTTCGTGTGCTGTACTCATATTTTTACCTATATAACTTTTTTAACCTTTGCCATATTATTTTCTAAATTTGGAAATGCTTTTACAATTTCGCCTTCTATTTTAGAGGGTAAAATTTCATCTTTTCTTAATGGTGTGCATAGGGTATCGTCGTAGATATCACATATTTTTTTTGTATCAGCTTTGTCTAATTTTTTAAACCAAGAAAGTACTGTGGCAAGTTCTTTTTCGTACTTGCAAAATTCTTCTTTGGTAATTTCTATACCAGTTAGGTTCGAAATTTTTTCTATATCTGACGCATTAATATACATATTCTTTGCTCCATTAATATTTATATTATTTTACAATATTTCAAGCGGTGCGAAACTTAACATAAAGGTTCTTCGCACGCCAGCGGGGAAAATAACATTAATTTTAGTGCTTTCGCCACTACCTGTGACAGACAATACCTTGCCCTCACCAAACACACCGTGCTTTACTCTTGAGCCAATTCTTATCTGTTTACCAGACGATGCAACAGGTTCTGGTCTAGATGAAGGCTGTTGGCTTGATACTTCCCTTGAGGTATTTGGCTTGAAATAAGTTTTTGTATAAGATGATGCTCGTTTTTTTCTGGCTTCCATTTCGTCGATTTGTTTATGTGCTTGATGTGTCATCAAATCGCTTTCAAACAAAAATCGTGATGGTATATTGGAATACATTTTACCGAAAATTCTTCTTGTGGAAGAACAGCTCATATGAAGTTTTTCTTCAGCCCTTGTCATAGCAACATAACAGAGCCGTCTTTCTTCTTCCAAATCGTCTGCTTCTTTGCCCATTAACGGGAATAAACCTTCTTCTAAACCTGTTACAAATACTACAGGAAATTCTAAACCTTTTGCTAGATGAACAGTCATTAAAGTTACTGCACCTTCGCCTGCGGATAGTTCGTCTTGCGAGGTTATTAATGCAACTTCTTGCAAATAGTCTGATAACGAAGGTTCTTTACCTTCTGGCTCGCATCGTTCTTCATATTCTTTTACTGCGTTTATAAGCTCTTGCAAGTTGCCTAATCGTGAAGCATTTTCAGGTTCTTTTTCTATATTATTTTCTAAAAATTGCCAGTAGCCAGATAGACTTAAAATTCTGCCCATAAGATCTGATGGTTTTATAAGCCCTGCTTCTAATGTCAATTTTTTCATAATTTTGACAAATTCCAAAACACCTCTTCTGGCAGTTGGGGTTACATTTTCTACATAAGCTTCGTTTTCCATAGCTGAAAAAATTGACAAATTATTTAAGTTCGCATAATTTATGAACTTATCTAGAGAAGTTTTGCCAAGTCCACGACGAGGTTGATTTATTATTCTTAAAAGCGAAATATTATCTTTCGGATTAATAAGTAAACGGGCGTAGGATATAATATCTTTAATTTCTCTTCTGTCATAGAATTTTACTGCACCTATTAAGCGGTATGGTATTTGTAATTTTCGGAAAGAATCCTCAAAATTTCTACTTTGCATATTTGTTCTATAAAAAATTGCGATATCGTTTAAACTTGCACCTTCCTCGTCTATAAAACGAGTAATTTCGTGTGCGACCCATTTGGCTTCTTCTCTTTCGGATAATAATTCTTTTACACAAATATCATCGCCAGAATTTTTTTCTGTAAATAAATTTTTAGCTTTTCTATTTAAATTACTTTTTATAAGTTTGTTTGATGCAGAAAGTATTTTTTGTGTGCTTCTATAATTTTGTTCAAGGGTTATTGTTTTGGAATCTTTAAAATCTTTTTCAAATTCCAAAATATTTCTTATATTTGCACCCCGCCAAGAGTAAATGCTTTGATCTGGATCGCCCACCACACATAATTTTCTATGTTTTTCTGCGAGTATTTTTGTTATTAAATATTGTACATGGTTTGTATCTTGATACTCGTCGATTAAGATGTATTGAAAATAATCTTGATAATATTTTTTTAAATTTTCATTTTTAGTTAAAAGTTCGTAGGTTTTGACTAAAATATCACCAAAATCCATAGCATTTGCTTGGTTTAGTTTGTTTTGATATTTTGTGTATATTTTGGATACAAAAATTTTCTTATCGTTTCTACTTGCAAGTGCGTTTTTGGCAAAATCTTCTGAGTTTACCATATCATCTTTTGCGCGAGAAATTACACTTAAATAATAATTGGCATTTTTTTTATCATCTTTAAAACCCATTTCTTCTAAGATGTTTTTTATTAAAGTTTTTTGTTCGCTTTCGCCGTAAATAAAGAAATCTCTTGTTAAACCAACTTGTTCTGGATGTTGTCTTATCATTCGCATACCAAAAGCATGAAAAGTGTGTAGCCAAACTTTTCGGGAAGAACCTGGTACAAGTTTTTCTATTCTTTCTCGCATTTCGCCGGCTGCTTTGTTTGTAAATGTAACAGCCAAAATTCTATTGGGGGTGTATCCTTTTTCTATAAGTTTTGCTATTTTTGAAATTAAAGTTTTAGTTTTACCAGTACCAGCACCTGCTATAATTAAGCTTGGTCCTGCGTCGTATTTTACGGCTTCTTGTTGCGCTGGGTTGAGTAGTGAGTTTGGCATGTTGATTCCTCTATTTGTTGTTTATCTTGTTCATTATAACCATAGTTTCTACATGGTTGGTGTGTGGAAAAAAGTCAAAAGCTTCTATAGTTTCTATTTTATAATTTTTGGTAAAATCTGTTAAATTATCTGCCAAAGTTTTTGGATTGCAGGATACATATATTATTTTTTCTACCCCGCTATTTGCTATTTTTTTGCAAGATTTTGGATGTATTCCAGCTCTTGGCGGATCTACAATAACAAGCGAGTCTTGTGGGGGGATTTTGTTTAATTTTAAATAATCTTCCACACTAGCTTCTAAAAATTTTACATTTGTTATATTATTTATTTTTGCATTATGTTCGCCATCTTTTATAGACGAAGAAACATTTTCTATGCAAAAAGTTTTTTCGCATAAATCCGACACGACAAAACTAAAACAACCTGCACCACCATACAAATCGTATACCACTTTTGGTTTTATTTTTTTAACCAATTTTCTGGTTTTATCATACAAAAGTTCCGCCGTTTTTGTGTTTGTTTGGAAAAAACTTTTTGCAGAAATTCTAAAACTAATTTCTTTATCGCTTAATACTAGTTTTTCTAGGATATTATCTTTACCTTGTAGTACTTTTACATTTTCTATGGGGGTAGCATCTGATGGTGCGTCGTTTATCGCACACAAAATATTGATGTTTGGGATAATTTCGCTTAATTCTTTTAACAAGCTATCAGGCACATCAATATTTTGTGTGCTAACAATAACCAACATCATTTCGTCAGTATTTTTACCTTCACGAAGCATAAGTTGTCTTAAAGTGCCAACCCGTTTTCTAGAATCGTAAAAAGAAATATTTTCTTTATTAGCCCAATTATAAATTGCTTGTTTAATTTTGGCTAAATGGGGGGAGAATATAAAACATTCTTCCATATTGACACATCTGTCCCACCTTTTTTTCTGACGAAATCCGAGAGTTTTTTCAAACTCTAAGGGTTCTTCTTTTTTAGGTGGTTTGCCGTCTTTCCAAAGCACTTGATTACAGAAACTAAGCTCCACTTTATTCCTATGATATATGGTATTAAGGGAAGGTGTTATTGGGATATCTTTCTTCCAAAAATCAGCAAGTTCGGTTTTAACTTTTTCTTGTTTTAAAGCAAGCTGTTCTTCGTAGTTTTGAGTTAGGCTACATCCACCACAAATGTCTAAATGTTTACAATTATTTTTATCTGTCATATTTATATTTTAGCAAATAAAAAAACAGCCCAGTGTATGAGCTGTTTTTTTACTCTGAATATTCTTTGTGAACTTATTTTTTTTCTAAATT
>JABHZW010000051.1 GCA_018656005.1 Candidatus Pseudelusimicrobium marinum | reverse complement strand
GTTTTAAGAAACGATATCGAACGAAAAGTAAAAAGTTATATAGGTTTTACAAATCCAGTTACCAAGAAATTTTTAAGTTTAAATAAAGTTACCTTAAATATAGAAAGAACTCAGCTTTGGAATGTTGTTACTTTAAGTGTGGCGACAAAACCACCTGGTTTTGGAATGATATGTAAATATGATAAGCGAAAGGTATGCAAAAAACCTTATGGTGATAAATGTTTTAAAGGATACAATTTTATGTGTGAAAGTGGTGCTAAGATAGAGGTTATAAAATATGTGCCTAACCGCGATAGGCCTATCCCATTTGTACTTCCAACAAACAAAAAAATGAACTAGTTCTTTTAGGGGTTGACAAAAACATTCTGGTGGGATATACTAAAAAGAACAGCAAGTATTGATTATGATAGTTTGGCTCCGTGTATGAGCAGTCCTTTATAAAGGGGGATTGGGTCAGCAGGAGCAACATTTGTGCATTATAAAATAGGTACAGTATAATAATTTCATTATATATATTATAAGAGGTGGGACAATGGCTATTAAAGTAAAAGCAAGAAAACCAATAAGGTTATCTAAAGAAATGCTAAAAGACAAAAGGGTTCTATACACTATTGCAGGTTCTGTAACAGTATTAGTATTTTTATTATGGAGCATCGCTCCTATGTTAAGCACAGACGAAGTGCCAACAAACATTTTTGAAACACAAGAAATCAGAGGGTACGATTTATCCCAAATGCCTTTTAATAATGATTTGGTGGAAAACGAACTTTTGGGTCAAGAAGAATATAAGGATATCAAAGAAAAAGGATCTACTGGTGTAATATATTCACCCGAAGACAAAAAGCAAAGAAAAGCAAGAGATAAATATACAACTAGAGATTCTAGGGGAAAAACATCAGATAGAGATTCTTCTTATTCAAGTTCAAGCAGATATAAATCTAATAGAAGTAGTGGTGTAAAACAAAATACTCAAGTAAAGCAAATGAGAGGTAGTGGTGGTTTTAGAACCAGCGGTGGTGGCGGAACTAGTACGAGCGGTAAAGTATGGAGCGGTAAAGATGCAGAAAGACAATCCTCATACGGTTCTAAATATGGCACAGGTGCAGGTGGTGTTGGTTTAAACGATGCAGATAAAAGAGCATTGGCAAAACAAATAGCACTTCAAAGAGCTGGTAAATTAAGTGAACAAGCAGCTGGTGCAGAAGGCGAAGCAGCAGCAGAAGCTGCGGTAGAAGCATTTTCTGGTGGTGAGCAAGCAGCAGATTTGGATACCGAACTTGAACAAGCTGCAGCAGAACTAGATCTTGGCGATGGAGAGCTTACAGGTTTAGGCGAAGGCAATTTAGCAAATGCTATAGATAGTGCTGTAGACAAAGCAGAAATAGTAACAAAAGATCCATTACCCCAAGAGCTTCCATTTTGGGACAAATTTTGGTGGTTGCTTGCAGAAACAAGTATCAATACAGTTGGTGATATAACAAAAGGTTATTTCTCTAAAAAGTATGGGTATAAAGTAGATGATGATTATGACCTCACAGATAAAGAAAAAGCATTTATAAAAGAAATGCGTGACAAAGACTAAATTAGGAGAATTTGTAAAAAAAGTTATTAAAAACAAAATGTCATGCTGAATTTAGTTCAGCATCTTATAGTAAGATTCTGAAAGAGATCCTGAAACAAGTTCAGGACTAAAGGTTTTTTCAGAATGACAGAAGAAGATTGTAGGAGAATTTGTATATGAATAAATCTATGTTAACAGGTATCACATTAGGTGTAGCAACAGTTGCAGTTGGTGTTGTTGTTGCGTTCAACTTTATGGGTGGTGGGTCAGATTCTGTATATAGCCCATCTGTATTTGGCGATCAGCAGTACAAAATGGAACAACAAGACCAAACCACTGGCTATAAAGCCGACAGAAAAGAATACGGTTCAATTTATAAAACTACAGAAGTCGCAAATAGACAGCTGAGAGATTATGAAAATACTTATGTGGGTGATTCTGAAAATCAGCCAACATCAGAGCAAGCAGGCTCTGGTAAAAGATCAGTACAATCTAGTAGCGAAGAAGGAGCTAGAAGTTCTAATGTGGGAAGTACTTCCGACATTGCTGTAGGTACAGAAGCAGAAATACAAAAACATCTAACAGAACTAGAAAAGCAAACAGCCGAAGCTAAAAAAATTAATCGTGGTGGAAGTGCAGAAAAAAAAGAGGAAGGATTAATTTCAAAACTTAAATCCACTATGAGTAATATTTTTGGTGGTGGTAAAGGCACTACAAAAACATCTTCAAGCGGACAGGTTTATTCGCCAGTATCTCCTGGTACAACCGAATATCCAACACAAGCAGGGGCAGATATCGGTTATAAAGAATTAGGTGCATTGCCAAAAGGTACAGATACTAAAAGAGGAAGAGTAGGTAGTTTTAGTCAACAAGGTTCTTCTTCTACAACTGGTGGTATTAATAAAAATGAGAGCCTTGGAACTCAATCAGACTACCAAGGTACTACAGATTTAAAAATGGTTTCGGAACTTTCTAAAGGTGCAGCCGCTAAAGATGAAAGAGAATTAAGTTCTTCCGCCGGACTAGATCCTTTCATGGGAGTAGGCGAAAGAGAAGCAGCATCTGTTAATGGTAATTTAAATTACGAATCTGCAGATCAAGTATTAGAAAGTTTAGACGAAGATTTATACGCAGGTGTAGAGGAAACTTTAGAAGATTTAGAAACTAGAGAAGAACAAATAAATGCAGAAAGAGAAAGACATAAGAGAAATGCGATCGCACTTACAATTGCAATAAGTGCAGCATTAGTCGGTTTTTGGGCATTAATGAAATTTGAAGGTATCGAGCTAAATCCTTATGGTTGGGCTATTATTGCTGGTATAATGCTGACAATATTTACTTTGATAGCTTTCCTAACAAAGGAGGCTGCTGAACTAGCAAGATACTCTGGCGAAGGGGCACAGATGTATATCCTGGCAGCAGGATTATTCTCCTTACTTAATACATTGATACCTATAGATTATGTAAGTAATTTTATTCAACTTCCAAGCTGGGCACAACCTGTTATACAATGGTTTGCTAGTATTTCTACTGGTTTAGGAAGTATTTTAGGTTCTAGTAGCAGTAAAGATGAAGAATAAATAGGGGTTTTTTATGAATAATAAAATAGTTAAGAAAAAGAAAATAAAAGTAGGTAAAGGTTCTGTGCTTTTAGGTGTTTTCATATTGATAATTTTACCACTGCTTTTTGTGTATGGATTATATTTTTATTTTTCAAGTAAGTTGGAACCAATTAAAGTAGAGAAGCGTCAAAAAATTAAGGTAGAAAAAATATACATTCAGTAAAGTTCTCCCTTTCGTAAAGGGAGCCGACACGAAGTGCGGAGGGTTTTAATGCTTCGAAACATAAAACCCCCGATATTTGTTAACACAAATATCACCCCCTTTACAAAAGGGGGAAAGTAAAAGTAAAACAGAAGTAATTTGATTTTTTTCTCCCTTTTTAAAGGGAGTACCCGAGCGAGAGCGAGGGGGAGGGATTTGTAAAATATGGCGGATAATAAAATTAAAATAAGTAAAAACATACCAGTAGAAAGCTACATCACAGCTAGCATTCTTGCAGGTGCTTTACTTGTTGGAGTTTTTACGCCGATAGAAAGAATTCCCGTTATAGGCGGTATGGCAGAAAGTTTAGGTATGCAACAAGCAGAACTTGGTAGAAGTTTTGCAAGTTTAACAGCAGAAAGTTTTTCTTTTAAACAAACTGGCAATATTGCAAAAGGCGAAACAACAAAAGAAGTTTTGAAAACAAATAATCCAGAATATTTTTCGCAAATGGAAGGTTTTGGTGTGCTTGGTGGTTTTTCTTGGAGGGGTACAGAAAGTAGCGAAGGTACTTTATATCCTGCAACAAAAACATCTGCTAATAAACAACAAATGGCAGAACTTAAAAGAGATTCGGAATTAACTTTTAATACCGCCGGGCAAAAAGCATATGTTTTTCAAAACGAAAAAGAAAATAAAATAGATGCAAGCAGAGGTTTAGCATCAGGTTCTGGAACAATAGGTGACGATGCTGGATTAAACATCTATGCTAACAAAGGGGATATTAAAAATAGAGCGATGTTTATGGATAGTTCTATAAAAAGTTCGCCGATATTTGTAAATTTGGACGAAAAAAAAAGCGGGGCAAGCGTAGCGGTAAAAAAAGCGGACATTTTAATAGATAAAGAACAAGAGGGTAAAATTATTCGTGCGGTTGATGGTGGTAATAAATCTTATGGCACATTTGGGCAAGGTAATATAAGTACAACAAGAATTTATGCAGGTAAAAGTATTGGTAGTTTTGGTCAAGAACCTTTTGGACAGATGGGTTTTGCATGGTTAGCATCTAGAGTGGCAAATAATGCTAGAAGAATGGAAACTAAAAGTGCATTTGCATCTACTGCATTTTCTGGCGAAAAGACAGCTAAAGAAGTTGTAATTGCAAAAGGTGGTGTCAGTACAGTTATAAATTTAACTGGTGATGGTTCAATAGAGAATATAGCAGGCGATACACAATGGTTATTAGATACCCAAGCTTATTTTGAAACTTGTTCCACAACAATAGAAGCATTAGTATCTGAAATGAGCGAGTTAAGGGAAAGAATTATTGTTACCTTAAACGAAATGAGAACCTTGGAAGATAATTACAAAGATGGCATTCCGTATCAAGGGGACGATAATTCCCTAGCTTACGATAACCAAGTTTTTAATTTACCAGTTGGTTATGCTAATGCAAGAAGAGTTTATTGGAATGCAAGAATACCAACTATAGACCCTAGAACAAATAGTGAAAACGAAGAAAATTTAGTGCCACTATGCGAAGAGTTAAGAGAAGATTATCTTACAATAGCAGAAAATTGTGGCTTTATATATAGCGAGGGTACATG
>JABHZW010000033.1 GCA_018656005.1 Candidatus Pseudelusimicrobium marinum | reverse complement strand
TCAAAAGTTTTAGGAAGATAAATTTTTTCTTTCATTTGCCAAAACCCTCCTGATAGTTTGTAATCTTTTCATCGCTTTTGGATCGTCTGCAGCTTTTAATACCAAAACCCACAAAGCATGTATATCTTTGTTGTGCGATGGCTTTCTAGGTCTTCCTTTTGGATTGCCAGACTGCCCTTTTTTAAACTGATATTTCCTTGGTGGTATTCTGGTCATTTCTGCTCCTTTGAGTGTTTCGAGATCCTCATTATCTGATATAATTAATTTAAGCTACTTTGCTCGTACCACAATGATTGCTTACAACAGCCCAAAAGTCAAGTTAATAAAATATTAAGGGGAACACAATGAATATAGAACTACTAAACAAACATTTAAAAAAACATAAAAAAACTTCTTTGATTACACTAAAACAAGATCAAGAAGATAGAGAAAAAATAGCAATGACTTATGGAAAGTACACTTCAGAGAACATAAAGAATTTTTCTGAAGATGATATTTTTGAGTATATTTCAAGTTTATGGGCTATGCTTATTTGGGGTAACAAACAATATTATGTTGATAAGCTAATCAGTGATAATGGGTTTGAAAATTTAAAAAACCATCTATCAAAACTAATTTTTGATAAAGATGATATTGTCACAAGGTGGGATAATTTTAGAAAAAACATAAAAGGGCTTGGTCCAGCAATGATTAGTGAAATTCTTTGTAGACATTGTCCAGATAAGTATTTAATATGGAATAGACGAGCATTAGCTTCTTTAGCATATCTAGAAGTAAAAGATTTACCTATTTATAATTATCAAGTTACGGGTAAAAAGTATAAATATTTATGTGATATTGGTCATAAAATATCTAAATCCATGAAGGATTTTGATATTGAACACACCTCACTTTTGGATGTTGATTTTTTCTTTTATAATGAATTACAGGTTGAGGACAATCTTACAAAAACAACTATAAAAAAAGACACCATTGAAGAAGATATAAAATCTGACAATAAAGAATTTATTCATAACGAAGTAAGAGATAAACTTGCAGACATAGGAAAATGGCTAGGATTTGAAGTGCAAACAGAAAAAAAAGTTGCAACAGGCTCAGTTGTGGATACTATCTGGCAATCTGAAATAGGAAACATGGGTAGAGTAATATATGTATTTGAAGTACAAACAAAAGGCAGCATAGATAGTTTGTGTATGAACCTTTTAAAAGCGACTAATAACCCAGCTGTACAAGGAATAGTAGCTGTTTCAAATAAAGAACAAATAGAGAAAATCAAAAAAGAGGCAACAGGTCTACCTGGATTATCCAAAATTAAATATTGGGATTATGAAGACGTATTAGAAGTATATGATAACTTAGAAAAAGTTAATATTTCTATTAATTCCTTAAAACTTGTTCCAGAAAGTTTTTAATACCACTCTTTTTTAATAGGTGTTACATTAAAACTAATATCTGCATATTGTTTTTCGTGCATTAATGCTTGGCTTAATGCATCGCAAATATCATCATGCTTTCCGTTAGGAAATATTAATAGTTCTTTTTCCATATCTAAATACCAAGGCGGATTATCATTAGGAAACATAACTTTTCCAGTCTCTATTGAAGCAGATGCTGTTATTAATCTGGTTTTTTTATCATGCTCTGGTTTTATTGCGATAATATTCAACTTTCTTTGCAAAGTTTGAATAAGTTGTGTTCCAGATGCCCTATCTTCTATTAAAATCTCTACAGGTTTTTGATACTTTTCTTTTATGTATTCATATTTATCTCTTATTTTTTGTTCCAAAAAAGGAAACTCTAACTTTTCACGATAGCAACCAACAACATATCTTTTATCATCACTATCAACTAGCATGGTTATGCAAACGGAATAGTCGTTGTGTTCTTCTATTTTATTTGCTGTGTCCCAAGATTGAATAATATTTTTTATAACAATATCTCCATTTTTTATCTGTTCAAAAAGTTCTTTGGGATTGTAAAAATTAAGCCACCTTCTTTTTATAACTCCACCTTCAAGTGGTCTTGGGCTTTGTTGATATTGCCCTGCAAAAACTAGTTCTCCCATAGTTTTCTTGGCTTCTAAAAGTTTATTAATACCATCTCTTTGAGGATGCAATGCCACACCTTTCTCTCTCGTAATTATTTTAATATTTCCAAAATAATCTTTCATATTCCAAACTTCATTTTTTTCAGCAATACCCTGTATTTTTATAAGCTTAAAACTGTCATCTGTGTTAAGCAAATATCCCGTAAAATCATTTTCATGAAGTCGTTGCATAATGACGATAATTTTCCCATTTTTCTTATCATTTAATCTCGAATATAAAGTAGAACCATACCAATTATTAGTTTTAGCCCTAATGGTATCAGAATTTGCGTCTATTGGTTTTATTGGATCATCAATAATTATGTAATCTGCACCACGACCAGTCAAAGTTCCTTGCACAGAAGTTGAATACCTCCCACCATTTTTAGTGGTTTCAAAATCGGAAACACTTTTTCTTTTTTTAGATAATTTTGTTGCAGGAAAAATTTCTTGATACCAATTGCTTTCAATAATTTTTCTACAATCTAATGCGAACTTTTCAGCCAAATCATCACTATAACTGACAGCAATTATAGTTGCCTTTGGGTTATGTCCCAAAATAAAAGCAGGTAGTGCAACCGAGCAGATTATAGACTTCATATACCTTGGTGGAATATTTATAATCGCTCGATTATTTTTACCTTCTATAATTTGTTTTAATTCATAACAAATTATGTCTATATGCCAGTTATCAAGATATGTTGCGTTTGGAGATATCTCATTAAACACTTTCCTTGTGAATGATTTTAGGTCGCTTCTTAATACGGATTTTAGTACTTCTTTTTCGTTCATCTTTATTCTCCTCCATAGGTTTATTTCCCTTACAGAATCCTTGCAAAATATCTTTATCTGCTTTTTTTCCTAAACTTTCAATAATTTGGTTTTTCTGTTCTTCTTTAATATCACATTCTAATATGAGGGGCATAATTATTTGCACAGCTTTAGAATCCCCTTTCGAAGCTTTGTTAATTTGTTGCATAAATATCAGTTGAACTTTAGAAATTTTTGTCTTTTCTCCCTGTTCATCTTTTATCCAAACTTTTTTCTGCAAAATTTCATTAAAAATGGTTAAGTTATTTTTTCTACCTCGCGGTCTGCCTCTTTTATTTCCACTTTCACCTTCTTTAAATTGAGTTTCTTTCGGCGGTTTTCCGTAGCCGATTTTATATTTATTTTCTTCCATTTTTCTTTTCCTTTTTAATTTCTAATAATTCACGATAAGTTTTACCGCTTTCAACATGTACAGCACTTTTACCCGTAAGATCCTGCCATCTTCTTATAGCTGTATCTACATACAAGGGTTCAATTTCCATAGCAAAACATTTACGATTTATTTTTTCACTTGCGATTAGGGTTGTACCGCTACCAAGAAAGGAATCCAGAACCAAATCCCCTCGATTTGTAACATCAAGCACCATATCTTTTATCATTTCGACAGGTTTACATGTAGGGTGCAACTTAAGATTTTCTCTATTCTTACCAAAAGAATTGACCCCTGGATATTCAAAAATATTTGTCCTATATCGTCCCATAGAACCTAGTTGAACATTATTTGTATGTGGACGATTACCATGTTTAAAAATAAATATTAATTCATGGCGACTTCGATACAGACTGCCCATACCGGCATTATCTTTGGACCACAAACATAGGTTTATATAGTGTTCATAAATATCAGTTCCTGCTAATATTATTTCTTTAATATGCCTCCAGTCCATAAAAGCATAATGAAGACTTCCGTTTTTAGAATACTCTTTTAGTAGTTTGAAATTTTTATTTAGAAATTCTTGGAATTCTTCTGAACTCATCTCGCCTGCAGCCATAGCAAAATTTTTGTGTTGAATTTTTCCACTACAAGCAAAACTATCAACATGTAGATTATATGGAAAATCTACACATATCATATCTGCTTTTTTGTCGCCAAGAAGTTTTTTGTAGTTTTCGGATTGTAGTGCATCTCCGCACAAGATTTTATGATTGCCCAGTTCCCAAATATCTCCAAATTTAGAAATTATTTCGTTTTTAGGTATGAAAGGAATAGTATTATCTTTTTCGTTTAGTTTTTTGTCCTTATCTGCTAGGCTTCCATCTAAAATTACGTCAATTTCTCCTGTTTCAAAACCAGTAATATCCAAAGAAAAATCTAAATTTTCTAGCTTTTCTATTTCTGCAAACTCTAGCTTGAGCAAATCAAAATCCCACTTACCCACTAGGCAAAGCTGATTGTCAGCTACCCTGTATGCTTTCTTTTCTGCATCAGACAAGTGTTTTATCATAACTGTCGGGACAGTTTTTAGGTTTATTATTTTGGCTGCTTCTAGGCGGGCATGGCCTGCGAGAATTTCATTATCCTCATCTATTAAGATAGATGCTGTGAACCCAAATTGTTTTATAGATTTGGCAATTTGAGATATCTGCTTCGGGGAATGCTCCCTCGGGTTATTTTTGTATGGCTTTATGGTGGAAAGAGGTAGATATTCTATCTCTAATTTTGGTTTTTCTTTCATACAAGTACTCCTTTTTTAAAGTTTATACTTATATGATACCGGAATAATTTATTTTGCGACAGAACAAGGAATCAATGAAAAAATGTTAAAGATTATTTTTTTTGAACAAATTATTTATTTTTCTTTTGGCTCTTAAATAAGCCATTCTAATACCAGACTCATCTAAAACCTTATTATCATTCGCCATATTATAATATGTTTTTCTTTTTTTCTCTTTAATAAAACTCAAGTCTCTTGCATTTATGTTTGGAAATTCTATTTTTTCTATTTTTTTAATTTGTTTTTTTAATTCTTTTTTATTTTCTTTAAGAAACTCTATTATTTGGTTTTCATTAACCGTAGATGATGCTATTTGTATATTTATACTTCTATCTTGCAATCTATTCCACCAGAAAGGTTCATATGTTTCATCTTTTTTCCTAAAAACTCTTATTGAAATATTCGGTATTTGATTTACTAATACAAATCCACCTATAAACAAACAATCTAAATTCATCTGCACTAATCTGTGCATACTATACTTATGTTCAATATTCGATAAGCCTTTTGCCATAGCATTAGTTCTTTTTCTGTTTTTTGGATTTATAATTTTAAGAAACTCATTATAATTAACATTATCTGGGATAGAATGTTTTTTTCTAAACCTTTCAACTTCTGTAGTAAAATCATCATTAAGCTTTAACGCTTGATATAACTCATATGTCTTCTTATCAGGCACAGAAAAACCATTTTTCTTATATTCTTGTATTCCTTTCCATGTAGAAACAAATTCGGCATATCTTGACGATTTGCCTTTTTTATCAAAACTAATGTTTTCTGCTACAAATTTTATCTCCATAAACATCATTATACAAATTAGACTTTACCTGCGAAGAATGTTATATAATGTCTATGTGATCCATATGGGTCAAGAGTTTAAAATTTAGACTGATTTTTGGAGTTATTCTAACGGAATAACGCTGTTTTGCTAGGCAACTGGTAAAACGATCTCGAAGCCAAAATCGTCGCCTACTTTGCCGTGCTTTTTAGTACGGCGGGGCGATGTACATTTTGGGAGTTTCGAGATCCTCATTATGTCATCGTCCCTTTTTTATGTTTAAATCGGGGGGCGGTGCAAAGGGGTAAAAGATGATAAAACTATCAGAAGTACTATCAATAAAAAACTTGAAGGATTACAAAATACATTTAGCTGTTTATAATGGACACGATGAACCATTAGATGTTTTTGCACAGGATAAAAACAAGTGGGATCATTGGAATGCTTGGCGAGGTAAAAGGAATTGTTTCAACAGAAAATATATTATTTCATTTATGAGATTTTACCATGAAAAAGATGTTTGGTTATTCGGTGGAATTTATGAAGTTTTAGGTAGAGATCCCAAAAAAGCACATCTCTATAAAATAAAATTATTAAATATCGGAAAAAGTCTAATAGGTCGACTAAAAGTAGAATTTTCTTCCAAAACTCAAAATAAAAGACTAAATTTAGAAAACATTTACGACAACATTGTGGTTCACGAAGTTTTAAAAGAAAAATATAGTGGACGAAGTTTTCCAGGTTTTGAAAACATAGATTTACAATTTACAGAGCTTGAGAATATCATAAAAACTCAGAAAAAAGACTGGAAAGCTGCACTTAAAAGTGTAAAAGGTATTTATTTAATTGCTGACACAAAAACTGGTAAGAAATATGTGGGTTCTGCTTATAAAAACGACGGCAACCTTTGGGATAGATGGCGATGCTATATAGAAACCGGACATGGTTGGAACGAGGGATTAAAAGAATTGATAAAACAGCAAAATCAAAATTATGCCAAAGAAAATTTTAAATTCACTCTTCTAGAATATCGTTCGATAAAAACTGATAACAAAATCATAATAGATCGAGAAAACTATTGGAAAAAAGCCCTCTTATCCCGAGACTTTGGATATAATAGAAATTAGTTAAAAATGAAAATACATTAATATACTATAATTTTATAATAAACATAAAATAAGGGTGAATATAATGAATTTATGGATTTTAACTGAAGAAAGACCCAAAAAGAAAGTTTTAGAAACTATGTTATCTGAATTTGCAAAAGATAAGAAAATAGGGGCTTTTGGCAGTAAATTACAGATACTTCCAATACTCAAAAATGGTGAATTCAACTTCACTTATGAAGTAATTGGATTTCGCTGTAATATAGTAGATAAAATCTATATAAAAATTGTTAGTGGATACTCTAGTTTCGTTGATTTTTTAGTTTTTCATCAAGAAAAAGAACCTACACAAAAAGACACTCCTTTATATATTATCGAAGAAACAAAAACAGACGATAAAGAAAGTCGAAACACAGGAGTTTATCAACGATGTTCAAAATTTGTATTAATTGAGAAATATTATCCTAATGTTAAGAAAATAATGCTCTATAATCTACAAGTAGAGCAAAAAGAAAAACCCACTAAAACATCCATTTTTGGAACTAGATTACTTTTAACATTAGGTGTTGAAATATTAGGCAAGAAGCTAGATAAGAATATTTTTAAACCTTTTACATCAGTGGAAGAACTTATTAAAGTAAAGTCTGAAATGAAAAAACCTAATAAAACCAACGTTCCCATTTTAATAAATAAAAAATGTTTGAGAATAACAGTATCAGGAAGACTTTTTAAATCTAATGGCCTATCTTACGATCCAAACATAGGAGCATTAAGTATTATTTCTGCAGTATTAAGAAAGCTAGGTTGGAATAGAAATATTACCATAACTCACCACGGATTAAAGCAAAAACATTTGACCCCAGGGAATAAATTTATATCAATAGCTAATGATTTAGGAATTAATATTGATGGACTAAAAGTTCCAAAATCTAAAGAAAATAAATTGTATTGGAAATATGACAAAGATGGTGAAAAATTAGGGACTATTTTTATACATATAGTTGTAGATAATTTTACAAAAGGTGAATCTATTTTTGAAAACCATGCCGGTTGTGAAAAAGGTTATTTTCTAACCGCAAAGGGAGAGCATATTCCTCTTCAAAAATACTCTGATAGAGAAAAATACAAAGCAGGAGATAAGAGTAAAATTGTACATATCCCAGATCTTATATTGATAGACTTTGATAGAAGTGAGATAATAAACATAGAGGGCAAAAAATATCAGTTTAGAGCTAATGGGATACAAGAGCTTAAAAACTATAACTATATTGAAAAAAACTACATAAAAAAACATTATCCAAAATTTAAGATAAAGAGAACTGTTATTTTGTATGGAAGCACAACAGAAAAAATTATAGAAATAGAAGTAGGATTTTTATTAAATGAAAATGGTAAACTAGTTCTTGGAGTTAAGGCTCCGGATATTTTTAAAGAAGCCATTAAAAATTTGATAGATTTTTGGGGAAAGAAATGAAAATAAATGAAAAACATAACTTTATTAGCTCACCTCTAAATTACATAGGAGGTAAGCAAAAGATATTAAAGCAAATACTTCCTCTGTTTCCAGAGAATATTGGTACTTTTATTGACCTGTTTGCAGGTGGCTGTAATGTAGGACTAAACACAAAGGCAAAAAAAGTTATTTTAAACGATAACTTAACATATCTAACTGATTTATATAAAGAGTTTCAGAAAAAATCATATTCCAGTGTAATAGAACATGTAAACTCTAGAATAAACACATATAATTTATCCAAGACTAATGATGATGGTTATAAAAAACTAAGACAACTTTATAACAATAATAAAAACCCGTTAGATTTGTTCGTTTTAACATCATACTCCTTTAATCATCAAATAAGATTCAATAATAGTCATGAATTTAACAATCCTTTCGGTAAAAACAGAAGCAGTTTTAATATATCAATAGAAAAAAAATTGGAAAAATTTGTTAAAAAAATACAGGAATCAAATGTTGAAATATTTAATAATTCCTTCGACGAAATAAAATTTGATAAATTTGATTCCAATGATTTTGTTTATTGCGATCCACCATACTTAATAACCACAGGAACATATAACGACGGAAAAAGAGGTTTTAAAGGTTGGGGTCTTAAAGAAGAGAAAAAACTACTTGATTTACTAGATAATTTAAACAAAAAGAAAATTAAATTTGCATTATCTAATGTTTTGGAACATAAAGGAAAAATTAATAATATTTTAAAAGATTGGTTAAATAAAAATAATTATGTAATCAACTATATAGCTAAAAACTATTCTAACTCAAACTATCAAACTTCTTTTAATGATACCGACAAGACAGTTGAAGTTCTAATAACTAATTATAAACCAAAGATAGAGAAAGAACTAACTCTATTTGATATGACACAGGAAAACACACATGAGATTTATAGGGAACAAGGAAAATCTAATCCATGCTATATATGATGTCTTAAAGGAAAGACACATATCAGGGAACTCTTTTTGTGATTTTTTCTCTGGAACAACAAATGTAGCTAGATTCTTCAAAAAATTAAATTACAAAATAATATCGTCTGATTTATTATATTTTTCGTATTGTTTACAAAAAGCATATATAGTAAATAATGAAGAACCTAAATTCAAAAACTTATTATCTAAAATAAACATTAATTCTGACCGTTTATTTGAGGAACCATTAGATATAGTAATTGGTTATTTAAATAATTTACCTCTCATAGATGGTTTTATTTATAAAAACTACTCTCCTTTAGGCAGTAAATCCTTAGAAATTCCAAGAATGTATTTTTCAGATAAAAATGCTCAGAAAATAGACTCTATTAGAACAAAAATAGAAGAATGGTATAAAGAAAAAGACATAAATGAAAATGAATATTTTATACTTCTAGCATGTTTAATAGAAAGTGTCCCTTTTTATGCAAACATATCTGGAGTATATGCTGCTTTTAGAAAAAAATGGGATCCAAGAGCATTAAAGGATTTTAGATTAAGAACAATACAAATAATTTCTAACAATAAAAACAATCTTTCATTTAATGAAAATAGTATAAACCTCATAGATAATATAGATGTAGATATTTTATATTTGGATCCTCCGTATAATGAGAGACAATATGCTCCTAATTATCACTTACTAGAAACTATTGCAAAATATGATAATCCCGATATTAAGGGTATAACAGGTATGAGGGATTATAAAACACAAAAATCTAATTTTTGTAATAAGGAATTAGCAATAAAAGAACTAGAAAAAGTTATTAAACAGGTAAAATATAAATATTTGGTTTTGAGTTATAATAATGAGGGCATCATGGAGCAAGATAAAATTTTAAACTTGTTTAACAAATATGGAAATGTGGAGTTGGTTGAGTTTGATTACACTCGATTTAAAAGCAACAGCAATGGCTTATCTAAAACAAAAAAACAAATCAAAGAACAATTATATATCTTCAAAAAAACAGGATATAAAATATGATGTTGGATAATATTGAGATTTTTTTAGGGAAATATAAGGTATTATCAGGTTTGTTTTTGGTGCCTTTCGTAGGCTGGATCTCTTATAAAGTAATAATGTATCTGTACGACCGCTTTTTTCTAAAAATACATATTAATCCTACATCAACCAGAGATATTTTCAACCCCGGGGGATGTATTTCCAAGTTAGTAATAACTAACAATAAAAAGAAAGACTTAAATGTAGAAAGAATAGATTTGGTGGTATGTAACGATAAAACAAACTATATCTTAACATTAAATTTAAACACTGATATTGTACATTTAAAATCAGGCAAAGCTAGAACTTTAAACATACCCCCAACCTCCGCATATCTTGTAGATGGAAAAAGCGTTGATATTGCTTATCTTATGATGATAAAAAAAACCTTTTATTTTATACTACATACAAATAAAAATAAGTTTATTGTAGATAAAAAATTTACCATAAAAAAAAGAACTAAGAAAATCATACAAACATTCACAACATCATTTAAAGATATTGTTCATTCCATGTATTTTAAATATGCTTTTACATGTGAACACCCCTCTAATCACCAATTTATAGGATTTATTGACGATAACAATTTCTATTTAAATCAAATGGAACATAAAATACCTAAAAACAAGGATCCTATTACACATTTAAAAGAAGTTTTAGCATCCAATGGATTTAAGAATATACAAATCACAGATCTCTTAAACCCATTACCTACTCCTCCTAAAAAAGAACAGTATACAATGCTTGGAGATACAAATAAAAAGAAAATAAGTCCTAAAAAAGAAGGAACCATAACCTTTAACATTAAAGATATCCAAGTTGAAAAAATAGTCGATTAGGCTATTTATATTTTTTTAATCTCTGGTCTATTTTATAAAGTGTCATAAAAAATCCACAGAAGTTTCTCATAGACTCTGTAGCATCTTCATAAGTCATCGAAACATTATATTTATCTTCCAAATGTTTTTTAAACTTTAAAACATCTTTATCCATAATATTTTCCAAAACATATACTACTTAGATATACGATAACTCGAAAACATACTTTTATGCCCATCTACATTAACAATGGTTTTTTTAAATATGGCTAGTTTGCTCTCATCATCCAAAACAACATTATTGTTAATGGCTATTCCACCTATATGGTCTTGCCATTCATCTATACTAATTTTGTCTTGGTTATCAAACAATAGCTTTGCGAGTTCTAATTCTGTTTCAGATGCTTTTATTAAGTCATTCCACTTTCTAAATCCAACCATATTTGCAATAAGATGTTGAGCATTCATTAAGCTAAACTTTTCCTCATCCCAGTCATAGTCTAAAAAGATTTGATCTATATCAAAATACTTAGGAGTATACTTATAATAAGTTTCTCCATCAATATCATCAACATATGGTTTTTTTGTTTTATAGTCCCTGAATAGGTTTTTTGCCTGAAGTTTGAAATAGTCAATATTCTTCATAATATATTCCTCCTGATTATACAAGTTTGTTATCTATATTTTATTTTGCGTTCGTAATCTTTTGTTTAGATAATAAACTTGAAAAGGTTTATATTATCTAATGGCTGATAAAATCTTTGCACGAACGAGCGAGCTTGCCAAAAAGCTCATAAACATATTATAACAAAACTTTTTTAAAATTCAAGAGTTTTGCTATAAATCCAATATAATTCCCTAATCTTGTTTTTTAATTCCCTGTTGTTTTTTTAGGGAATTTTGATTCTCCTTCTCTTTTTGTTCCTTTACTGCCTCGGCCCAAGCTGATTCAAATACAATTTCAACTAACATTCTTAGCTGTCTGTTCTTCTCTTCTTCAAAATTTCCCTGTATTTTGCCTGTTTTTTCGGTTTTTCCCAGATTAGTAGCTTTGGACTCTTGTAAGCTATCAGGTTCGAATCCCGTACGGGACCCCATAATTTAAAAAATCCCGCAATTTGCGGGGTTTTTACTTAAACAAATATTATATGCTTATGATTTTTTTGGTTCTTCCTTTTTTTGCTTACATTTATTTCCGCCACCACAGAATTTATATGTTACACCTAAATTTCCGTAATAACCTTCAACATCGCCAGAATTTTGTGCTCTCAAGTTTGTGTACAAACTCCAGTTTTTGCCTACATCATATTCGCCACCCAAACCTAATGCTAATAAAGCTTTTCCTTGATCCGAACCTCTTATCGTCATAGTGCTTGTTTCCACATCTTCAAAAGTTGCTTTATATTCGCCTGTATCTCCTGATGGTAATGCTTTTATCATTGCTTCTGTGTACCAATCGAACCTTTCTGATTTACCATTGTTGATATTCGCACCAAATCTTAACTCCGTTCTTAAATAATCACTTTTCTTTGCATGTAAGTTGACACTATCTGCTCCTGTTTCATTAAATGCATCCATTGCTGTATAACCAAGACCAAACCCTACAAATGGTCTTAATTCTATGGCTTCTTTTAATGCTTTTTTATATCCGGCTTCCAAATCCAATGCAAGACTATATCCGTCAAAATCACTTTTTGCTGTCCTAGATAAAAATGCCACATTTCTAGTTCCCTCGTAGTCTTGACTTCCTAATCCTGCAAAACCTTTGAAATCCCATTTTTCGCCGAATAATCCACCATATGCTCCTAATGTGAATTCTTCAATATCTACTTTATCAGCTACTTGTTTTGCTTCATGTTCGCCATACCCTAACATAACACCGATAAATTTATCTTTACTTGGTCGATAAATATCCCAACCTGCTACTAAACCAAAACTATCTGCTTTGAAATTTCCTGGAGTATTTTCATCAGCATCAAATTTGTTGTTTGCTCCGTACATATGACCCCAAACACTTTTTACTCCCTTATTACATTCATAACATTCCTTGTTATAAGTTAAAACTCTTTCGTCTATTTTCGCATAAACATGATCTCTGCCTGTATTTAAAGTAGCAACTGTCATCGCATTGGCATATATGCTTCCCGATAAATCATTGAATGCTAATTTTTTATCAGCATCGCTTAAATTATCAATTGTATCCAGCACGGTATTTAAATCTAATGTTGAATTCAAACTTCCTGTATCTAAAGCATTCGCCACTTGCAACTGATTATGACTCAAACCAGATATACTAGAATAATTTGTTGCTAATGCAGTTGCTGTTAAATATATCCAGTTTGCCGTACTATAATCTAGAGCCAAACTGGCTCTACCGCTTAACAAACTAACACCATCTAATGTGCCTATTAAAGTTGATGATTCTAAAATAGCAAATGTTTCTGTCCCTGTAACTACACCTGCTACTGCTACTCCAAGCGTACCACCAACGACAAAACCTGTATTTCCGACAGTTATTTTATCGGCTGTTCCTGCATCAGCATCTATGTTTATGTTTATATCACCAACATTAGTAAAACCGTTTGTCACTGCTATATCATCTATTACACCATTATTAGCATCAAATGTTGTGGATGCCAATGTGACAAAAGTATCAACTGATAATGTTCCTGTATTTGTTAAAACTATTGTGCCAACATCTTGATTTAGAGTACCTCCTACAACATTATTGGTACCTGATAAATATAATGTACCTGTACCTAATTTGTTTATTACATTCCCTGTGTTCGCACCAATTAATCCTCCATTAAAGTAAATATCGTTCGCTCCGTATAATCGTAACTCTCCTGTACCTGCGAAATATATATCGTTCGCACCACTAGAGTCCGTATTTCCTGAAAATACAATATCGCTTGTTGACGCATCCAAACTAACAAATGTACCTGCTCCCATATATATAGCACCACCAAGTCCTGCATCTGCTGAGTTGTTTGTGAATGTAGAAGTTCCTGATGAAACGAATGTTGATCCTGAATTTGCTATATAAATTGCACCACCATCTCCTGCTGTTGTCGTATTGTTTGAGAATGTTATATCTTTTGTTGAAGTAAAATCCGCACTGTTAAATATATAAAGTGCGCCAGCACGACTTACTGATGTATTGCTATCAAATACCGTGGTAGCTGCTGTGTCAAATGTTGCTCCAGTCATTGTTATAGCACCACCTAAACCTGTGGTTGAGTTATCATCAAAACGAACGGTTGAATTTGCTCCTGTAAAACTCATTGCGCTATTGCCAATTAAATAAACTGCACCACCATAATCGTTGGTTGCATCGCCTGATTGGTTTCCTTGGAAAGTAGCATTAGCAGATGCTGTAAATGTTGTTCCAGAAGAATTTAAAAGTATTGCACCACCGTTTCCTATGGTTGCTGTATTACTTGAAAATGTTATATCGTTTGTTGCTGTAAAATCTGCCCCGTTGATTACATAAAGACCACCACCGTGTCCTCCAGCTGTATTACCATCAAATATTGTGGTAGCTGCTGTATCAAAAGTTGAATCTGTATTCATAGAAACAGCACCACCATCATCTGTACTTGTATTGTTATCAAAACGAACGGTTGAATTTGCGCCAGTAAAATTCATATCAGCACTAGTGGTTAAATAAACTGCACCTGTATTGTCTGCTGTGTTGCTACTAAATGTAACATTACCGGCTGCTGTGAATGCTGTACTTGCATCTGTCATATACACAGCACCACCATAACCTGCAGTTGAATTTTGATCAAAAAGAATGGTTGAATTTGCCCCTGTGAAATTCATTGTTGCAGCATCTCTCATATAAACTGCACCACCGAAATCGCCTGTTCCGTTCCCTGAAGTATTACCTGTAAACGAGGCATCACCACTCGCCGTGAATGTTGTACCTGCATTCCCTAAATTAACAGCACCACCGTGTGTTGTAGTTGCTGTATTGCTTGAGAAAACTACTGTGTTTGTTATAGTAAAATCCCCGCCATCAGCGATTCTTAATGCACCACCACCATATCCCGCTGTGTTGTTATGAAAGGTTGTACTTCCTGCTATATCTAATGTTGAGTTTGATACATAAACCGCACCACCATCACCTCCAGCAGTGTTTTGATCAAAAAGAATTGTGGCATTTGCTCCTGTAAAATCTGTATCGGAACTATCTAGCGCATAAATAGCACCACCTGAATCATTACCATCAACTCCTGCTACGTTTCCTGTAAATGTAACATCTTCTGATGCTGTAAATGTTGTGCCTGAACCAGTCATATAAATGGCACCACCATCATCTGTGGTTACTGAGTTATTTAAAAAACTTAAAGTACCAGTTGCAGCAAAGTCTGACCCAGCATTCATAAAAATCGCACCACCATTGTTTGTTGCTGTGTTTGTAGAAAATGTTGTAGTACCTGCTGTATCAAATGTTGCAGATGTCAAATTAATCGCACCACCGAAACTTCCCGCTGTATTCTGATCAAAAAGTACCGTTGAATTTGCACCTGTAAAATTTATATCTGAAGCATTACCATTAATAGCACCAGCATAATCTGATGCATCATTTCCTACAAATGTTACATCGTCGCTTGCTGTAAATGTTGCGCCTATACCTGTTAACTGAAGAGCACCAGCAGCTCCTGCTGTTGCTGTATTGCTTGAAAAACTTATTGTTCCAGATGCTGTTATATCAGCGACAGAATTTGCATAGATTCCACCACCAGCAGCCCTTGTACCATTATTTATAAATACATTTGTTGAGAAATTTACCGTATTTGTTCCAGTCAAATTAAAAAGACTTCCCAAACCTTGCCCATCTATCGTATTCCCACCAGCATTTATTGTTGCAGGTTGAGATAATGTTGTTATTGCAGTACCACCGGTTAAAATATCGGCGGTTATGTTTATTATGTCCGAATCTGGTGCTCCGTTTATCGTAGCTATTGCGGTATTTAGTTCAGTAATATTAGCAACATTAAATGTTGCTGCTTTTGAATTTGTATTAATTAGAAAAACCAGAATGAATGTTATTAGAAATAGGATTATTCTTTTTTTCATTTTTTTACTCCCCTTTTTTTTACATTGTCTTGAAAAACAATGTGGGTGAATCTTGTAAACACTTAATTTTATTATACACTTTTCTATTAAAGAGGAACTAATTTTTTTTATTTAAAATTCTCACCCTTAAATAAAATATATAGTTTAATACTATTAAGGATGTGTTCTAAATGAAGCATCCTTTTCTATTTTGGCTAATATATAGGTAGGAATTGTCTCTTTTACAGAATGAATTAGCTTTAATTCTTGCTCTAATTGGTTTAATTCTATTTTTGATATTGACCCCATAATTTAAAAAACCCCGCAATTTGCGGGGTTTTTTATTGTAAATTATGTGATATGTTTAATTAAAATGATGTTAAGTCATCATTTGAAGTAATCAAAGTGATTTTGTTTACTCCCTTGTTTTTATTAACTTCGCTCACAAAACTAGTATCTGCATTCTTGATTCTTACTTCCGATATAATCTCTACAAAATCTGGATTAATAGATTTTGATTTAAGATGATATCTATCAACAGAACTTTTAATCATTTTTGTTATATTATTTTCTGCATTAGCATCAGATAATTGTAAAATTAACAGATAAGAAATATTGTTTTCCTTAAATTTAAGCATCACAAATAATACTATTGTAATTAATACAGATGTTATAAGAGAAATATGAAAAAATCCTACACCATTTGCTATACCCACAGAAATTGCCCAAAATATAAATACCAAATCAACAGGATCTTTAATTGGGGTTCTAAATCTAACTATTGACAAGGCACCTACCATACCAAGAGAAAGAACTAAATTTCCTTTTATTATCATAATAATAAAGGTTAGTATAACAGTTATCGCAATTAAAGAAACATTAAAACTCTTTTGATATAAAACACCCTGAAAAGTCTTCTTATATACAAAATATATTCCTAGTCCCATAAGTACGGACATAAAAACATTTATCAAAATTTCTGGTATTGTGATACTGTTTGCAGTTGTACTTGCAGCTAAAAAACTGTTTTTGAAAATATCCTGAAAAGAAAAAGTATTCATCATAATTAATTATCCTCCCAACTTGATTTCTTTAAAAATCTTCTACTTAAAACATATTTGCTAAATGCTACCCTTTCAAAAGAATCTATTTGAAGGATTTTTCTCACATAATCTGGTAACACCCTATTAAATTTTATCTCTAATACATGCTTGTCTTGAAAATTTACTGGAGTTGTATGCATATTCCTTGAAAAAAGATCAAAGTTATGATGGTTCATTTTCGTGTATTTATCAATTGTAATTCTTATATTAAATAAACCAACATTAAATGCGTCTCTATGATATTCTACAATAATCTTGGGCTTATAACTACCTAAAACAAACTTTGCATGGATTTTGTTAAGTATTGGATTATCATACTTTAACAAATCTGAATAATCCTCATTCATAACTTTTTTTGCGGTCTCTCTAGATATCGTAGCGGTTTCCTTGAAAATTTGATTGTTTAGTTTGTGTTTAATTTCAAATTTAACTTCATTAGTATCAAAATCGTAAATCCGCATTCTATATTTTTTTCTAAAAAGTATACCAGCTTGTTTTTCATTTAGAGACGAATCGTTATACGAATCGAAATATAAGCTTCTTACAAGATACCCCTCACCCATTTGAGAGTGTTTATCTTTTGGTAAGACATGTTTTAATCTGTTAATAAAAGCACGATATTCTGTTTTTGAAATAAGATATTTCAATTCACTTCTATAAACTTTTAAATTATTATTTTTCATTTTAATTTTCTCTAATCCATTATATCTGCTGGAATTTGATATAGATTTTTGTACCATAAAAATGCTCGTGGTACGCGTTTTGTTTTTTTTGTTTTAACATCTATCTTGGATATTTTATCTGATTTTATTTTATCATTACCAATAACTAGAATATTATCACCAGATATAAAACCACCTTCATCATATCGCCAATTTTTATTATAAGCATCTAACATTGTTGTTTTAGATTTTATAAATAAACTATTTTTTATTTCAACTCTAGATTTATCCTTAACCGCAACACCAATATTGTTTTTGTATAAAATATTGCCATCAATAGTTGCATTGGACCATTCTCCGACAGAAATACCTTTATCTTCAGATTTGGATATTATATTCTGCAATATTTTTGCTTCGGTTGTCATTAAATCTATTCCGTCATTTCCAGATTTATAAAACACATTGTTTTTTATTACAATATCTGAAATATCAACATCTATAGCATCAAAACCAGAATTATAAAATAAAGAATTGGATAAAATTCCTTTTGAATAAGCAATATGTAAATTATCATCACCGATTTTATTATTTTTGAATGTACAATTTTCTATTATAAAATTGTTGCTATCGTGGATATTAAACTGACCTGTATAATTAATTAAATTTTTCGTAGCTAAAGACCCGCTATCAAAATCAACAAATTTAAATTCACTACCATTTGTAGATTGTCCTTGTACTATCACAGAACCCCAAGGTTTATTTATATCTTTGGCAACAAATTTTATATGATTATCCTCTGTACCAATAGCATTAACTTTCCCAAAAAACACAATTGAACTACCCTCTCCCATTACAAAAGTAGTTCCTGGTTTTATTGTTATTTCCTGATAATTTTTATATTCAATATCCTTATCAACATAAATCTTTCCGCTTAAAACAATGTTTTTTGTTTGTGGCATTTCAATTTTCCAAGGATGTATTGAAGTAGCATTTATATTGAAATTTGCACCTTTTTTAGCAATAACTTTTTTACCAGTTATGGCATTTTTATAAGAAATTTTACTGGTATTAATCTCATCTATTGGTGCATCAATAATATATACATACTCTTGATATGCACTTACCACTTTCGTTCGCCCTCGGGGAACCGTAGCTATTTTATTTTCTACTATTACTCGTCCAGGATAGAGTATTTCAATTTCGTCATTAAATGGAATATGTTTTTCATCGAAATATCTTTTAATATCATACATTTTCCTAAAATCTGAAAAATCTACTAGCACGGGTGAATTACCACCAACAATAAATCTTATCTGCTTAATATTTGGTGATATTTCGCTCACTTGTATTTTTATATCTGTAGTTTCATAATAATCCATTAAGAATTTTTTTCTATTTTTCAAAACATCATAATCTTTATTCATCATAGATAATTGTTCTTTATACTCATAAGGGACAGAATACCAAATAGCACCTTTAGCACCGTTAAACAGGTCTCTTACAGGAATTGCTGTATCTTTATGCATATCTGCTTTTAGTGCTTTTTCTGATTTTATTATGTTTTCTTTATATATATTGAACAACTTATCCGTTATAGAATTTTCATACAAATTGTATGTTGCTTTATCAGCCTCGTAGGATAAAATCGGATTAAAATCTACTCTCATAACAGTTGGAACATTTGATATATCTTTACTATTCACTTTATCGTCCCATTCTCTTACATCCCATTGTATTGGCTCAAATTTACCTTTATATGGATCAAAATATATTTTATGGTTATGATTCATATCATGATGACCACTACCAACTACTCTATCAAGTGCGATAAAATTATAAAATTTTTCCTTATTCATAAATCTGTTAAAAAATTTATAAAATTCTTTTTCATTTGAGTAATTAACATTGTCCAAAAATAATTTAATATCATCTCTAAATTCTTTATGTTCAGCACTTCTTGAAGCTTTTTTCACCCAATATTTTTGATTAAACCATAAATCTGAAACTCCTCTATCAGTCATAGGTGCGCCACTATCCCCGTAATAAACACTACCAGGCATTAATTTATGTTTTCTAAGAAGACCTTCATTTGCTTGACTTACATATAGATAAACTCCAAAATATTCGCCATTAATGAACACTTTTACCGGATAACAATCTGGAGAAATTATGCCTAATTTTTTAGACATCTCATAATTCGCAACTTCTCTAAAACTATGAATATATGGACCATTAATTAAATTAAATTTTCTCTCCATATTATATAAAGAACCTTTCTTTAGTTTTAATCGTAAGGATTTTTGTTTATATAACCAATGGAAATTACCTTCCCCTCTATACCGCATTTTAATTTTAAAAACTTCGCCATCATCTATCTTTAAATAACCTCTATACGGCTTTCGCTTGCCACTTTTTGGAAGACTAGAATTTAGATTATCAAGATATTCTCTTTTTATTATTATAGAAAAAGTTGGCAAATTGGTTTCTTGTATATTTTTCTTTGTAATTAAATATTTATAATCCTTTTTCAGCTCGTTTACTAAGAGAAAATTAAATATTTTATAATTAAGCTTTATATCAGGACTTACAACTCTATAATCATTAAATGCAATCAAAGTTTTGCCAACATAAGAACCGATTATAAAAAAGAAAAACAATCCAAATAGAATTTTGAACTTATGTTTATCAAAATCTATAGAAAATATTTTTAGAATAGAAGGCACTAATGTCAGCAACATTATAAAAGCTATAACGGCATATATCGGAATTAAAATTTTTAAAATCTTTAATAACCGTGAAGAGTAATATTTTATTGAAAAATTCTTAATTTTACCTGTAAAAAATCTATCTTTACTAAAACCATATCCGACATTGAGATAATCAAATTGTATTTTCGCTTTGGGTTGATTTATTTCAACATTATGATCATCAAGATTAAATTCTACTTGATTGTCCTTTATCCTAATTTTGACATTATGATATCCGTCTTCTAACTCTTTTTTATTTACGATGTGTGTTCCAGCAATTAAAGATCCTGCATGAGTAACAAGCCCTAATCCACCACTTTTATTAAATTCCATTCTGATACCATTATGATTTCCAGATGTATCAAATATATTGTCATAATTGTTATAGCCAGTAGCTTTAAAATCAAATTCAATTTTTACTTTATATAGATATTTCAATATTTTTGGGTTAATTTTTTGTGTAAAGAAGTTCTTATCCTTAACAGAATAGTTAACATCACTTATAGAATAAGATGGGTTCCTACTAACATTTTTTCGTAGATTTTCAAGAGAAATGGCTAATAATGTGGCACTAACAATCAGAAAAATTATTAATAAAAATTTTTTATGTTTTTTTATAAACTTTTTGGGTGTCATAGGAATAGCAGTAGTTGTTTTCTTCATATTTATATTATAGCATTGCTTGTTTATATAACGATTATAAACACATCCTATAAATGCTATAATATAAGTATAGATAAACACATACCGCTCCTGTTGAGAGTGGTTTTTTTAGTGGCAAAAAATATCCAAAGAGAATAATAAAAATGAATAAAGAAAATATCAGAAATTTAGCTATCATTGCTCATGTCGACCATGGCAAAACTACTCTCGTAGACCAACTCTTCAAACAAAGTGGTCTCTTTAGAGATAATCAAACCGTCGACGAAAGAATGATGGATTCTATGGATCAAGAAAAAGAACGAGGACTAACCATCACCGCAAAAAATGGCGGGTTCATGTACAAAGGATATCGAATGAATATCGTGGACACTCCGGGTCATGCCGATTTCGGTGGACAGGTGGAATGTGTCCTAAAAATGTCAGACGGAGTTTTACTGCTCGTAGATGCCTCAGAAGGTCCGATGCCTCAAACTTATTTCGTGCTAAAAAAAGCATTAGAATTAAATTTACCAGTTATCGTTGTCGTCAATAAAATTGATAAACCAAATGCCCGATGCTCTTGGGTTTTAGACGAAGTTTTTGAACTTATGGTCAAACTTGATGCCCCAAACCATTTGCTAGATTTTCCAGTAATTTATGCATCAGCCAAAAATGGATATGCAATAAACAATATAAAAGATAAACCTAAAAACATAGAACCTCTATACGAAAAAATATTAAAACATATCCCCGCACCAATCGGCGATGCCAAAGATAGCACTCAACTCTTAGTGAGTTTATTATCGTTTGACTCTTTCTTAGGCAGACTCGCTATCGGAAAGATAACTGGTGGCTCACTAAAAATAGGTCAGGATATTTGCTATACAAAAGATGGTAAAAAAATCACAAAATCCAGAGTTACAAAAATTTATCAATTTGTTGGGAATAAATTAGAACCCATAGAAAATGCTGGTATCGGCGAGATTGTCGCAATAGCTGGTGTTGAAGGTGTCTCTCTTGGTGATACAATTACAGATCCATTAAATCCAAAAATTGTGAAGAGTAGCAAAATCGATGAACCAACCGTTTCGATGAATTTTCTCCCAAACGACTCACCATTTTCTGGACTAGATGGTAAATTTGTAAATTCTAGATTGCTCAAAGAAAGATTGGAACGAGAGACTTTATCAGATGCTGCCTTAAAAGTAGAAGATGTACCAAATATTATCGGTTGTAAAGTTTCTGGGCGAGGCGAATTGCATTTATCTGTGTTGATAGAAAAATTGAGAAGAGAAGGTTTTGAGCTTCAAGTTACTATGCCTCAAGTTATTTTCCGTGAAGAAAATGGCGAGCTTTTGGAGCCTTATGAAGAATTAACAGTCACATGTTCTGGCTCGACAATGGGTAAAGTTATGGAGAACTTGGGCGACAGAAGAGCACATCTCACCGATATGCAAAAAGAAAATGATTTAAATAAATTAATTTATACAATTCCAATCCGTGGGCTACTTGGTTTTCGTGCCGAGTTTATGACTTTAACAAGAGGAATGGGAACGATTAGTTCAATATTTTTAAAATATGATACACATGTCGGTGAATTGAAAAACAGAGAAAACGGTGTATTAATTAATATGGAAAAAGGTACGACCTCGTCATACTCATTATTTAAGATCAAAAACAGAGGAGTGTTTTTCTTAGGTGCAGGCGAAGAAGTTTATGGTGGACAAATCATTGGGATACATAATAGAAGTAATGATTTGATAGTAAATCCATGTAAGGGTAAACATTTGACAAATATGAGAACATCATCGGCTGATGAAGCATTAGTTTTGGAAAGACCACGAGCGATGAGTCTTGAAAATTGTTTAGCATTTATAGGTCCTGATGAGCTTGTAGAAATAACACCAAAAGCTATCCGATTGAGAAAAAAACTATTAAATGCAATAGAAAGAAAAAGATCAATACCAAAAAAATAAGTGGGCAATGCCCACTGATATTTTTCGCTCCGCTTTTTGGTTAGTCGTTTCTTTGAAACTTATATTTTTTACAAAAAATAATTTATTTTTATTTTGGTTTTTATTTTTTAGAAAGTTCCAAATTAGTTTCTTCGATTAGTTCGTCCATTAATTGTTTTACAGGCACAATTTCTTTTATTCTACCTACATTACTACCTGCAAAAATAAGTGCTTCATCTAAATTACCTTCAAAAGCATGTGTCAATGCTGTCGCTATACAATATGGCACTTTGGCCGGATTACAACTTCTTATACATCTAAAACATCCGTCTGTTGGTACTGTTTTGCCCTTTGCTACATCGTCGGTAAATTTGTTTTTTATCGCTCTACCCGGCAAACCAACTGGACTGCTCACAATAATTACATCTTCTTCTTTGGCAGATACATATCGCTCTTTAAATTTTTGTGATACTTCACATTCATCAGTCGCTACAAACCGTGTTGCTATCTGCACACCGCTTGCACCTAGTTTGATAAATTTGGCGATATCTTTGCCATCAAAAACTCCGCCCGCTGCGATTACCGGTATATTTATACCGTACTTTTCTTGATATTTTTTGGTTACTTCTAAAGTTTCTGTCACCAGTTCTGCCAAGCGGTTCTGAGTTTTTGATGGTGATAATTCTTCAGGTTTAAAACCAAGATGTCCGCCGGCAAGTGGACCTTCAACTACAATAGCATCTGGCAAGCGGTTGTATTTGGTTTTCCAAGTTTTTATTATAAGGTCGGCTGCCCTGCCGGATGATACTATTATTATAAGTTTGATATTACTACCTTCTACTAATTTTGGTAATCTTAGTGGAAGCCCCGCGCCTGAGACTATAAAATCGGCCTCTTCTTGCACGGAAACTTTGACAAGTTCCTCGTAGTTGCTGAGTGCGACCATAATATTTACACCGAAAACTCCGTTGGTTAATTTTTTAGTTTTGCGAATTTCTTTTCGGAGACTATCGCTAGATTCTTGTACAAATTTGGCAGTTTTTTTATTGAGTCCGTCAAATAGTCCGACACTTGCGATAGTACCTGCGCCACCGCAGTTTGCGACGGCTGATACTAGCGGAGCGGTTGACACTTTTACGCCCATACCACCCTGAAAGATGGGTATATTAATTTTGAGGTCGCCGATTATAAGAGGTTTTAGTTTATTTGGCATAGGTATGCCTTTTGATTATTTTCATTATACATATAGTATATAATTTTTGGAGCAGTTTAAGGGGGATTGTATAAAAATATATTGTATTGAAAATATTAGGAGGCATACCACTGGCTTCCAATATTAAGCAGATTTTTGACCTAAAAATTAAAAAATTTTATGAATCGCTTTTTTATTTTAGGTTTTACTTTTTTAACTTTAATCTTGCAATCTTTACATTTGCTGTCTTCTACTACTATATATAACCAATATTTAATACCAGGTAAACACATGTATTTTTCTCCCCCCTTCCACTAGACAACATTTTCATATATGGAAGGCACTATTTCCGTATAAAATTATAAAAAAATATTTCCTCGTAAATAGATGGAAATACATCTATATTATATATTTTTCAAACTATGCAAATCAAGTGTTTTTTCAGATAATTTATATGTATATACATATATTTAAGATGGAGGAACATATAAATGAGCTTAAGAAAACAAATTTCTAAAAAATTAAGAAAGATAAGAAGAGATAAAGAAATGTCTCAGGACGAGCTGGCTTTTAAAGCAAAAACATCTCAAACTCATATCGGGCAAATAGAGAGAGGCGATACTGGGTTTACAATAGACACCCTAGACAAGATAATGAAAGTTCTAAAAATAAACCTAAAAGACTTAATTTAATAAAAAATTTCGGTTTTACATACAAACCCACTGTAGTAAATACTACAGTGGGTTTGTAATTAATAAATATTCGTGGTATAATTAGAAGATACTATAAAAATCAGGAGTAAGAAATGTCAAAAGAAAGAGAATTAATACATAAAGCATTAGTATTATTTGAAGAAAAAAAATATACAAAAGCAGAAGATATGTTTAGAAAAGTTTTAGAAATTAACCCCAATAATGACAATAATTTGCTTAATTTAGGACTTTCTTTAGGAATACAAGGAAAACACAAAGAAGCGGAAAATATTTGCAAAAATGTTTTAATAATTAATCCTAACAACGAGAAAGCATTGGTTAGTTTAGGGGCATCTTTGGGATGGCAAGAAAAATATAAAGAAGCAGAAGAAATTTGTAAAAAAGCTTTAATAATTAATCCTAACAATAAAGAAGCACTTATTAATTTAGGGATTTGTTTAGAACACCAAATAAGATATAAAGAAGCAGAAGAAATTTTTAGAAAAATTTTGAAAACTGACCCTAATAATGAAAATGCATTATTTCATTTAGGGGTTGCCTTAGGAGAACAAAAAAAACATAAAGAAGCAGAAGATGTTTTTAAAAAAGTTTTGAAAATAGATCCCAACGATGAAATTGCATTATCTAATTTAGGGGTTAATTTAGGATTTCAAAGAAAAAATAAAAAGGCAGAAGAAATTTTTAGAAAAGTTTTGAAAATTAATCCTAATAATAAAAAAGCATTGTTTAAATTAGAAACCTGCCTAATAGCACAAAAAAAATATAAGGAAACTCTAAAAATTAATCCTAACAACCAAAAAGCTCTTTATTATTTGGGAAACAATTTATTTATTAAGGAAAAATATAAAGAAGCAGAAATTCACTTAAAAAAAGCTTTAGACATAAATCCTCAAGACATATGTGTTTTAAATTGCTTGGGAGAAGTTTACTTAGAACTCAATAAATACAAGGACGCTAAAACCACTTTTAATAAGATTCTAAATTCTCATGCTAATAATCACTTGATAAGAGAAAGAAAAAGAGCAATAAATTATTTAGTTAAAATAAAAAAAATTGAAGATTATGATAAAAGAAAGAATAAACACAATGTTAACATTATAAAAGTAAAGTCTTTTAAAGAATACTTAGAAGTAGTAGATAAACTTAAAACAAAAAATAATAACATTGTGTTTAGAGGACAAAGACATTCTTTTTACCACCTACTTCCATCCGTTCTTAGGGATGATAAGTTGAAAAATTTAGAAGAAGATTTTTTTAGAGACTTTAGTTTAAAGGCAAATGGATATTTTCAAGACGAAATAGAACATTTTTCTGCAACAGATATTCTATGTTTAATGCAACACTATGGAGTGCCTACTAGATTACTAGATTTCACAGAATCTGCACTAACTGCTCTTTATTTTGCAATTAAAGATACTGATAAAGAATATGAAATGTTTTCCCCTTGTGTTTGGGTATTAGACTATTCCAAACTTGACCAAGGAGCAGAATTGTGTTGTTCAGAAGAAGTAAGGGCCACCATAGAAGAAAAACTTACTGATAAAATTACCCCCCCAGAAACAAAACACCAAATCCTAAAAAATAATTTTGTATTTGCCCCAAAACTTAAAAACAAAAGATTAACAATACAAAAAGGATTGTTTTTTTACTTTGCTGAAGAAAAAAACTTAGAAGAAAACACCCCAAAAGATGCTTTATTTAAAATTGTTTTTAACTCTGCGAATGGAATAGATTTTTTAAAATCTCTTGAAAATATAGGATTTACTCCAACATCTATATATCCTGATTTTGCAGGGCTTGCTAAAGAAATTCAAGATAATTCTAGAAAATTTAAACGTTCTGAATTGAAAATTAAAGACAAACACAGCAAATATGAATATTTTTTAAACAAACTAAATTACATAAGCAAAAAAATTGATTTAGATAAATAAAAACCCCAGTGGAATGCTCCGTTTTTTATCAAATACCCCCTCAAAAATGGTATAATATACTTAATAACAATAATCTCATTAAGTTTCCATTGTCCGTAAACCTCTAATTAGATTCAAGTTAAAATTAGACAGGTAAACAGGTACATAAATGGAAAATTTCAAAAAATTAGGCATCTCAGATGCCACTATTCAAATTATCAAAAATAAAGGCTTTGAAGAACCTACAGAAATTCAAGCTAAAACTATCCCCCTACTACTCAATAGTAATAAGGATATTATTGCACAATCGCAGACAGGCACTGGTAAAACAGCCGCGTTTGGGCTTGTGTTTATGGAGAAAATTAAATCAGGTAATAAGCTACCTAAAGCGATTGTGCTCGTTCCAACCCGAGAACTAGCCATACAAGTTGCACAAGAAATTACATCATTGCGAAGCACATCAGACTTAAAAGTAGCCACAATATACGGTGGCGCCAATATGAGCAACCAGCTTAGAGATCTCAAACGAGGTGTAGACATTGTAGTAGGCACACCAGGTAGGATTTTCGACCACATAGGGCGAAAATCCCTCAACCTATCCGAAGTAAAATATGCCGTATTAGACGAAGCAGACGAAATGCTTAGCATGGGCTTTATAGACGATATTGATACAATTTTACAACATGTAAACCCAGAACGGCAGGTATTGTTATTTTCAGCTACAATGCCAAATCCTATTTTAAAAATCGCAAAAAAGTATATGCCAGATTACGAACTTATAAAGGCACAGAAAAATCAAATAACAACCAGCTTAATAAACCAAATCTATTTTGAAGTAAAACAAAAAGACCGCTTTGAAGCACTCTGCAGAATTATAGATGTAGAACCAGATTTCTACAGCTTAGTGTTTTGCCGAACCCGAATAGATGTAGATAATTTAGCAAGAGAACTTTCCGCCCGAGGCTATCAAGCCGAAGGGCTTCATGGCGATATGGCTCAAGCTTTTAGAGAACGAATTTTAGGTAAGTTCAGAAGAAAAACAATCTCTATATTAGTAGCGACCGATGTCGCAGCCCGTGGTATAGATGTAAGCAACCTCACCCATGTCATCAACTACGGTTTGCCACAAGACCCTGAAGCATATGTCCATCGAATAGGTAGAACCGGCAGAGCAGGTAAAACTGGTACCGCAATAACATTTGTTACACCAGCTGAATATTATAAATTATCTGTAATAACAAGAGTGGCAAAAACCAAAATAGATAAAAAGACACTTCCAAAAGTTGACGATGTTATAAGTATCAAAAGAGACAAAGTCTTGAAAGATATTTTAGAAATTATCGAAAGCGAAGATGTGAAAATGTACGAAGAATTAGTAGAAAAAATGTTTAATGAGGTTGATCCTAAAAAAGCATTGGCAGCCGTATTAAAACATTCCTTCGCCGATAAACTAGACCCTAAACATTATAGAACAATAGTGCCAAGCTCTGGCGACAGAGGCGATAGAAACGATAGAAGCTCACGAGGCGGTTCGCATTCAAGAGACATTTTTGTTGAAGATGGTAGCGGTCAAACAAGATTATTCATCGCAATGGGCAGAAAAGATAATCTCACACCAAGAAGCTTGGTAGAGATGATAGAAAAACAAACAAAAATTAATCAACGCTTGATAGACGGCGTAACCGTTTGTGGCGAATTCTCTTTTGTAAATGTGCCATTTAAAGAAGCCGAAATTATTTTGAGTACATTGAAATGTCCAGAAGGCAGAATAAGAAATTTAGTGCAAAAAGCTACTGGTAAAAAGTCTAGCGATTCTGGTGACAGCAAAAGCAGAGGCGGAAGCGGTGGAAGATCCCGTGGTGGAAGAAGCGATAGAGACAACAGAGAATCTAAACCAAAGAAAAACGAAAGCAGTAGAGCAGCTTCATATAAAAGCAAAAAGAAACAAACCGCTAAAATAGAAGCTAAGCCAAAAAAAGGTGGCAATAGACAAGAAAGAAGAAAAGCTTTACAATGGGATAAAAAATAGTGCCAAGGGCACCTCTTTTTTGTTTTTCGTGACCACATAACACTCAATTTACTTGAGTTTAAAAAGAACCTTAAATATATAAAAAGCCCCCGCTCTAGTGAGCGGGGGCTTTTAAAACAGTTCAAACTAAACTATTACCAATACCAACTTTTTGTAAGCGGTTTAATAGCAAATACAGCTATTGCTATAACATACCATTTCCAACAGTAGCTAATAAGCACTGGGAAAAAACAAGCTAATATACCTGCAGCGCCAAACATAGATAAAAATAGTAATACTTGTTTTTGCGGGTTATTATGTTGGATGTATTTTCTTGCTTTTGTAAAATAACCACCTTGATAAGAAAACATATTAACATACAAAGGAAATACAGCAATTAAAGTTAATGTTAAGAAGTAGCCCCAATGAAGCATTTGCAACCCTTGAAATAGTGATATAAGCAATAAACCTACTATGGTGTAGACGATTTTTATGAAACCGATATCCACAATAGAAAACTTTTGAAGTTTTTTTGATAAGAAAGTATCAAAGCTCATAATTTTTCTCCTATTTTGTATTATGAGGATCCCTATATCCCCACAATTTAAGTATATAATATTGTGTGGAAAGTCCACTCCTTTTTTTGTTTAAGCACACTACATAACAGTGCCAATGGCACCCCCTTTTTGTTTTTCGTGACCACATAACACTTATTTTGTTAATACCCTATAACCACCTTTTAGATATAAGAAAAGCCCTCGTTCGAAATATCGAACGAGGGCTATTTTATTTCGAGTAAATTATTTTAAGTCTTTGGTTAATTTAGATAAAGGTATTTTTAATTCTTTAGCTATTTTTCTTAATGCCTCTAGCGACACTCTTTTTCTAGCATTTTCGACTAGACCGACATAGTTAACAGAAAAACCACATGAAAAAGACAAATCTTCTATCGTTCTACCTTGTTTTATTCTTTCTTCTCTAACTATTTTTCCTATCTTTTTATATACTGGCTCTATTTTTCCCATACATAAATTCTATTCTATATTGACTTTTTTTAACAATTCTAATAGAATTTATATATATGAGAAAAATAACTGATGAAAAAATTGAAATGTGGTTAGTAGGTTTTGGTGCTAACTTAAGAAGATTGCGAAAAGCTAAACGCTTTTCGCAAGTAGTACTAGCCCGAGAGTGTGGTGTTAGTGCAGGGTATATAAGTGCTATTGAGCGAGGCAAAGCCGACCCATCGATTATAATATTAACAAGGCTAGCCAGCGGGCTAGTTTTACCACTCAGTAAATTGTTTTAGTAAACATTTATTATCTAATTGCTAGGTTTATAGCTTCCATGTGTCCTGGTGTTAATAGCTTTGCGCATTTTTTTTAGATTTTTTATGCTTTTGTGTTTTTTAAAATATTCAGCTTCAAAGAATAAATATTTTCCATCGTGATCTAACAGATTGTTTAATCCCAATTCTTCAATTTTATTCTTAATTTTATTAATATCAGGATTGTAATCAGGGTCATCTAAACATCCGTCATAAAAATAACAAGCCATAAGTTCTTTCAAATATTTTACATAAGGAGTTCCATTTATAGGAGATATTATTAAGTAACAAATACTGTTTAACATTGCATTATCTAACCTTACCATTTGTTTTCTTAATTTTTTATCAACACCTAACCCCTTTAAGTTTTCTAATAACATTTCTCTGTGCACAAGCATCTCTTCAATAGAAAATTGAGCATCAACTATTCCTAACCTTGGCATAATTTCCATTACTGGTAAAGTAATAGCTAATGCTAATTTTCTTAAATGTCTTATAACTCCCTTTGCTTCATTTATAGTTTTTCTCAATGTAATTCCATCTTTTCCAAATTGAAAATATTGGACGCCATGTAAAACAAATAATATCAGAAGCGTTCCTGCAGAAAATCCGAACACAGCTTTATCATTAACTGATAAAAAAAACATAGCACCTAAAAGAACTATTGTTAAAAACCACTTTGCAATTAATTCTACTGTTTCCATTTCCATTTCTCCTTAATTAATAAATTTTTATTTATTTATTCCTTATTTTAAAAATTCTTTAACCTTTTCTCTTATCCTATTTAAATTATCATTTATTTCTTGGTATATATCACCTTTGCCAAAATCTTTAGAGGTTTCGTTTATGATAACATCCAATATATCAATGTTTTCATCTTTTATTTTTTTTGATTCTTCTGCAATATCATCTGTTAAATCATCAAGTTTTTTGCATAAATTCTCGTCCAAAAAAGCAAATCCATCAGTTCGTATTAAATATCTCAAGTCATCTCTAATTTTTTTGGATTTTTTTATTAAATATTCTGTAGAAGAATATTTTCTATCTGCAATATCTCCTTTGTATTTAGTCATTTTAATTTCCAAATATTTTATGCTTCCAAAAAATAAACCTTTTATTTTTCTTTGAACATCTATTTTGTTTTTTTCTATATATTGTTTTCTCCAATATAAAGCGAGTATAAATATTCCAATAGCTACTAGCATACTTAGTAAATTACATATCATGTTGATTATTTCCATATTTTATTTCCTCTCCCCAGTGGTATTTGCAAATACTTATAGGTATTTTACATTATTTATAAAAAAAGGCATAAAAAAAGAGTAGTAGGGTTTCCCCTAGTACTCTCTTTTTGTTCTGAAATATTGAAAGTTATTTTTTAGGCTGTGCTAAGTTAACTTTTATTTCTCTGCCATCTACTTCTTTTCCGTTGAAAAGCTCAATTGCTTTTTCAGCAGCTTCATCAGATGCCATTTCTACAAAGCCGAAGCCTTTAGATCTGTTGGTGTCTCTGTCTGTGATGATTTTTGCAGAAATTACTTCACCAGCTTCTGCAAACTTGTCTTGTAAGGAATCTTCAGTTGTGTTCCATGAAAGATTGCCTACATATAATTTATTCTTTTCCATTTTTTTCTCTCTCTATTTTTCTCGTTCTTATTCTATTTATAACGCCATTCAAAAATAACGCTATAGTATAATTATACCTTATTTCTGACTTTTATGTGCATTATCTGTGCGATTTTTGGCACGTGCCAAAAATCGCAACACAAAATAGTCACCCCCCGCAAAAAAGATATAATAGTTATATGAGTATATTTTCTAGGTTATTTACCATATTTATAATAGTCATTATAATACCATTGATACCGATGGGCGTACTTTTATTCTCGTATCAAAAGCATGCGAAAGAAAATTTATTACAAAATCATTTAAACTTAGCCAAAATGGCGACATCTAATATTTCCCAACATATAGAAAACCCAAGCTTTTTAAAAGAGTATCCGCAAGATTTGATAGATACCTCAAACTCTAACAATTTATTTTGGCGAGGCAGTTTTTTTAGTTTACTTACTAAAATTCAACAAAACACCATTGGTAAAAGCGGTATTTTATTTTTAGCCAATACCAGTGGCGATATTCTTACCTCTCACACACCCAGCTTTAATGAAGATCAACTTGCAAATATTCTAGCAAAGCAAAGCAATATAATAAGAGACCTAAGTTATAACAATCATACTTTTGTTGGTGCTTATTATCAAACTCCGCTGGAAGATGCTTATGTAATTTCGCTTCAAGATAAGCGAGAAATTTTTTACACAATAAATCTAATAACACTTTTGATAATATTTTTTATGCTGGTAACTTTAACATTTTCGTATTTCGCAGCACTTTATTTTGCAAGGAAAATCACAAAACCTATGGATCAACTATTATTTGCAACCAAACAAATTTCTAAAAGAAACTTTAAAATTAAAATAGATACTACCAAAAGCTGGGACGAACTTAAAGAAGTACTTACAACCTTTAACAATATGGCACATCAATTAGACAGGCATCATAAAATTATGTTGGAACAAAAAATTAATCAGCTTAAAGAAGACCTGTTTAATGCCATAGCACACGATTTAAAAGTGCCATTACTATCTGCACAAGGTTATTTAGAAGGTGTAAAATCTAAAAAAATAACAGCTGAAAAGAGGGAAGAGTATATAGAATCCACCAAGACATCTTTATTAGATATTTCCACTCTTATAGAGGATATTTTAGACACAGCACGACTAGAAAGCACTAAAATGAAGCCTGCTTTAAAAGCACAAAATTTTGAATCTATGCTTAAAAAAGTTTTACGAGAAATAAACTATCAAGCCCAAAACAAAAATATAAAAATAGTTGCAGAACTAAAAACAAAAACCAAAATTTTGTGCGATAAAAAATTATTAGAGCGAGTATTATTAAATTTAATTTCAAATGCTATAAAGTTTAGCAAGAAAAACGGTAAAATAACTATCACTTACGAAATGGCAACAAACAACTTTAAAATTTCCGTAAAAGATAATGGTATTGGCATAAATAAAAAAGAGCTTGGTTTGATTTTCAATAAATTCCACAAGCTAAGCAATCAAAAAGGCTATGGTTTGGGTTTATTTATATCCAAACTAATAGTAAAAATGCACGGTGGTAAAATAACCGCAACAAGCACAAAAACGAAAGGCACAACAATAACTTGTTTAATCCCTACAAAAACTAAAAGGAGTACTAAGTGATTATTTTTTGGCGATTAATATTAGCACATCTACTTGCAGATTATGTGTTTCAAACAAAAGAGTTTATTTTTTGGAAAAGAAACTCATTACTAGGCGTTTTAGCACATAGTGTTATACATTTTTTAACTTCTATTTTGCTCACATTCTCTTACTTAAACGAAATATGGATACAACTTGGCAGTTTCAAAATAAACGGTTGGCTAGCCATTACAATTATAACCACAATACACTTTATTATAGATGCCATTAGCAGAACAAGTGTGAAATATAAAAACAAAAGAACTCTGTTTTTCTTTGGCGATCAAATTTCCCATTTCTTAATAATTTTTATGTTTTCTGCACCAAACCTATTTGCACAAACGGGTAGTTTATTTGCAGAAAAAGCTGTTATAGTTATTGCATTTTTACTTTTGACAACACACTTCACAACTTTTTTAACCTATTGTATAGAGTCGGATTTATTTAACACAACCCTCCCCTTCCCTACTCTAGACGAAAGATATTTAACAATAGCATATCGTATAATTTTTTATTTATTATTTTTACTTCCTGGCTACTTATGGATAGGTTTCATTTTAGTCTGGCTTGGTGTAGGAATAGTAGTAAAGAAAAAAAGATTGATAGACATTTCTGCCTTCAATTTTTACACAGCTTTTGGTCTAACAGCCTTATTTGGAATAATAGCAAGGATAATAATATATTATGGATAAACTTAAAGAAAAGAATATTTTAGATACACCAATATCAGAAATAAAGTTTGCATGTATGGACACCGAAACCACAGGACTTAGCCCTGCAACAGGTGGTAGATTATGTGAAATTGCGGTATTAATATCACAAAATAATAATAGATTGCTTAGTTATGAAACACTAATAAACCCTGGCAAAATTATAGGTGCAGAAGTAACCAAAATACATGGTATAACAAATGAGATGGTTGCAAACGAACCAATGTTCTTCCAAACAGCACCAAAATTATTATCTGTTTTGGAAAATTGTGTTATAGTATGTCACAATGCAGATTTTGATATTCAATTTATAGCCGGCGAGCTTGGAGAATGTGGCTTTAGGTTAGGAAGTAAAGTTATTTTAGATACTTTAAAATACGCAAGAACACATGGCGAATTTTCTAAAAACAGATTAGGTGTTATAGCGCAAGAACTCGGACACGATTCCAAAGGCTGGCACAGAGCATTAGCAGATGCAAAAATGACAGAAGTGGTTTTATATCATTTCTTAAAAAAGTTCCAAGAAAACGGAGCTAAAACTTTAGGCGATATACAAAAATTACAAACAAGAAAAAAACTAGAGCAATTCTAAGGAGAAAAGAAAAAATGTTTACATTAGGAAAAAAACCAAATTTAAAAGATTTATACGAAGTTTCAGCATTAGCAAGAAAAGTGCAAATGACAGCTTCCACAAAAGCGAGCTTAAAAAAATATCGCTCGCTTATGAAAGATTATGTAAAAAATGCAGGTGCAGTTTACGGCATCAATACCGGCTTTGGCGATTTAGCTTCAACAGTTGTCCCATCAAAAGAATGCAAAACATTACAATTTAATTTGATTCGATCCCACGCTTGTGGTGCGGGCGAACCTTTGTCTGACGAACAGGCACGAGGTATATTATTTTTAAGAGCAAACGAGCTTTGTTACCTACATTCAGCCGTTCGCCCAGAAGTAGTGCAAACTATTATAGAAGTTCTAAATAAAAAAGTTGTACCGCATATTCCGTCCCGTGGAAGCGTGGGAGCATCTGGCGATTTGGCGCCTTCTGCACATGCCGGACTAGTACTTATTGGCGAAGGTAAAGCAAAATTAATTGGCGACACCAAATGGCAAGACACCAAATCGCTATTCAAAAAATTAAAAATAAAACCGTTACAACTTGAAGAAAAAGAAGGGCTATCCTTAATAAACGGAACTCAAGCAATGCAAAGTGTGGGCGGTTTAGGTTTAAGAAAAGCGAATTTCGTATTTAATGCTTCAAACTTATCTGCAGGATTAAGTTTAGAAGCAATGAAAAGTTCAGATTCGCCTTTTGATATCGCAATACACAATTTAAAACCACATGAAGGTCAAATAAAAACTGCAAAAATTTTGACAAAACTAATGGCTGGCAGCAAAATACGAAATTCGCATAAAAACGGTGATGTTCGAGTACAAGATAGTTATAGTTTAAGATGTATCCCCCAAGTTCATGGTGCGGTTTACGATACTCTGAAATATACAAGCCAAATTCTGAATACAGAATTTGGCAGTGCTACAGATAATCCATTGATTTCGGTCAAAAACAACAAAATCAAAATAATTTCTGGCGGTAATTTCCACGGACAAGCAATTGCTCTTGCATGGGATTTTGCTTGCACAAGTTTAACAACACTTGGTAATATTTCCGAACGAAGAGTATTCCAAATAGTATCCAATTCTGGTGGCATACTCCCAAGTATGCTCGCACATAAACCAGGTGTAGAAAGCGGTTGGATGATTTCGCAATATCTAACAGCAGGTTTAGCTAGTGAAAATAAAACCTTGGCACACCCAGCCTCAGCAGACAGCATACCAACATGCGGAAACAAGGAAGATTTTGTGAGTATGGGAATGTGGGGTGCATTAAAATTGCAACAAGTAATAGAAAATGTAGCTACAATAATAGCAGTGGAACTTATGGCATCAGCCCAAGGACTTGAATTTCATAAACCATTAACACCGGGTAAACTTAACCTAAAAACTTACAATATAGTAAGAAGTTTGGTTAAAAAAACAACAAAAGATGTTTGCCTAGCTGGCGACATTGAAATAGTTAAAAATGCCATATTAAACGGCAAGTTTGAAGGAGTAATATAATGAATAAAGTTTTATTAATTATAAGAGACGGCTGGGGTATCAGTACGGAAAAAGAACACAATGCAGTAGCAGCTGCGGAAACATCAAATATAGACACCTATTTAGCAAAATATCCAAACACAGTGCTAGATGCTAGTGGCGAAGAGGTGGGTTTGCCAAAGGGATATATGGGATCTTCGGAAGTTGGACATCTAAATATGGGTGCAGGTAGAATTGTGGTGCAAGAGCTTAAAAGAATTAAAGATTCTATTGAAAATGGTAGCTTTTTTCAGTCCAAAAACCTAAAAAATTGTTTTGATAATTGTTTAAAAAACAATTCCGCCTTACATTTAATGGGACTTGTGCAAGACGAAGGTGTGCATGCACATCAAGACCATTTGTTCGAACTTTTAAAACATGCAAAAGAAGTTGGTATAAAAAAAGTTTTCGTACACTTTTTTGCTGACGGCAGAGATTCTGCACCAAGAAGCGCATTGGAATATTTAAAACAACTTGAAGAAAAAATTTCAGAATACGGGCTTGGCGAAGTTGCAACTATTTGTGGTAGATACTTTTCTATGGACAGAAGCAAACAATGGAATCTCACAGATAAAGCTTACAACCTAATAGTAAAAGGCGAAGGCAACAAATCAACATCAATAGAACAAGCCATAAATGATGCTTACAAAAACATAAAAACACCAGACGGTAGCGATATGGTAGACGAATATATCCCACCAACTGCAGTTAAAAATTATAAAGGTGTAGCTGATGGTGATAGCGTAATATTTTTTAACTTTAGGCAAGATAGAGCAATACAACTTGTGCAGGCTTTTATCGAGGATAAATACGAAGGGAAAAGAGATAAAAAATTAAACATAACATTTTGTGGTTTAACAAAATATTATGACGAATTTCCTTATAATGCAATTAGTGCTATGACAGATGGTGGCGGTATGGAAAATTTACTTGGCGAAGTAATTTCGAAAGCTGGTTTAAATCAACTTAGAATAGCAGAAACACAAAAGTTTAAACATGTAACATCGTTTTTCAATGGCAAATTATTAGAGCCATACAAAAACGAAACTAGAATAGAAATACCAAGTACTTTTGACCCTTCATCATTTGCTCAGCATCCAGAAATGGAAGCCTATAAAGTGGCAGAAGAAACTGTAGTGCAAATGCAAAGTGGTAAGTTTGAATTTATTTTAGTTAACTTTGCCAACTGCGATATGGTTGGGCATACTGGTAATTTTGAAAGTGTAAAACAAGCGGTAGAAATTGTGGATATTTGTTGCGGACGGCTTGGCGTTGTAGCAAGAGAAGAGGGTTATACCGTTATGATAACTGCAGATCATGGGAATGCAGAAGAAATGTATGACGAGAAAATTAAAATGACAAAAACTGCACATTCCAC
>JABHZW010000008.1 GCA_018656005.1 Candidatus Pseudelusimicrobium marinum | reverse complement strand
TTAGGGAGTGCCCCTGGCACATGAGTAAAAAGAGTTATTTTTACCTTTTTATAACACTGCTTTGTGTAGTAGCAATAGCTACTACACGAGCAGTGAAAACTTATAATAAATATATAGAAAAACAAAAACAATATTCTGCAATTTCTGCTAATGAAAATTTTATGATAGGACTTCATCAAGAACAGCTTTCCTCCGAACCTAAAGACGAATATGTAACAAGTACCGTGATGTTAGAAAAATATATTAAAGAACAAGAAGCACAAATACCACAAGAACAAACATCTGAAGATTTGCTAGATAAAAAAATAAATCAAGATTTTAATGGTTATATGCAAGAATTTCAAAACTTAGAAGTACTGAAAGGAAAAGATTTAAGAAATATGTCCGAGCAGGACAGAGCCATGCTCGTGCAAGACCCAGAATTTCAACAATTAGTATTAAAATATTCAAAAGATCCAGAATTTTTAAAGTTTTTGCAAAGCATACAAACAAAGTAGCTTGACAAAAATCCTCGTAGGAACTATCATTTATATATACCCTAAACCCCCAAGGAGAATTTTTTATGAGAATAATTTTAACAACACTGTTTTTGTTTTTTCTAATTTTAACAATATATTTAATATCCAATCCTAATGTTTTTACAAATATATCCTCTGGTCAAGTGCCAAATAAAACCTATACCGAAACTAAAATAGACAAACAAGTAAATAATAATGGAGAGGTTGAAATATCTACAGATATGACCTCAGGCGAAACACTTGCAGATGGTTACGATATTATTAAAGAAATTGTTTATCTTCAAAATGAAAGGTTAAAAAAAGACCCAGATGATTTGGAATCTGTAGCAAAAGTGTATGATGATGTGCAAGGAAAATATAATATACCAGACGAGCAATGGTTAGATTTTATACAAACATCTTATGATGCTGGCTGGTTTGAAAAAGCCAGAAGAGAAGTGCTTTCTGGGGCATAACACACAAAGCACGAAACAATTTAAGAAACAAAAAGCCCTCGCAATGTGCGAGGGTTTTTTAATTAATAAAAAAATGCCTAGTACAGGATTTGAACCTGTGACCTTTCCCATGTCAAGGGAACGCGCTACCCCTGCGCCAACTAGGCTTCTTTTTGGTAATTTTTTGTTTTTTTATTTCCTCAAGTAGAGGTGTTCGCATTCGCTCACTCTTCCGATCTACTCTTCGTCATAAACAAAACAAAAAATTCCACAAAAATCCTTGCAAAACAAATCTATTTGTATACCTCTACCTTATCTACTATTTTGCCTTCTAAATTATAAACAGTTAAAATTAATTTTCTGTCTACTATTTTAACATTCGCAAAATGAGGGGCAGTATAGTTTCTTTCTATATAATCGCCTTTAATATCCTTTGCTTTTTTCTCTAACTTCCAATTACCTTGTGCTTTTATATAACTTTTAAGATTATCGTCAAACTCTACCGAAGCACCTTCTTGCCCGCCGATATTTATATGTGTTACATGGTGATCATTATAGCTTGTATATTTAATTGGCTCTGTTCGCATATATTGCTGTTCATAACCATGCACAACCAAATTAACTTTATATGCCTGCATTGTTGGTGCTAAAATTGTTTGAAGTTTTTTAGAAAATTGTAAATCTTCTTTAGGATATAATGGATGATTAATAAAAATTATTTTCCACATATCGCCTGCTTTACTAAGCTCTAAACGAAGCCACTTTATTTGTTCGCTTGTTTTTTCGATACTTGGTGCTGCTTTGGCAGATTCCAAATCGCTTGCATCTAAAAACAAAAGCTTTGCATTTGCAGAATTAAGCGAGTAATATCTTGGTGTACCAGCAGACCATGGCATTATGTGAAGTTTGTTAAAATTATTCCTTAAAAATCTTTTGTCTTGTCTATCTTCAAGTGTTGTGCCATATTCATTTTTACCAACATTTATAAAAAGCGGTTGTTGTACAAGCAAATCCTTAAACGGACTAAAAAATTGTATATCCGCTTCTTCTTGCGAACTGCCACTATATGTTAGGTTGCCTGTGTGTACGACAAAGTCGGAATCCAACTTAAGCATTGTTTGTGCCATAAGCATTTTGTTAACTTCAGAAAGCGAAAATGTATTTCCGAAAATAGAAAAATTCATAACTTTTCTATCGCCAGAGCGAAGTGTTCTAAACTTGCCTTCTATTGGCGGTAATAAGCCAGATTTATCCTCGTTAAAAATATATGCTTTATAACAAAATTGTTGGTTTGGCACTAGCCCATATAAATAAATTTTATGGAACTCTTGGTTTTCAGAAAAGCTCATTATTTGCGAGCAGTTTGGTTCTATTCCATATTCTAGCCATGCGGGTGTTTCGTAGGCAGATTCAAACATAACAATAGCAGAATCTTGCCCCAACCCTTCGGTATAAGGACCTCTTAAAATTTCGCTTTTAACCTCGCTTGTAAAAAATAAAAGCGAAATTGTGCAAAACAAAACAATGTTAGTTAGTTTTTTCATATAATATATTATATATTTTATACAACTTATAGGGGAATCATTTTTATGCGAAAACTTTTATTAACCATTTTGTTTTTAGGTGCCGTGTTTTCAAACGCTTATGCCGTTTATTATAAGGCAGACTATACAGCATCTAGTAGCACAAACCAAGCCAGAGCGGGGATATATACTGGCAACCCAGATATTCTTATCTTCGGTGCGGAATACGGATATTACTATATACAATCTGAAAACACGGCACCAAAAAAAGCTCATAGTGGGTATTTACCCTTTTTCTTTAATACAAGCTATGGAGTTTTAAAAGTAATTCCATTTTATTATCACGAACCTAAAATTAAAAAAGACGGTTTTGGTGCTACCCTTGGTTTTGAAAGTTTTATAAAAGAAAATTCAGACGGCTATGTTAAAGGTTTTTTAGATGTGAGTGGCACAACAAGTAAAGATATCACAGTTAATCTAAAAGATGGTAGTAGCGAGAATAAAGATTTTAATCAGCTTGCCTACACTCTTGGTGTAAAAACAAATTATTACGATAGTTTTTATGTTGATGTAGACATAAATATTTTTCAATATTTAAGTGGGGTATCAAAAGTTTCTACACACAATTTATTTATAGATCAAAAAGACCTTGCACCGCTTAAAACCGTAGCTCCAATAGTAAATTTACCAGAATATTCTGCCGGTTTGCAGTTTGCGAAAATGTTTGAAGATAATAAAAACAAACTAATACTTTCTTATGGTTTGTTAAAATTTCACGACGCAAAAACAACTCATTCTTTTATAATAGGCAATAGCTTGAAAATACAAAGAGATGTTTATTTTGATATTTATTACAACTATTTAACAAAATCTTTATACAATACAAGAAACTATCTAAAGTTTTCTTTGAAAAGGACATTTTAATGATAAACAAATTAGAATCGGTTTTAAAAACCGCATTAACAAAAATGGTGAATATAAACGAATCCTTAAAAACTTTAACTTTAAGAATGAACACTTTTACACCTCAAATGCAAGATTTGGCGAAACAAGCATTAAGAAAAACAGAACTTAAGAAAAAAGGTTTGGAAAAAGAATTTAAAATCTTTGTGCAAGATTTGCAACAATTTGATAACGATACTATAGAATTTTGGAATAATACACGAACACAAATAAGGGCTTTTTCTAACAAAGATATGAGCGAAAATTCTTTTTTAATAAAAAACCTAAATTTAGAAGCAAGAAAACTAACAAGACAGATAGAAGAATTTAATTCTGTGTTTAGATATCTAAACCAAAAATTCAACAAGCTACCAGCGGAACTTAACTGGTGGACACTTGAAGCATGTGCTTTAGATTTTGATAAATTGTGTAATAAAATGTTATTTTTAGCAAGAGAACTTGCTAAAAATATAGAAACTTATAATAAAACAAAATAAACTATTGGGAGGTTTATTAATATGAAAGAAACTTCATTTCAACGAATTAACAATGTTTGTTTAATAATAATTGCGGCAGCAGTTATTATGATGGTGCTTATATACACAAAAATAGTAATGATACCGCTTGTGGTATCTTTATTTATTTTTTCTATGATGATACCTGTTAGAAAATTCTTAAAACAAAAAACAAAAATGCCTCATATTTTAGCAAGCATAGTTTCGTTCTTAGCATTTTTAGGGTTCTTTGCTTTAGTAATAATTTTTATCACCAACTCTTTGGGAGATTTTTTAAGAGGTACAGATGTTTATCAAGCTAAACTTATTGATTCTACCAGCTACCTTTTAACAAAACTTACAGAAAAAGGTTTTTCTGTTAACCAAGAAAACATCATAAATGCAATGGCTAATATTCCATTATTATCTATGTTTTCTAGAATAGGCACAGGACTATTTTCATTTGTAAGCACATCTATTTTGGTTATAGTGTTTGTATTGTTTTTAATTGCTGGTAAAGAAAGTAAGAGAACTCAAAATAAACTTATTTTGGAAATAGAAAATACGATATCTCAATATATTTCTATAAAGCTTCTTATATCTGCAGCCACTGGTTTGTTCGCATGGATAGTGCTTGCTTACTTTAATGTAGAACTTGCATTTATGTTTGCATTTTTAACTTTCTTATTAAATTTTATACCAAGCATAGGTTCAATAATAGCAACCGCATTACCACTACCAGTTCTGTTTTTGCAGTTTGGTTTTGGAGTGGATTTTTTCACCGTACTATTTTTACTAACAGGTATACAGTTTACTGTTGGGCAAATAATAGAGCCAAAAGTTATGGGCTATGATTTAGATTTACACCCCGTAACATTGCTTTGTTGTTTAATTTTCTGGGGACTTGTATGGGGTGTTGTAGGAATGTTCTTAGCTGTTCCAATAACAGCGGTTATAAAGTTTGTTTTAGATAAGTTGCCGACCACAAAGGCGGCAGCGGAACTTATGGCAGGACGATTACCTAGAAAATAATTTTGCTTCGTCTTTCTGGCTGAATTTTTTGAAACAACGACCCCTGCCACGTGGCAGGGGTCGTAATTTATAAAGATAAAACAAAACTTATCTATTTTTTAACTTCGTCCAATTCTACAATTCTCCCACTTTTTTCTTTTTTGTGATTCTCAATATAATTCGAATCTACAGGGTTGGTGTTTTCATTTATTTTCTCTTTATCCACACCATATGCAACAAATTCGTTTGCTTTTTTCACAAGATTTCCGGGCTTATATCGCAGATTGTTATCTGCAGCACAATATGCCACAATTGCTTTTTGAAGTTTATCTCCAACATCTTCAAAAGGTGTTATAAATTCACTTAACCTAGTGTGAATCATAGTTGCCATATTTAACACATCTTCAATTCTTTTATTTTGAATATCCACTTTCCATAGTTTTTCCACAAGCTTTAATGTATGTATTAGAGAGGTAGAAGAAACTAAAGCTATGTTTTTCTTCCAAGCATCTTCAACTAAGGATGGTTTTTCTCTTAATGCCAAGAGAAAAGCAGGTTCTGGATGCACAAACATAAGTATAAAATCTGGAGATTTGTTTCCTGATAAAAACTCTCTACCAATAAATCTTTTCCAATATTCTTTACCGCTTAAATCATTAATATTTTTCTCCACATCTTTTATGTGTTCTTTAAGGTAGTTTTTTCTTGTTTCTTTATTCTCTTCATCAAAATATCTAGTATAGTTTGCAAAAGAAACTTTAGAGTCTACAACTATACATCTATTATCGGGTACTTTTATAAAAAAATCTGTTCTTTTCCTATCTTCTTGGCTTTCAACAAAATAATGTACCTCTTTGTCTAAGCCAGAAGCTTCTAAAATGGTTTCTAGATTCTTCTCACCCCATCCTCCACTTATTTTACCATCACCCCTTAATGCTTTTGTTAAATTTTTTGCATCTTGTCCTATTCCATCTGTTTGTTTTACCATTTCTTCTATTTTTGTTTTTAGTGACGATGTTTGCTCTGACCCCTGCTTAGACAAGACATCTACACTTTTTTTAAAATCATCTATCTGTGTTTTAAAAGGATTTAAAATTTTAACAGATTCTTCCCCTAGTTTTTCTTTTTTTCTTTCTAAAATATCATTTCCAATATTTTCAAGAAATAGTTTGGTTTGTTTTTGTAAATCTTCTCTATCTTCAAGAATTTTTTCTCGAACCTTTTCTTCTGCCTTCAACCTCTCTTCTAGATTGTTGTTTTGTGTCTCAAGAACCCCTATTTTTACTTTTAATGAAGAGTCTTCTTTTATCATTTTTTTCCTAATAAAAAACCCAAGACCCCCTCCTAGAACAAAAAGTCCTAAAATTTTCAACAAACTCCATATTGATACTGCTTCCATAACAAATCCTCCGAACCATCTAAAGAAAATAATGCTTAACGACGGTGTTCTAAAATGATATCATAATTTTATGAAAATAGTAGTACCTTTTTTAATCGCAATAGCTCTTTCTATGGATGTTTTGGCAGTGTCCAC
>JABHZW010000006.1 GCA_018656005.1 Candidatus Pseudelusimicrobium marinum | reverse complement strand
ATTGGTTAGTCTTCTAGTTTAAGTAGCTGTTTTTTGATATTTAGCCCGCCCGAGAATCCGCCAAGTTTATTATTTGTAGCTAAAACCCTATGGCATGGTATTATTATAGGGATATTATTTTTTCCACAAGCGGTGCCTACGGCTCTGGCGGCTTTCGGGCGGGCTATCAAAGTGGCCACTTCCATATAAGAGATTGTTTTGCCATAAGGTATTTTTAATAAAGCATTCCAAACTTGTTTTTGAAAAGTTGTGCCGTTGATATCAAGTGGAACATCAAACTTTTTTCTTTTACCTAAGGAATATTCTTTTAACTCTTTCACAGCTTGCTTTAATATTTTATTTGAAATATTTTTTACTAGTGAAGGGGGTATTTTAGACACAAACTTAACTTCACAGATTTTACCATTATCCTCTGCAATCTTCACCATAAAATTATCTGTTTTTAAATAAGTTGAGTTCATATTTTCACCTCTTTTTAACTCTAATCTAAAGATCCTGTACAACTTGAACCATGTCCAGCAGTACAAGCAAAGCAATGCTCATGAGTTTCTATTGGTTGTTTTTTCAAATCTTTTTGATTAAAGTTTCTTATATTTACCACTCCACTATCTGCATTTATTATTGGTTGGTTTGATATTTGATTGAAATCACAATTATAAACATTACCTTTCCAATCTACACTAATCAGATTTTTACACATAATATTGTCCAGGGTTGCAGGGTTATAGTTGTCTTTTAAAATTTGTATATATCTATCATACTGATTTTCTTTCTTTAAAAATGCTGCAAACCTGCCAAGTGGAACATTCACCATTGTAAACAAATTATTAAATACTATACCATAATTTTTTTGTAAAACTCTTTTATAATCTTTTTCCAGCTGTTTTTGTTCTGGTGGAAGCATTGCACTGTTAGGATTATATACCAAATGCAAATTTAAATTTTCATTTTTCCCATACTTAATCTTGTTAAGATTTTGTAAAGCTAAGATGGATTTTTCAAATGTGCCATTGCCTCGTTGATAATCCACATTTTCCTGCGAAAAGCACGGCATAGATGCAACTATTTCTACTTTATTTTGCTTATAAATTTCTGGTAAATGTTTATATTTATCGTCTACAAGTGCGGTTAAGTTTGTTCTTATCATTATTTTTTTTGTTATACCCCTTGCAAAATTTATCAGCCGATCTATTTGAGGGTGCATACTAGGTTCGCCACCGGTGATATCTAAAATTAAGTTTGGGTTATTGGTCAAAAATAGCATAACATCTTCTATTCTTGCTTCGTCCATAATATGGTCGCCTTTAGGACCTGCACCTATATGACAATGACTGCAAGTTTGATTGCAAATATTCCCCAAGTTTACTTGAAGTGTTTCAAGTTTATCAAAAAGTAATCCTTGCTTATTAGTTTCTTTTACTTTTTTCATGAAAGCGGTACTCTCGCGCTTATTTTTGTTCATTTTATACCCCCGTATATATTCTAAAAATGCACATAACTATTTTATATTATTTTTCACATAATGTATAATGTTTTTATGGAGGGGAGATTATGGAAAAAGAAAATAAAAGAAAGGATATTTTGTTTTTATGTTCAGCCAACTCCTGTCGTAGCCAAATGGCAGAGGGTTTTGCGAGGCATCTTTACGGGGATAAATACGAAGTTTTTAGTGCTGGCACAGAAGCAGGTGGGATTAATCCTTATGCGGTTAAGGTGATGGACGAAGTGGGTGTTAATATTAACGGACAGAAGTCTAATGAAGTTTCCAGTTATTCAGACCGAAATTTTGATGTTGTTATAACCGTTTGTGATAGAGCCAAGGATAAATGCCCGATATTTTATAATTGTAGTGGTGGGGAATGCGAGATAAAGAATTGGAATTTTCAAGATCCTGCTTCTGCCACTGGCACTGAGGAAGAGGTATTAGAAATTTTCCGCAAAGTGAGAGATAGCATTAAAGAAAAAATAGAATCAGAATTGTAAAAGTTTAAGTGTTTTTAAATACAATAACGGCGGTAATTTATTACCGCCGTTATTAGTGCTATGCTGTGTAATCCCCGTACAATCCCCTTTTTGGAAATTCTTTTGGTTTAATTTTTGTTTTTTTGTTTCCTAAAGTCCCGCTACTGCTTCGCAGTATTCGCTGAATGGACTAGTCGTCGCAAAGAAAACAAAAATTAACCACAAAACATTTTCAAAAATATCACCACAGAACTCTTTTGGTTTAATTTTTACTTCTTATCCAAAATTTCTGCCAAATCTTTTTCCGGTGTTGTTATCGGTGCGATATTAAACTTTTCTACCAAAATATTTAACACATTTGGTGATACAAATGCTGGTAAGGTTGGTCCTAATTTAATATTTTTTATGCCCAAATGCAACAATGTTAACAAAATACATACCGCTTTTTGCTCGTACCATGAAAGTATCATTGAAAGTGGTAATTCGTTTACATCACATTTGAATGCTTCTGCCAATGCTACTGCAATTTTTATCGCCGAATATGCATCATTACATTGACCGATATCCAATAGTCGTGGTATGCCATCAATATCGCCTAAATCCATTGTGTTGAACCTAAATTTACCACATGCTAATGTCAATATCACCGTATCTTTTGGTGTTTTTTCTACAAATTCTGTATAGTAGTTTCTGCCTGGTTTTGCACCATCGCAACCACCTACTAAAAAGAAATGTTTAATTTTACCAGCTTTTACAGCGTCTATAACTTTGCCTGCAACACCCATCACTGCATTATGACCAAACCCAATAGTAATATTTTTGCCTTCAGTATTGCTTTCAAAACCAGGCAATTCTAATGCTCTGTTTATAACTGAAGAGAAGTCTTTTTTACCATCTTTTGCGTCGATATGTTTTACACCTGGGTATTGTACTAAACCAGTTGTAAAAATATTTGGCATATAAGAATCCATTGGTTTTTGAATACAGTTTGTTGTCATTAAAATTGAACCTGGGAATGCTGCAAATTCTTTATGCTGATTTTGCCATGCTGTGCCATAATGACCCGCCAAATGTTTGAACTTTTTAATTTCTGGATAAGCATGTAATGGCAACATTTCGCCGTGTGTATATATATTGATGTCTTTGCCTTCGGTTTGTTCTAACAGCATTTTTAAGTCTGGTATATCGTGTCCAGAAATTAAAATTGCTTTACCTTTTTTTGCACCAAGTGATACTTGGGTTGGCTCTGGATGACCGAAATTTGTCGTATGTGCTTCGTCTAACAAACCCATTGTTGTAAAGTTTACTTTACCGCATTCTAAAACTAAACCTAAAAGTTCGTCTGCTGTTGCATCGGTTTTGTTTAGCATATCTAATGCTTTGTAAAAGAAGGTATCAATTTCGTCTGATGTTTTACCCATCACACTTGCATGTTCTGCATAAGCTGCTACACCTTTCATACCATATAATAATATGTGTTGTAAGCTTCTTATATCCTCGTTGGCAGATGCATCAAATAAACTTGCTTCTTTAGCTTGTACTAGCATTTCTTCTTCTGTGTCTGCTAATTTGAAAGTACCACTTTTTGGCGAATGTGCACCACATTTATCTGTGCAATTGCCTTTTAGTTGTGCTCTAAGTTCATGACCTTTTCTGATGAGTTTTACTACCTCTTTATCATCAAAGTCTACATTTGTTACGGTTGCGAAAAGTGCTTCTCGTACAAATGTATCTACCTCAGGAGTTCTTTTTCCTGTTTTATTTACACAGTGAGCTATGCCTCTTAATGTGTAAATAAGTAAATCCTGTAAGCCAGATACTTCTGGAGTTTTGCCACACACACCCATGCTTGTGCATGCTGTGCCACCGGCGGTTTGTTCGCATTGTCTACAATACATTTTATTTTCTGTCATTTTTTTATCCTCTTTTTATTTTTTGTTTATATCCGATATCAAGTTCTTTAATGTTATGCTTTCAAATTCTTTTACTAGTTTTTCTTCTATCTTCAAAATTCTTTTTCGCATTGGACAGGTTGCTCTGTTTGTACAAAACTTTTTTCTAAAAAGGCATTCGGAAATTTCTAAATTACCTTGGAAAAGTTCCATTATCTGCATGGTGTTTATTTCTGATGGTTTTCTAGCTAACCTAACCCCACCACCAACACCTTCTTTTGCTTCTAAATAACCTGCAGATATTAATTTTGTTATTAGTCGTCTCAAATAAGGAAGTGGTATGTTTTCTGTTTTAGAAATTTCCGAAGAAGACATAAATTTTTTATCTTTATTTATTGCAATTGTTAAAAGAGTTCTTATTGCATAGTCAGAATCTTTCCTAAGTATTTTCATTTCGCTTCCTTTATTAAAATTAGTATCTAATACCATTATAGTATTAGTTTAAGATATTTGTCAACCCCCTAATATAGGGAAGTTTTTTAAAATATATTGAAATTAGTGTTCAAAAAATGATTAAATATGCTTGAACCATAAATTTAAATTTAGGGAGAATTGATAATATGAAAAAATTCTTATTTCTAATGGCAATAGTACTAGTTATAGTTTTTGTATATAAGAACAAAAAATCGGAGGCTAACCTCACAAGAGATATAGCTGCTGTGGAGCAACGATATTCTTTTAAAGCAATACCACCAAAAGATATAGATAGAGGTAATGGTATTAGAGCAATAAACCAATCTTCTGTAGATGTAATTTTATCTCTTAGAACAAGTCTGTATGCAAAAACTAAAATATCTGCATATGACCTTATTTATTCAAACCAGCTTGGTAATACAGAAGAGATCGTAAGAATGTTTTTTGTAGCAGAAGTAGATGCAAATATAAGATATGCAGTACTCCAAAATATAGCTAAATATAAAGATAAAGATACTCTTGATATTTTAGCTCATGTGGTACAAAAAGACGGTAGCCAAAGAAACCGTTTGTTTGCATTGGAGCAAATTTTAAAATACAAAACTCCAGATATCCTGCCTATATTAATAGAAGCAAAAGAAAGAAATGGCAATAAAAATGTAAGGGTAGAAGCTGCAAAAGGGTATGAAACTTTAAATTATGATATCGAGGAAAAAAGACGCAAAAAAGAACAAGAAATTCAGCTTCTTATGAGAAAATAAATTAGGGGGACACAACCATTATGGATATAACAGAATTAAATAAAAAAGTAAAAGCAGAAAGTTTGTTTTTGCAGGATTTAAAAAAAGAAATTAGAAAAATAATAGTCGGTCAAGAAGACTTGGTAGACAAAATGCTAACTGCACTTATAGCAGACGGACATATATTAATAGAAGGTGTGCCAGGACTTGCGAAAACATTGACCGTAAGTACATTATCTCAGGTTTTAAATTCCAGTTTCCAAAGAATTCAGTTCACGCCGGATTTAATTCCCGCAGATATTACAGGTACTCAAATTTTCAATCCAAAAGATGCAACTTTTTCTGCAAGAAAAGGACCTATTTTTGCCAACCTAATTTTAGCAGATGAAATTAACCGTGCACCTGCAAAAGTTCAAAGTGCATTGTTAGAAGCTATGCAAGAAAGACAGGTAACTATCGGCGATACAACACATCAACTTCCTAAAATGTTTATGGTAATGGCTACCCAAAACCCAATAGAACACGAGGGTACATATCCTTTGCCAGAAGCTCAGGTAGATAGGTTTATGTTTAAGGTGAATATTACCTATCCAGATAAAGAAGAAGAAAAACAAATTCTTCAAGCGGTGGGTATAGATAGTTTGCCAAAAATATCTAGTCAGATAAAAGAAGAGGATATATTAAAGGCAAGAGAATCTGCCAAATCTATATATATAGATGAAAAGGTTAAAAATTATATAGTGGACTTAGTACTTGCAACAAGAAACCCAGAAAAATATGGCTTACAAAAACTATCTTCCTATATTGCATTTGGCGCAAGCCCAAGAGCGACGATATATCTAACACAAGCTGCAAAAGCATATGCGTTTTTAAACGGCAGGGGATATGTAACGCCAGAGGATATAAAAGCAATAGGTATGGATGTTTTCCAACACAGAATATTGCTAACATACGAGGCAGAGGCAGAGAATGTTACCGCGCAAAATATAGTTAATCATGTATTTGAAGCGATAGATGTTCCATAAAAATTAGGGGATATAATGCAGTCTTCTCAATTATTAAAGAAAGTCCGCCAGATAGAAATATCAGCCGGTAGGTTGGTAAGTGAAACTTTTGCGGGTAAATATCATAGTGTTTTTAAAGGTCAGGGCATGGAGTTTGCAGAAGCAAGACACTATGTTCCCGGCGACGATGTAAGACGGATAGATTGGAATATTTCTGCAAGACTTGGCGAGATTTTTATTAAAGAATATCGAGAAGAAAGACAATTAACCTTAATGCTAGTGTGTGATGTTTCGGCTTCCAAATATTTTGGTTCTACAACTAAATTTAAACAAGAAATTATGGCAGAACTTTCTGCCTTATTTGCATTTTCTGCATTAAAAAATTATGACAAAGTTGGTTTGATTTTATTTTCAGATAAATTGGAAAAATATATCCCTGCAAAAAAAGGGCAAACACATATTTTAAGAATTATACGCGAACTTTTAGCATTTAAACCAACAAGCAAAGGCACGAATTTAACAAGCTGTTTAGAAACTGTTAATAAAATTGTAAAAAGACATTCAATAGTTTTACTTTTGTCAGACTTTTTAGATAAAGGTTTTGAAAAACCATTTCGTTTTGCATCAAAAAAACACGAACTTATACCTGTTATTATCGAGGATAAACTAGAAATTAATATGCCAAAGACATCTGGCTACCTAGATATAGAAAACCCAGAAACAGGCGAAAAGTTTATGTACGATTTAACTAGTAAAAATTTAAACCAAAACTTTATAAATTCTAAACAAAAACACGATAATAATTTAGATAAACTTTTCGCATCGCTTTCTTTGGAACATATGCATCTTAGCGATAGCGAAAATATGTTGGACGAAGTTGTAAAGTTTTTTAGACAAAGAGCAAAAAGATTAAAAAAAGGGTAAATAATGTTCAAAAAAATATTAATTTTTAATTTTATAATGTTTATTTCTTTGCTTTCTTTTGCAACGGAAAATAAAAATATTTCTGTTTCTATTGGCGAAATCCCAGAGGATATTCAGCTAGCTAGAGAATTTAATATTAATGTAGAAACAAAACACCCAAATGATTTAGAAGCAAGAATAAATATTTCCAAATTAAACGAAAAAAATAAATATTTTTCATTAACTAATGTGGAAAAAGAAACTATTTTTTTGAAAAATAATTTTACAAATACAAATTTTAATTTGACCCTTGTTCCTTTCACATTAGGTGTTAGCACTTTAACAGCTTTTTGTGTAGATTTTTACGAACAAGATAACCTTGTTTCCGGACCAAATCCAAAAGATATTCCACTTACAATTAAACCAACAAAACCAAAGGTAAAAGCCAAAGGGCTTATAGACATTTATTCGCCGTATAAACCCTTAAATTGGGCATTAATTTTAATATGGGTTGGGGTGCTAAGTTTTCTTGGAATCTTGGCATATTATATTAGTAATAAATTCTTTAAAAAGAAAGAAATTATTGCAAAAAAAATAAATGCAGATCGTTTAAAAAACATATCTCCTTATCAACTTGCACACGATCAATTAAATGGGCTTACAAATAGTTGTTTTTGGCAAGAAAAACAATACAAAAAATATTTTTATGTGCTGTCTGGTATCTTAAGAAAATATTTAACCAGTATGTTTGAAGTTAATGCGTATCAAAAAAATACTACGGAGGTATTAAGACAATTACGAACCAAAATTTCTAATAAAATGACAATAAGAAATATAAGAGAATTTTTGTTAATGTGCGACTTGGTAAAATTTTCTAAATACATACCACCTATGCAATATAGAGATAAAGCAGTTGTGTTAATAAGAAAAATTATCGAGGATACAAGAGTACTATATAAATCAGAGGGGGAAGAAAATAAAAATGCAAAATAATGTAAGAATATTACTTCTCTTTTTAATTTTTAGTGTTTTTGCATTTGCAAAATACTTAGAAAATTTTAATTTTAAGGATCCTCTTTATTTTCTTTTATTAATTGTTTTAGGTGGTGCAATTTTTGTGGCAACATATTTAAGAAGTAGTAAAACAGCAACAGTAAAATATTCTTTACCTTTGGAATTTTCTGGAAAACAAACAACAAAATCAATACTTGCAAAATGGCTAAGTTTAAGTTTATATCTCGTTGCACTTTTACTTATGATAATTGCACTTGCTAATCCAAGACAGGCGGGTAAATCGACGATACCTCCGCAAGAAGGGGTAGATATTATGATGGTGATAGATGTCTCTTTAAGTATGGCAGGACAAGATTTTAAACCTAATAGATTGGAAGCTGCAAAACTATCTGCTAAAGATTTCATAGAAAATAGAACTAGTGATAGAATAGGTATTGTTGTTTTCCAAGGTGCACCAATGCTTCAATGTCCACTAACTTTAGATTATGATTCTTTGCTAGAATTTTTATCCTTTATAAAAATAGGTATGATAGGCATACAGCGAACGGCTATCGGCGATGCAATAGCATTAGCGTCGCAATATTTAAAAAGTAGCGTTGCAAAAAGTAAGGTCATAATTTTACTTACAGATGGATCTTCAAACGCTGGTGTAATACCAGATCCGCTGGTATCAGCAAGGGCGGCAGAAAAATTAGGAATAAGAATTTACACCATCGCAACAGCAGGCGAGGGTGAGCAAAAAATAGCAGTTGATAACGGAATTTTTGGTACAAGTTATGTGACAATTTCTAATGATATCGACGAAGCTACTCTTCACGAAATTGCAAAAATAACTGGTGGTGAATTTTTCAGAGCAAGAAATAATATAGAACTAGATACTATCTACGGTAAAATAAACGAGCTTGAAAAAACAGAATTTGAAAAATCTGTAAACATATCGTATGACAAAAAATATAGAAATTATTTATTTCTATCCTTACTGTTTATTTTACTTGGTTTAATTTCAGCAAGATTAATATTTATAAAGGTACCATAATGGACATATTTATATACCCAAAAACACTAATTTTGATGCTAATAACACTAGCTTTTGCTGGGCTGATTGTGTATTTTGGTAATGTGCGAAAAAGAAAAATAATATTATCTTTATTCACAACTACCGCATGGAAAAGATTAGTGCCAATTGATGCTGTAAAAATGTGCAAATTTAAAACAATGTTAATAATGTTTTCCATATTATTTTTATTTTTCGCATTAGCTTCACCAAGGTGGGGGGTAGAGCTTGAACCGTCTAGTAGTTTAATGGCAAACACGGTTATAGCGGTTGATGTTTCCTCGTCGATGAAAGCCACAGATGTTAAGCCAAGTAGAATAGAAAGTGTCAAAAAAATACTCACACTTTTAGCGGATAATTTACCTAACCATAGAATCGCAATAGTTACATTTACATCTGAAGCTTTTGTTAGTTGCCCGCTAACTTTGGATACCAATGCTGTTAAGTTTTTTATTTCGCGATTACAAGCAGATAGTTTGCCATTTTATGGCACAAAAATAAGTAAAGCTGTGTTGTTATCTTCAGACCTTATGAAAAATTATCCTGGTGAAAAAGGACTGATAATTTTAACAGATGGTGAAGATCATAAACCAGAAAAAATTAATGCATCTTTAAACTTTGCAAAAAGAAATAATATAAAAATATTTACAGTTGGTATTGGTAGTAAAGACGGCTCACTTATACCAGAAACAATTGTTAATGGCAAAGTTAAATCTTATAAAAAAGATGCAGACGGCAATACAGTTTTAAGTAAATTAAACGAGGCCTTTTTAGTTAAACTAGCAAGCGAAACTGAAGGTGCATATATAAGAAACGATATCGCCGAAAATACAGCAGAATTTTTAATAACAGAACTTAAAAATATAGACCGTGCCTTGTATGAAACTAAAACAAGAGCAGGATATAAAAATAGGTATCAAATTCCATTAGTTATTTCTTTCATATTTTTACTTTTAGCTATTATTTTACCGGGTACAAAAATAAATTTAAAAAAGATAAATAAAAAAATATTTTTATTTTTATTTTGCTTATCTTTAAGCGCAACAATGTATGCGGATAAAGGTGATAGCGATTTAATCAAAGGCAATAAATTTTATAAAAACGAACAATATGGTCATGCGATAGACGAGTATAAACAAGCCTACGATAAACAGGAAGATAAAGATAAATCGCTCTTCAATATAGGTAATGCTTTATATAAATTAAAAGAATACGATAAAGCTAGTACTTTGTATGACGAAGTTATAGAAAAAGAAAGCTATTTAGCTCCAAAATCTTATTTTAACCAAGGTAATGCTAACTATTATGATGGCGAAAAAGAAGACGCCATTTTGGCATATAAAGAAGCTATCCTTTTAAATGGTATCGACGAGCGGGCGATACATAACTTGCAATATATTTTGCAAGAACAACAGCAAGAAAAAGATAAACAGAAAGATAAAAATAAAGAAGATCAACAAAATCAGGATAATCAGCCAAATCAAGATAATAAAGATAGTGGTGGCAATGGCGGGGCAGATCAGAGCCAGATGTCGCAGGAAGATGTTGATAGGGTTATGCAAATGGCAAAACAGTCTGAAACTAATGCGAGCAAAAAGCAACAACAGCAAGGATCTTCTGCACCAAGTATGGTTAAGGAAGATAAAGACTGGTAAAAATTTTTAAAAATTAGGATAATAATGATTATGAATAAGTTTTTCAAGATAATATTATTTTCTACACTTTTAATTACAGTTTCGGCTGTAAGTTGGGCAGGTATTTCCGTAAAAGCTTATGTAGATAAAGATGTAGCTCATTTAGACGAGGAAATACTGCTTAATGTAGTAGTAGAAGGTGCTCCTGGCGATGCTGGACTACCTAAATTGCCGTCTATGGCGAATTTCAATATATATTCTACTGGTCAAAGTAGAAGTGTGAGTATAATAAACGGAAATATGCAAAGTAGTGTTAGATATACTTATGTGTTATCACCTAGATTTGCGGGCAAGTTTACGGTTGAACCAATAGCTTTGGAATATAATAATAAAAAATATTACACAGAAAAAATAGATTTAGTTGTAGTAAAAAGACTTACAGATAAACAACAATTTGGTAATGCCAAAGAAATTGTAGGACAAGATCTTGCAAAAACCGTAACTACAAAAGATGGTAAATATCCTAACGAACTAATTTTTATGACCGCAGAAACAGATAAAAAATCTGCTTTTGTAAACGAACAGATAATATTAACAACAAGGTTTTATTCTGCTACGGAAAATATTTTTGGTGCGATTTATTTCCCACCAGAATTTAAAGGTTTCTTTGCAGAAGAAATGCCACCAGAAAAACGAGGGGTGGAATATATCAATGGCAAAAATTATGGCTATGTGGAATATAAAACTGCATTATTTGGTGCAGGTAGCGGGCGAAATAAAGTAAGTTCTGCATCTGTAGAATACGAATACAAAACAGGTAGCGTTTTAGACGAATTTTTCCCGGGCTTTTTTACAAGCTCTTCTAAAAGAGCAACCGTAAAAACAACACCAATTACATTAAAGGTAGACTCTCTTCCAACCAAAAACAAACCAGCTAATTTTACTGGTGCTGTGGGCGAATATAAAATTTCTACCAGCGTTGGTAAAAAAGAGATAAGAGCAGGCGAAGTGTTTGATTTAAATACAAAAATTTCTGGTTCAGGTTACATAAGAAGTTTAACTTTACCAAAAATGCCAGACAGCGAAAACTTTAAAATTTACGATAGTTTAGAAGATAAAATAGAAGTAGAAACTAAAAATGATGTTTTACAAGGTTACAAAACATTTAGAACATCCATAGTTGCAAAAACCGAAGGTTTTTATGTTATTCCAAAGATGGCATTTTCTTATTTTAACCCTAAAACGAGAACATATGAAAAAGTTTATTCTCAACCTATAAAAGTAAAAGTGTTAGAGGCTAGGGAAGGTGTTGGTGGTAAATTATCTTTCACAGAAATATTACCTGAAACAATTAAAAAATTAGGTAGTAATATAAATTATATTAAAGAAAATGTCGAAACATTACCAGGCGACTTTGCTGGGCTTATGATGCTTTATAATGCTGGCGGTGTTAAGTTTTCTATATTTGTGATAATAATAGTAAGTTTTGTTGTAGGATTTTTACTCAGGGAAGGTTCTCAAATGTTTACTGAGGAAAGAATATGTAGTGGTATTTTGTCAGACATTGGCAGTGCCAAAGATTACGAAGATATAATTAAAACCTTAAAAGGTTTCTTTCATAAATGTTTAAAAATAAAAACTACAAAAAAAGTGAAAGATATTTCTAAAGAACTTACTAAAAAAGGTTATTCGTCAAATCTTATAAAAGCATTTACAAATATTTGGACAGAGCTTGAAAATGTAAAATATGCACCTTCAAAAGATGGTTATGATATAAAAGATTTAAAACAAAAAACTTTAGCATTTATGGATTTAATGTCAAAAGAAATGAAAAGCAGGAAAAAGGGTTAAAAAAATGAAAAAATTATTTTTATTTTTACTTGTAATGTCTTTTGCAGTTAGTGCATGGTCTTATGCTGGCACTAAAGAAGCAGAGGATTTTTACAGACAGGGTAACTTTAAAAAAGCCTTGGAATTTTACAAAATTACAGAGCGAGATGCCTCGTCAAAAAACATAGAAGACCCTTATGTTTACTATAATATAGGTAACTGCTACTTTAAACTTGACGAACTTGGTTATGCTACTTATTATTATTACAAAGCATACAAAATATTACCAAGAGATAAGGATATCAGGGAAAACTTACAACTTGCATTAAGTTTAACAGGGATAGATCTTGTGCCTAAAGGTATGCCAACAGCGGTGCATAGGGCATTTAACTATTTCTCAGAAAAAGAAGTAGAAGGTATATTTTGGGTGTTTATTTGGCTATTTGGTATAACCTTTAGCATTTACTTACTAACAAGATCTAAATGGTTTAGACCACTTTTAATATTTTTTGGTATTTTGTTTATAATTTCTGGCAGTTATTATGGGCTTAAACATAAATATCAACATGTTGAACTTGGTGTTGTAGCATATACCGTAAATTTAAGAAGTGGTCCTAGTGAAAGGTTTGCAGTATCTTACACCATCCCCCAAGGATATTTGGTAAAAATACTAGACACTAAAGACGATTGGATAGAAATTGGTGTAGAAAAAAAACAGCTTAAGGGCTGGAGCGAAAAAGAAAATATATTAATAATATAGAGGAAAAAAATGAATAATTTTAAAGAATATACAAAAGAATTAATAGAAACACTTAACTGGGTTTCAGAAAATTTACAAGAACCTGTAAATCAACTTGCAGAAAAAATCACTAAAACTTTAAAAGCAGGTGGTAAAGTTATTTTGATGGGAAATGGTGGTAGTGCAGGTGATGCTCAACACATAGCAGCAGAGCTTGTTGGCAGATACAAAAAAGAAAGAAAAGCGTATCCTGCGATTGCACTTAACACAAACACATCTACCATAACTGCAGTTGGTAATGATTATGGGTATGAACACATTTTTTCTCGTCAAGTAGAAGCATTTGCAAATAAGGGTGATATTGTTATAGGGATATCAACATCAGGCAATAGTAAAAATGTTTATTTAGCTTTAGAAAAAGCAAAACAGATGGGTTGTCTTGCAGTAGGGCTTCTTGGTAAAGACGGTGGAACTATAAAAAATATAACAGATTTAAATTTAATAGTAAAAACAAATAACACACCAAGAGTTCAAGAGTGTCATATACTAATTGGGCATTCGGTTTGTGAAATTGTAGAGGAAAATTTATGAAAATAGCATTAGGTTGCGATCATGCGGGATTTGTATTAAAAAAAGAAGTTAAGGAACATATCGAAAAATTAGGATATGAAGTTATCGATGTTGGAACAAATTCTGAAGAAAGTGTAGACTATCCAGATTTTGCATTTGCATGTGCAGAAAAAGTAGCAAAAGGCGAAGCAGAAAAAGGTGTAATAATTTGTGGAAGTGGTGTAGGTGCTTGCATTACTGCAAATAAAGTTAAAGGTGTTCGTGCGGCTATTTGTCACGACGAATATTCCGCTACGCAAGGTGTGGAACACGACGACATGAATGTAATTTGTATCGGCGGACGGATAGTTAATAATACAACTGCGAAAATACTTGTTGAAAACTTTTTAAAAGCGAAATTTACCAAAGAAGAAAGACATTTAAGACGACTCAATAAAGTTTTAGATATCGAAAAAAATAACTTCAAATGAAAATAGAAATTAATGAACCTGCAAAAAAAATAATCAATTCTGGTTTAGAATCTTTAAAAAATCAAGATTTCATATCTCGTTTACAAAAAAAAGATGCTACTTTGTGGAAAAATGACGAAGAGCATAAAAAAATAATCAATAATTCCCTAGGTTGGCTGTCTGTTATAGATTTTTCTTTAGAAAATGCAGACGAAATAACCAGTTTTGCAAACGAGGCAAAACAAAAATTTGAATATTGTGTACTTTTGGGCATGGGCGGTTCAAGTTTAGCGCCGGAAGTTTTTAATAATATTTTCGGCAATGCCGAAGGTTTCCCAAAAATGTTTGTTTTGGATACCACAAATGCAGATTGGATAAATTTTGTAAGAAAAGAAATAGATATTAAAAAAACACTTTTTATTTTCGCAAGTAAAAGCGGTGGCACTGTAGAACCAAATTCTAGTTTCAAATATTTCTGGGCAGAACTTAAAAGAGAAGGGGTGGAAAATCCAGGTGATAATTTTATAGCAATTACAGACGAAGGCACTGGTTTATATAAATTATCCGAAGATCAAAAATTTTTAAAAAGGTTTGTTAATCCGTCTGATATCGGTGGCAGATTTTCTGCACTATCTTATTTTGGTATGGTTCCTGCATCTTTACTTGGTGTAGATGTTAAAAAGTTTTTGGGTGTTGCTAAAAATTCTTATCAAGAATTTTTAGCAGAAGATAAAGCCCTAAGTTTAGCCTCACTTTTAGGGCAAGCAAATCTAGAAGGCAGAGATAAATTAACATTAATAATGCCAAAACAGATAGAAAGTTTTGGGCTTTGGGTGGAACAACTTGTAGCAGAAAGCACAGGTAAAGAAGGCAAGGGCATACTTCCTATTTGTGGCGAAGGTTTGTACAGAGATTTTAAATATATTGACGACAGAGTTTTTGTTTATATAAAACAATGTGAAGATTTTGATAAAAGAATTTCCTCTATTTTAGAAGAAATTACAAATGCAGGGCATCCACTTATGACCGTTTGTATGGAAAATAATTATGATCTTGCTACTCAATATATTTTATGGCAAATAGCCACAGCAGGTGCGGGTGCTTTAATGAAAATTAATCCGTTCGATCAGCCGAATGTAGAATCTGCAAAAATTTTAACTAAAGAACTTTTAAAAGAACTTTCTTCTGATGAAAAACAAGAACCAGAAAAGCTAATATTATCAGAAAACTTAAAAGATAAAGATATAAATTTCCAAAATTTAGCATCAAATGTTTACAAATTATTAAAAGATCATGAATACTTGGCGATACTTCCTTACACAAATAGTTCAGAGGGATATACAAAAGTTATAAATTGTTGGAAAGATGAAATTTTCACAAGAACATCTCGTCCAGTGGTGTTTGGTTATGGTCCAAGATATTTGCATTCCACCGGTCAGCTATACAAAGGCGACGGGAATAAAGGTTTATTTATAATATTATCTGCCCCAGTAGAAAATGAAATTAGAATACCAGGCGAAGAGTATAGTTTTGAGGATTTATGTAATGCTCAAGCTCTCGGCGATTTTAAGGCATTGAGTAATGGTGGTAGAAGTGTAATAAAGATACATCTCGAAAAACCTGCTATTGAAGGACTTAAGAAAATAAATAATTTATTTTGATATGATAAAGTGTTCAATAAAAAGGCAACTGGTTAATTAAAATTCTATAATGTACTTATGAAGCCTAAAAAAGTTTTTATAAAAACCTATGGTTGCCAGATGAACGAAGCCGATTCTGATGAAATGTCTTCAATCTTCTCTCTTTACGGCACGCAAGAAACAAAAAATATTAAAAAAGCAGATGTTGTTTTAGTAAATTCCTGCACGGTTAGAGCCAATGCAGAGAATAAAGCTTTGTCTTTTTTAGGTCGTCTTAAAAAATGGAAAGGTGTTACCATTGAAGATGTTAGGGGTAGTAAAAAACAACTTATAATTTTTGCAGGTTGCGCAGCACAAAGGCTTGGAGCAGAAGTAAGAAAAAAACATCCTCACCTTGACATAACTACAGGTGCAAAAAGTATAGAAAAATTTGCTGAGGTTTTAGATAATAGTGGTTTTTTTGACGGGCAGTCAAAAAAACCACATCATGCAAAATCGCCAGCCAACCCATTAGGCGTACAAACAATAATGCGCGGGTGCGATTTTGCATGCACCTACTGCATCGTACCAAGTGTTCGTGGTGGTGTTAAGTGTTTAAGCAAGAAAGAAATTATTAGTAGCATAGAACAAAAAATTAAAAATGGCGCTAAGGAAATTGTTCTACTTGGTCAAACAGTAAATGCGTGGCGATATGGGAAAACAGATTTTGCGGACTTATTAAAAGAAGTATCAAAACTATCAAATCTTAAAAGAGTAAGTTTCATGAGTCCGCATCCTATCCACATTACCGATAAACTTATAGATACGATAAAAAACAATCCAAAAATCGCAAGAAACATTCACTTGCCTATACAAAGCGGAAGCACAAAGATTTTGAAAGATATGAAACGGGGATATTCTCGAAGAGACATTTTAATTATATGTAAAAAGTTAAAAGATATTGGCATTAAAATTTCTACAGATTTTATTGTCGGCTATCCCACAGAAACCGAAAAAGACTTTAAAGATACAATTAGCATAGTAGAAAAAATTGGTTTTTCCCACGCATATTGCTTCATATTCTCTCCCAGACAAGGCACTAAAGCAGAGCATTTAAAACCATTAGATAAAAAAGTACTGGAAAAGAGGGTAAATATTTTGTTAAATAAAGTTAAGCAAAAAGCATCTAAACTAAAATAATGCTACCGCAAGGAGAATTTATGAATATTACAAATAAGGATTTTAAAGAAAAACGAACACATCCAAGAATGCCAATAATGCACGATATTATTGAACCTATCAACTTACTTTGCAAAGATAGAGATAGCGATACAGAAGTTTCTATACCGGCTATCTTGGCAGATTTATCCGCTGCGGGTATGCGTCTTGTAACATTTTTAAAAGTACCAAAAGGTTATTTAGATATCCACTTATCTTTACCAAGTATTGGCGATATGCATATTAATGGTAAAACTAGTTGGATAAAACAAAAAGGCGGAGTATACACCGCTGGTATACAAATTTTAGAAATCTCTAAAGCATCAGCAGACAAAATTAACAAAATGAGTGAAGACTTTAACGATTGCGATACCAGAATTTTGTTAAAACTACCAGAAGTTTGTGTAGAAAATTGTAAAGCAAATTCACTTTGCAATAAACTACAAAAAGATGAAACTCTTTTTAAATAATTTTGGCGCTATACTTTGTTTTCGACCTAGAGGCTAGGTTCCCTGTCAGTTATTTACCGCTACTCCTTCGGAGTATTCGCTAATGTAAACCGCCCTCCCTCAAGCCTCGTATAGCATCCAAACTTATTAAAAAAAACAAATTCAAAATACTCGTAAATTAAATTATTTAAAAGTCTTGTCATTGCGAGGCGATTTTAATCGCCGTGGCAATCTCATTTAGATTTGTTAAGGAATAAAATATCCTTTTTATCTCCTCTCCCCTACGAGGGAGAGGATTAAGGTGAGGGGGATGTTTCTTTTTTATAGTAAAATAAGTATATGAGCAAGAAACCAATAATTATAGTAGCACCTACAGCGTCTGGTAAAACAGATGTTGCGATAGCTCTTGCAAAAAAAATTAATGGCGAAATAATTTCTGTCGATTCTCGGCAGGTATATAAATATCTAGAAAAGGGTACAGCAAAACCAGAAGGCAAATGGCAAGATGGCAAATATCTTGTCGATGATGTGCCATATCATCTTGTTGATATTTTAGAGCCGACTGAAACTTTCGATGCTAGTAAATTTGTGGCAATGGCAAGTAAAATTTCACTAGAAATTTTACAAAGAAAAAAGACACCAATATTTGCAGGTGGTACGGGCATGTATATACAAGCATATTTTGTTGGTATGGATAATATGCCGAAATCCAATCCAAAAATTCGTGCAAAATTACAAGCTGAAGCCGAAAAATTTGGGAAAGACTATTTACATAAAAAATTAGCAAAAATCGATCGGATTTCGGCTAGCCAAATACCACCACAAAATATCCAAAGAGTGATGCGAGCATTAGAAATTTACCAAATATCTGGCAAGAAACCATCTAGCTTAAAAACAGGTGCTTTTTTTGAGGATATCCCCTCAAAAAAAGCGACTATACTATATCTAAATTGGGACAAAGAAGAGCTAGAAAAACGCATTATACTTCGCACCAATCAGATTTTTGAACCTATGGTAAAAGAAGCCAAAGCTTTAATAGAAAAAGGTTTCGCCAAAGATTGCCCCGCTCTAAAAAGCTTAGGCTATAAAGAAGCGATAGAATTTTTAGATGGCAAATTGTCTAAAAAACAAGCGATAGAAAAAATCGTAATTCTAACAAGACAATATGCCAAACGGCAGAGAACTTGGTTCGCTCGCTATAAAAACGCTGAAAAAATCAGCATAAATTCCCAAAAAGACCTAGAAAACATTAATATAGTACAATAAAAGAAAAATCAAAGGAGATTTTCATGAAAAAAACTACATTATTTCTTTCTATTTTATTTTTTGTTGGTTCTCTAAGTGCTCAAAGTAAAAACGAGTTTACCCCCAATTTAAAACTTCTTCAAACTTGGGAAAATGCAGGACAAACCTCAAAACAACATAAGCAACCTTATATTGCCGTGTATAGAAAAGATGGAAAAACATTAATCTATTTAGCAAGTGACCATAACTCTGGTAAAACATTGGATATGGTGGATTATATTTACAAAAAATATGCTCCAGAAATTGCTGTTGTTGAATTTGAAAGAACTGGTAGAAAATTAAAAGAAAAGTGTAGTTGGAATGAATTTGAATACAGTGCAGGAATTGCTTCTGATAAAAATATCCCAGTTGTTTTAGCAGATTTATCTTATGAAGATAAAGTCAAGGTAGTTCTCACAAAAAATTCTAATGCTTATAAAGCTATGCAAGCAGAATGGATGATAAAAAATGCTATTTCCTATAAAAAACAATTTGGCAAAAATAGTAACGCAGAGAAAGAGGTGCATAATTTTAAAATATTTAATCATAATCCTGAATTAGGAAAAATGATGAATACTGAAGAATTCAAATCTTGGTTTAAAAAAGAGTTTGACAAAGATTTTGATAAAGTAGAATTGAATACTGTGTTTAAAAAGGGTTGGTCTGCTCCTAAATCAACAGGGACTATTTTTAATAAACTTTCAGAAGATGAGGATTTTTATGGGAGAGATCCTTTTATGTTAAAAAATATTGCCGCTGCACTAAATAGGTATGATATTGTTTATGCTGCTTTTGGAGAAGGACATTATCGTAGTCATCGTAAAGTTTTGGAAGATATGCTTGGAAAACCAACATATATATGGGGATTAAAAGAATATAAAGATAGAGATAATTGTATCGGTTTTAAAATAAAAGAAGAAATTTTAGTTAGACCTGAAGATATAGGGCTTTAACTTGTCAGTATGCCAAACGGCAGAGAACTTGGTTCGCTCGCTATAAAAACGCTGAAAAAATAAGCATAAATTCGCAAAAAGACCTAGAAAATATTAATATAGTATAATAAAAGAAAAATTTAAGGAGAGTTTGATATGAAAAAATTAATAACAATTATTTTTATGGTATTTCTGGTGGGCATGACTTTTAATTCTTATTCTCAAAATAGCCAAGAGCTAAATAAAAGTGTAGATTCATTAGAAAAAATAGTAATGGATTTTAATTCTTCTAAAAACAAAAAATATTTCATTAAAAAAAACATAACGATTGAGAGTGTTTTAGAAGACCCCTTTGAAAAAATTATTAGAGATACTTGGAACTATAGTGGAAGTAGAGATGATTATATAAAAATGGATTTCTTTGAATATTCTCTACTAAAAATTAAAAGATTTGAATATTTAGGGAAAAGCAAATATATGTCTGAAATACTAGAAATAAAAGATGAAAATGGAAATAATATTATAGACAGTCTAATGGAACATAAAATATTCACTAATAAGTTGACATTTTTTTCAGTAGTTTTTAAATTTAATTTTTTTGATCTAGCTGATGTACCTCGTCCTTGGATTTATAGAAATTACTATGAGCCTTTACTCAAAACTATAATAAAAAACGATTTATATCCAGTAAAAAAAGAAAATATAATGAAAATATACATTGTAAAATATTGTAAAATTACGATATTTTTATTATTTTTATTACTATCTTCCCTTATATACTATAGAAATAGGAAAGAAAATACTCATAAGAAAATATCCAAAATTATAAACTTAGGCATATCATTTGTAATAGTAATAATGATTTTCTCTATTTTGAGGGACATTATCTATTATCGTATTCTTCCTTTTTATCTAATTGTTTGTTTTGTTTGGAGTATATTTATAGTCCCTGTAGGTTATTTTATCCAAAAAGAAATAGATAAATATAAAAGCACTGTTATACTTAGTGCTATTCTATCTTTGGTGTTTCTAACTATTTGGACAGTAGAAATTATAACGAGAAGAATGGGATAGGGTTTTTTATAATAAGCATACAAAAGTGCTGAAAAAATAAGCATAAATTCGCAAAAAGACCTTCAAAATACCTGCACACAGCTTATAAATTTATTATAATAAAACTATGATAATAAAAATGATTTTCGTAGGCGTTCTTAGCTACTTGCTTGGCGCAATTCCCACTGGCTACATTTTAGCCAAGAAATTAAGAGGAATAGATATAAGAAAATACGGCTCTGGTAATCCCGGTGCTGCGAATGTGTACAGAATAGTCGGCAAGGGTGCCGGCTGGGCAACATTTTTAGTAGATGCCGCCAAAGGCTTCGCTGCTGTTGCACTGGCTCAACATTTCTTTCCCGGATATCATTGGTTCGCAATTGGCTGTGGTTTCATAGCTATTTTTGCACATATGTCCAATATCCTACTCAAATTTAAAGGTGGTAAAGGGGTGGCAACATCAGCAGGTGTTTTCGCTGCATTATTACCAATACCAACAGCTATCGTATTCACTATTTTTATAATTTGTGTCGCTATTAGCGGGCATATTTCCGTAGGTTCGGTAATTGCCGCATTAGCATTCCCATTTTTAAGTTTCTTTATTGGCGATTATCCAATATCCTTTAAAATAATGGGGACAGTAATTTCAATTTTAATAGTTTACAAACATATCCCAAATATGAAACGACTTTTCAAAAAAGAAGAGCTTAAGTTTGAAGACGGCTCTGATAAGGACCATAAACGGCATGAAAATAAATAATATAACAGTTTTTGGTGCAGGCGTATGGGGAAGTGTAATAGCACAATATCTTGCTGAAGGCGGATACAAAATTTCGCTTTGGGAATATAATAAAGACCTTCTTGCCAGCTTTAAAGACAGAACCCACCCAAATATAGAAAACTTTACTTTTAACGAAAATATAACTTTCTTCGGCGATATTAAACAAGCTTTAGAAAATACAGATTTGGCTTTTATAGTTATTTCCACCAAAGGCATAAGAGGTTTTTGTGCTAATTTAAAAACAGCTTTGGACGGAAAAGTTATACCTGTAATATCTGCATCTAAAGGTATAGAAGACGAAAGTTATAAAACAATTTGCGAAATTATTGAAGAGGAAATTCCTCATTTAAAAAACCAAGCTATGGCATTTACAGGACCAACCTTTGCACTAGAAGTTGCAAGGCATGTGCCAACAAAAATAATGTTGGCAGGTAGCGACGAAAAACTACTCAAAATTTTAGAAAAAGCACTTGCAAAAAAACCTATCATCGTAGAAATTTCAACAGATAGACGAGGTGTAGAATACGGCGGAGCTATAAAAAATGTTTTAGCAATAGGTTGCGGTATTTTAGACGGTATTAGAACTGGTGCTAACACCAAATCTGCCTTAATAGTAAAAGCAATGCAAGAGATGAACCAAATTATGTTAAAAGAAGGTGCTAAAACAGAAACTGTTTACGGTTTAGCTGGTTTGGGCGATGTTATTTTGACAGGTATGAGCCAAATGTCTAGAAACCGAAAACTTGGCGAAAAATTAGGGCAAGGTAAAGATTTGCAAACATCCATAGAAGAAGTTGGTACAGTTGCAGAAGGTGTAAATTCTGTAGCGAGTGTGTATCATTTAATAGAAAGACACAAAATTAATGCACCTGTAATTTCTGCAATATGGCAAGTTGTATGTAAGGGCGAAAAGCCAACTGTTTTAGTAAAAGCAATGGGGTTATAAATGAAATTTAAAAAAGATGCTCAGTATTTTGAAGCAAAAATATATTCTTTAGCAAGTTCTCAGCAGGAAACTTATGTTATTTTGGAAGATAAACAAAAAGCAAGATTATTGCCGATAGAAATAGGAAATATAGCTGCAAGTTCTATAGCAATTAGGTTTACGGGTATAGCAATGCCTCGTCCTATAACGCAAGATTTATTTTTGCCAATTGTAGAGCATTTGGGTGGTAAAATAAAATTTGTATCTATAGATAATTTTGAAAAAGAAACATATTATTCCAGCTTAGCTTTAGAAAAAGAGGGTGGCGAAATAAAATTTATAGATATGAGACCTTCAGATGCACTTGCAATAAGTGTTCGGGCAGGTTGCCCAATTTGGGTGGCAGACGATGTGCTTGAAAAAACATTATCTGTAAAAAAACCAATTTCGGATTCTGAAATTTCAGATTTTAAAAGTAATTTAGACGAACTTGGTCCAAAAAAGTTTTTTGAACAATTAAAAAAAGACGATAATTAAAATGAATAAAGAAAAATTGATAGAACAATTATCAAATGTATTATTAGACAAAAACCACGCAAGACTTGCGGTGGAAAATACTCTTGAACTAATTAAAAAATCACTTGCCAACGGCGATAAAGTGATGTTATCTAACTTTGGTACATTTAAAGTAAAAGAAACAAAACCAAGCAAATTTAGAAATCCAAAAACTCAAGCAGAAGTTACTGTTGCTGGTAAAAAACGGATAAGATTTAAAGCAAGCGAAAATATTTTCAGTAGGAAAAAATAATGGATTTAAAAGAGCTGGAAACAAAACAATATTTTAGTATCGGCGATGTTTCACGAATCAGTGGAGTGCCGGAATATTCTATTCGCTATTGGGAAAGCGAGTTTCGTTTAATTCGTCCTATCCGAAAAGAAAGTGGACATAGAAGATACAAAAAAGAAGATGTTTACACGGTTTTAAAAGTTAAAGATTTAATTTATAAACACAAAATGACACTTGAAGGTGTCAAAAAGTATATGAACAAAATTACTGGTGTTGGGCAACATGCTTTAAAAGAAAATACTTCCTCTGAAGATAGCCCAAACTATTCTGCCAAAGACAAAAATCTATTGAAAGACTTAGCCGATACTTTAGGGGACATAATAAAAGACTAGAAATAATTTAAACATAAAAAACAGGCAGGTTCGTTTTTTCGAACCTGCCTGTTTTTTATTAGTAAATTGTTTAGTGAAAATTCAAAAGTCAATAGTGGACCTGATTTCTTTGGATTTAGTTAAAAAGATATATTAATGCTACATTGATGTTAATGTATCGAATATATACTGTATCATTGAAACAAAAAGTGTGAATACCATTATCAATATAAGTATTGGAGTTGTTTTGTAGCTTTTTTTAAACAGAAAACATGCTATTGCAATCAAAACTAACTCTAAAATCAAAAATATCCAAAAATTTAGATATCCAATTGAGAAACCTATGCATGACCATAAAACTAACACAACAAAAGCAAGAAGTGTATTTAAAATATTAATAAAAATAGCTTTCCTACCTTTTTTTATCCCCAATAGAAATGCTAGGGAAATAGAGAGAAAAAATATTGTATAAAAAATAATTTTAGAGTTTTTAACTATTGATATTTCTAAAATATTAAATTTATTTAGAGGTTTATTTTTTTTGTTTGAAAATACTAAATTATAATACAAATTAGTACTTACATTTCCTTCCATGCAAAAAACACACTGTGTTAATACTACGGGAAGGATATTTTCTCTATATCGATTCATTGTGATGTCTATAATATTTAGACCATTTCCAACATAACCATCTAAATTTCTTTCTTCAAGCTTATCGATAACTCTTAAATGAGTCATGTAGTACAAAATATTCCACCCATTCTTATCTTGTTTTTCTAAAAGTTCAGGATAATATTTACTATCAAGAATGTCTTCTATTAAATCTATGTGGTAAGCAATATTGTTTAGAAGGGGTCTTTTGCTTTTTTTCCATGTCATAAAAGGATTTTCTAAAAATTCTTCCAAAGTAATTATATGAGTAATGTGGCTATTAAATGTGCTACGGTTAGTTTCAAAAAGCATGTTTTCTAAAGAATCTTCCATATCGAAACACCCTTTTTGCAGGGTTTTCATTAGTGGAAGATTTTCTTTTTTTATTTTTTTTAATTCTTTTACTATCCATTTGCTATCTTTTTTTCTGTCATTAACACACATGTCAATAACCTCTACAAAACCATTAAGATCAAGCCAACCTATTTCTAACTCAATTTCGTTCTCTTGAAATTCTTTTCCATTTTCATATATAAGACCGGATATATGTCGATTGTTTTTATTTTTGTAAGCATCCTTAAATATATATATAGATATTCCTGCTTCAGGAATCTTTTTTAAATTAGGATTTTTCATCATTTCTTCTGTGGGATAAGCACTAAATAAGGATGGTATTGCTATTAGTATCCCAAATACAATTAATATTATTTTTTTCATAAAATTTCTCCTAATAATTTATTACATAGATTCTGGGGCATTTACGCCGATAAGATATAGACCTTTACTAATAGTTTCTTTAACCAAATTTACAATTAACAACCGCTTCTCGGTTGTTTTTTTATCTTCTGCATCTACAACTTTATTTTGGTCATAAAAACTATGAAACATACTTGCAAGTTCTATTAAATAATTTGCTAAATGGTGGGGGGATAAATCCCTTGTGCAAATTTCAAGCACACTTTCAAACCAAGCTAGCTTTATTAAAACTTCTTTTTCGCTTTCGTTAATATTTTCTATTTTTTTACTAGCTTTAAACCCTTCAGCTTCTGCTTTTTTTAGTATAGAAGATATTCGCGCATGTGCATATTGAACATAAAATACTGGATTTTCATTAGATTTCTTTTTGGCTAAATCTATATCAAAATTCATATGAGAATTTGGTGTTCTTAATGCGAAGAAAAATCTGCATGCATCTACTCCAACATCTTTCATAAGTCCTTTTAAGCTTAAAAATTCGCCTGCCCGTTTAGACATTTTCACTTGCTTGCCATCTTTTATTAAATGTACAAGCTGATGGATAATTGGTTGGAAATTTTCTGGTTCTTTACCTAAACTTTTAATAGCACTCTTCATTCTCGGTATATAGCCATGATGGTCTGCTCCGAGGATATCTATAAGTTTATCGTAACCTCTATCAAATTTATTTTTATGATACGCAATGTCTGCCAAAAAGTAAGTTGGTAGCCCATTAGATTTTACTAATACTCTATCTTTATCGTCATCATCTTGTTTTGTGCCAAACCAAGTTGCACCTTCGTTTTGATAAGATAATTTTTTCTTATCTAAAAATTTTAAAGTTTTATTAAGTTCGTCTTTTTTATATAAATCGGATTCTAAGAACCATGTATCAAATTCCACACGAAAGTTTTTCATGTCTTCTTTATGAGTTTTTAGCATTGCTTTTACGGCAATATCTTGATATTCCTGTTCGGTTTTACCCTTTTCAATAGTTTTAGCTAATTCTATAAGATAATCACCATGATAACCATTTTCGGGTGGTTCTTGCTTTTCTGTGCGAGCTTTTAAGCTTTTACCTAACATTTTTGCTTGGTTGCCAGAATCGTTTACATAAAATTCTGCATCGCAAGTGTAACCTAATGCACGGAAAATTTTTACCAGGCTATCGCCTAAACTAGCCCCTCTTCCGCTTGCCACATGAAGCGGACCAGTTGGATTAGCTGATACAAATTCTATTAAAATTTTTTCTTTATTATTTTTAGCGGAAGAGGGGCTAGTTTTGTAAAAATTTTCCGCTTCTTTGGCTACAAAACTATTTTTTAGTGTGATATTTAGAAAGCCAGGTTTGGCAATTTCTATTTTTTCTATTTCTTCTAATTTTTCCAATGAAGATTTAGCACTTTCGGCTAGTTGTAGCGGATTTTTTTTAAGTAATTTACAGCAACTCATAGACCAATTTGTCGTAAGGTCTGCTTTTGTATGTTCTGGAGCGGGCAAAAATTTCAAAACTGGTAATTCCAAATTTTCAAAACTTTTTAATAACTGTTTATTTGCTTTTTTTTCTAGATTTTTTAGCATCTTTTTTAATCCAATTTATTGGTTTAGCGAAACTATAAATATCATCTAACATATAGAATTTTCTTGCTTCTTTGCTCATTATGTGAACTATGAAGCCACCATAATCTATAATTTTCCAAAGAGAACTTTGCGAACCGTCTTTATGAAGCTGATACACACCTTTTGCTTTTAATTCTTTGTTAATTTCATATTCTACAGCTTCCATTTGAGGTTTGCTCATAGTGGTGCTTATTATAACGAAATCTGCTAGGGAGCTAAGTCCCTTTAAATCTAGCAAGACAATATCTTTTGCTTTTTTATCGTCTGCCAAGTTGGCAGCAAGTACTGCTAATTTTTTAATTTGTGTTTTTGTTAATACTTCTTTTTTAGTCATATATACATTTTACCATTTTTAAACTTAGTTCTTAGGTAGCTCAAAATCTTTACCTATGATAATTTTAGCATCCGAATTTACAGAACCTGCATTTTTATGAAAAATTTCTGTATTGGTTAAATTTAAATTTTTGCTAAGTTCCCTTAAATCTTCGGTTCTGCCTGTGTGCGAAATAATTTTTGTATGCTTTTCTTCTTTATGATAGTTGGAATATCTTAAAACATCCAATCTTATTATATTGTCGTCGTTAAGTTTTCTTAAATATTTTGTTAAGTTAACCGCCATATTTTTTTTACCAGACGCATTAAAAACTTCTATCAATAGTGGTTTGTTTATATTTGTTTCCAAATCTTTTTGGGTGGCATCTTGTTTTACAATGAAGTCTGATGGGTGAAGGGTAGCTTTTCTTATGGTTATAAGTGCAAAATCGTGCCAAGAAAGATTTGTTCTCTTGTTAAATTTCAAAATTGTAAAGTTGTATAAATTTTTTGCAAGTATCGTCGGGTTATATCGTTTATAAAGCATACTTGTTTTTAGATTTTGCCATACAGTTTGTCTGTCTGTTTCTTTGGGGGATATAAAAGCGAAGTTTGTTTCGCCAAGTTCTGCATCTTCTAAAACTTTTTTAGCTTTTTGTTTATATGTGGCATTTTTTTTAAATTTAGAACTTCGTTTTGGCATATAAAGTGTGTTTTTATCTGAAGAAATTTCTATTATTAAAGGTTTTTCTGTTAAAAATACGATTGCAAAGCTAGTATCTTTTTTAGGGTTCAATGCCTTTGATACTTTTGATGTAAAATGAAAAATAAAGCTTAACACTATAAATAAAAGTGCTGTAAAAAGAAATATTTTTGATTTTGTTATTTTTGTGAAATAATTTGGTTCCATATTCGTATTGCCTCTAAACTTACCCATTTACCTGTGGATATAGTATAAGATATTTTTAAACGCATTGCTTCTTTTAGTGCATTATCTAAATTTTCGAAAGCTAATTGTCTTACTTTTTTTGCATTAGGATAATTTCTATCTTCAGAGCTTGCATCTGACACAAAAATAACTTTTGAAAGTTTATTCATTTTGTTTTTGCCAAGGGTATGATGCTTGGCAGCATTTAAAATATCTTTATCTTTTATTTTAAATATTTTTTTAGCCATATCCTCTGAAATATGGCTATGTAAAAGCTGTGGAGCATAGGTTTCTACAGTTTTTATGTTTTTAAAATTTATTTTATTTTTTTCGCAATATTTTATTTTTTGTTCCACCGTTAAACTTTTGCCCATATCATGAATTAAGCTAGCTATTAATGCTTTTTGTTCGTCTATATTATGTGTTTTTGCAAGTTCCACAGCCAATTTCGCTGCGTATTTTGTGTGAGTGTACCTTGCAACCGCTAAATTTTTTTCAAGCCATTTATGGATTTCGTAATTGTATAAATTGCGTTGCTTTATATATGTTTTTATAGGACTTGGTATGTGGCTATCGGTCTTTCCAAAAATTTCCAAATTTTCACGAACACCAGTGGACGAAATTTTTGGAAAATTCCCTTTCAACACCTCGTAATTAAATGGTAAATTCTTTTTAAGTTTAAATCCTTCCCGTTTCCCTATTAAAAATATAATGTTTTGTTTTAGATAGGCAAAATTTTTCCATTTGGGTAGTGTGTCTACACAATCTGAGCCTACAAGTAGGAAAAATTTTGCATTAGTATGCTTTTTTTGCAAATATTTTAGATTTTGATATGCATAAGTTTTTTTATTATTTTTAATTTCAATATCATCTACAATAATTGTTTTGGATATTTTATTAAATACAAGTTTCGCCATTTTAATTCTATGTTTTGGGTCAATAGAATGACTTTTTTTAAACGGAGACAAATATGTAGGTATAACATAACTATACTTTGGTTTAATTTGTTTAATGGCTTGTTTTAGTAATGCGATGTGTGCAGAATGCACAGGATCGAAACTGCCACCAAATATTAATACATTGTCTTGTTTAGTAGTTGCTTTCATAATAGAATTATATAATTTTTGGGAATAGATTGAGGCAGATATTAAAAAAATGATATAATAATTATGTTCGATAGTTTTCCAACTACGAACTTTTTTATCGGTTAAAAGCCGAGGTAGCTCAGTGGTAGAGCACTGGTCTGAAAAACCAGGTGTCGGCAGTTCGATCCTGCCCCTCGGCAATCTTTTATCTTATCTCATTTGATATACTTTATATATGAATAAAATTACTATAGCAGTCTTATATGGTGGCATTTCGCCCGAGCATGAAGTGTCCGTACATTCGGCAGAAGATGTTTGTAAGGTTTTGACTAAAAAACATCGCATACTACCTATATATATAAGTAAGGAGGGCGATTTTTTCCTCCAACAAACCTGTGGTTTTAAAAAACCAACTGATATTAAAGTAAATCTAAAAAACCATTCCAAAATAATTTCTGAAGATGGTAAGGTGGAGGAAAAAATCGCCTTATTCTTCCCAGTACTTCACGGTCCTTATGGTGAAGACGGCAAAATTCAGGGGATATTGGAAAGTTATGGTTGCAAATATATTGGTTGTGGTGTTAAAAGCAGTTTTATGTCTATGGATAAAGCGATCAGCAAAGAAATTGCGCAAGGTTTACAAATACTAACACTTGAACATATAGAAATTTCAAATAATTACGATTTAAAAGATATCAAACAAAAAGTAGAGCGACTTGGTTATCCTATTTTTGTAAAGCCAGTAAATTTAGGTTCTTCGATTGGTATTAGCAAAGTTAAAACCGAAAAAGATCTTGAATCTGCAACAAAAAAAGCTCTAAAATACGAGAGTCGTGTTATTTTGGAAAAGGGTATAGATAATCCAAGAGAAATTTTCTGTGCATTACTAGAAAAAGATAATGGCGAGGTTGTAGCATCTAAATGTGGAGAGCTTTTGCCGTCTAAGCACGAGTTTTTTGACTATGAAGCAAAGTATCAAGATCCTAGAGGTTGCATAGCCAAAACCCCAGCCGATATTGACTACGAATTGGCAGAAAAAATGCAAAAATTTTCCACAAAAATTTTTGCTTCATTAAAATGCCAAGGATTTTCTAGGGTAGATTTTTTGGTTACAGATAAAAATGAAATTTACTTTTCAGAAATTAATAGTATTCCGGGAATGTCTGAAAAAAGTTTATTTCCACAACTTTTTTCAGCTAGTAAGATAAGCTACGAAGATTTGCTAAACACAATGGTCTCAACAGCTCTTGCCACTAAAAAATAAAAACAGAACAAGTGTGATGTAGTCACGAAAAACAAAAAAGGAGTGGCTTTGCCACTAAAAAATAAATACCAACAGAAAAATTTATTGCCTTATTTAATTTTTAACTATGCCTTTTTTTAAATAAGGCAATAATATTGTACCCAATTTTAAATTTTATGTAAATAATTATTTTATATTAACAATTTACTATACTAGCAATTTATTATATTGCTAGTATAAATTAGTAAATTATATTGCGATTATAGAAATATTATTTTTATTAGCAGTTTCTATAACTTCTTCTTTATCTAAAATAAGTGTTTTACCACTTTCAATTGCAAGGACTCTTACTCCAGCAGTCTTCATCATTTTAATTGTATTTTTGCCGATTATAGGTAAGTCAAAACGCATATCTTGTTTATCTCTTGCAACTTTAACGGCTGTTATTGTGGTAACTTTTTCTTTGGTAGTTCCAAAAATTTCACCAGCTCTTAAAATACATTGATCTGTGCCTTCCATACCTTCAACAGCTATTACACTTTGGTTAGAAACTATCGCCGTAAGACCAATATCTGTATTGGCAATTATTTTAGCTATTTTTTTACCAAAAATAATATCTTTTTGTTCATTATTAGAAGGTTTCTTTTTAGTTAGGACACCTTTTTTTGCTAGAAAGTCTTTTAAAAAATAAGCAGAGTTCATAAATTTTATACCATCTTTATTAAATTCTGAAATTACAGATTTTAATATGCTTTTCGCTCTTTTATCTTTAAGTAAAGCAAGCAACTTTGCAGCCCGTAAATCTGGCATTAGATTTTTGAAAATATTTATATGTTTTATAAGACCAACCATTATTACATCTTTAACTTCATTTTGTTTAAAGAATTTTATAGCTTTTGAAAGTTGACCTATTTTAACTTCGCAATGCGAGTGTGAATATTTTAAAATTTGTTTATCGTAATTATCTTGCACTGCTACGATGTAAACTTTATGACCTTTTTCATAAGCGTTTTTCGCCGTATAACGAGCAAGTTTACCAAGCCCACAAATTATTCCAATTTTTTTACTCATTTTTTCCACCCCTAGCACTAGCGATGCCTCGTTTGCTATCTTTACAAAATTTCACCATTTCCATAGCTTCTTTGCCAAGCTTTTGGTTTTCTAGTTGTGAAATTTTGTCTTTCAAAGTTCCACTATCTAAAAATAATTGTTTGTATACATCTTTAATTTCTAAAATTGTTTCTCTTGAAAAACCATTTCGTTTTAAACCAACTAAATTTAGTCCTGCAAGTTTAACTCGGTCGCCTTGTGCTCGGCAATAAGGAGGAATATCTAAAACTACCATTGCACCGCCAGAGACCATTGTCATTTTGCCTATTCTACAAAACTGATGCACGCCTATTAAACCAGAAAGTACAACATTATCCTCAATTTCTACATGTCCAGAAAGCCCGGTAGCGTTTACCATTACAACTTTATCGCCAACTTTACAGTCGTGTCCGATATGTGCATTTGCCATAAACATACCACCGCTACCAATTGTTGTAGGGGTGTCTAGTTTTGTGGATCGATGAACGGTAAAATTTTCTCTAAAAATATTATTTTTACCAATTTTTACCATTGTTTTTAGATTTTTATCATAACCAAAATCTTGTGGTGGTGTGCCTACGCAAACATGTGCTAAAAATTCGTTTCCTTCGTCAATATCCGCATTTTCTATTATGCAAAAAGGACCTATGATATTATTTGCTTTTATAGTT
>JABHZW010000001.1 GCA_018656005.1 Candidatus Pseudelusimicrobium marinum | reverse complement strand
ATTGTCAAGAATTTGAGCGTTAGCTGGTACGAATAGTGCCATAACTAATGCCAAACCTAATAGCTTTTTCATTGCGTTTCCTCCTAATCATTTTTTACATAAGCTCCCGATAAATGGGGCTATCTCTTTTTCTAGTTCTAATAGCATCCCCCCGTTTACCGAGGGCCTATGCTTTTTTGTGTTACATGTTGTCGTTTAATTATAAGCGCTGTGTTGCTTTACTAAGCAATCTTAGTTGAATGCATGCTGTCATAAAAATAATACAGTTTCTGTGAATAGATGTCAATACCTTTTTTCTTTATATTATATATATGCGTGTATTATAATATTTTGTATTACTTTTACATTTATTCATTTTATTTTCAAAGAACCTGTTTTATCCCCGAGTATCGCCTAGTGTTTTGCAGTTAGTATTGTGCTTTATATATATAATAACCGCTATTTTATAAGTTGATCCATCTCAAAAGTAGCAATAATTTCCCAGTACGAATTTGGGTAATTTTCCTTAATTACTTGATATGAAGCAATTGCTTCTTCCATTTGTTGTACCGCTAAATGCGATTGAGCTTTCAATAAAATTGCTTGCGGTAAACCATAATGTGTTGGATATTTTTCTACAAAATTTGTTGCAAGTTCTAAACTTTTTTCGCTGTTGCCATCTGTTTGATATGCTGCTGTTAACATTAAAATAAGTAATGGTTTTGTTTTTTCATTGTCCAATTTATTGTTTTGTAAAACTTGATTTAAAACTTCTATTGAACCTTTTGCATCAGCATCATTATGGATTAACATACTAGCTTTAAAGATGTTTCCGTACAAGCAAGCTTCGCTTCTTGGATATTTTTTACATAGTTTTTCTATCTTTTTATATGCTTGTTTGTTAGAACCATCTTCTTGCATAAAATATTGTTGCTTAGCTTGGAAAAGTTTTTTCCAGCTCTTTTCGGTTTGCTTTTGTTGACTATTGCCAATTAAATTAAATAAAGAAATAACCAAAATTAGACCAATTATTGATGCCACTGTTATTTTTAAATTTGTTTTGACAAATGTTATTACTTGTCCTATAATGCCGTCGCCAAAATCTAAAGCGGGTTTTTGTGGTGGAATTTTTTCTATTGGTGTTGCTTTAACTTGTTCCACTTTTTTTGGTTTTGCTACTTTAGTTTTTTTGGTAGCTTTTTTTACAGCTGGTTTTTTAGCTGTTGTTTTTTTTGTGATTTTTTTCTTTTTCTTTTCTGCCATTTTTAAATACCTCTTTTTAAATTTTATCCCTTTACTTGTTTACACTTTATTCCATTATTTTTTAGGAAGATTAATCCATCTTTAGATCTATCGTATGGTTCTTTATAAAAAACTCTTTTTATCCCCGACGCAATGATTGTTTTTGCACAACTTACACATGGTGCTAAAGTAATATAAAGGTCTGCATCTTCTGTACGAATTCCATGTTTAGCTGCAAACGAAATTGCATTTTGTTCTGCATGAAGTTCATATTTAATAGACCATTTTCCATGTTCATCATAAAAAAGATCGCTTTGTTTGTAAGCTTCAAGATTTTTATATTTTTTAGAATGTTTTTGTTTGTAGAGTTTTGTGAAATAATCGTCACAATGAATTTGTGCTTTTGGTGTACCGTTATAACCAATACTGATAACTCTTGTTTCTCTAACCAAAACAGCACCAACCTTCACCCTGCAACAGGACGACTGATTTGATACCAATCTAGCCATTTGGATAAAGAAAGCATCTTTATTTTTCATAAGTCCTTCCCTTTTTTACATTTAAAGTTATTGTACAAAAATTTGGGAAGATATGAATACCTTAGTGGTTTTTGTGGATTTGAGAGCAAAAAAAATATCCCCAACAAGAATCGAACTTGTATCCCCTGCTTAGAAGGCAGGTGCTCTATCCGTTGAGCTATGGGGACAATTTTGTCGCTATACTTCGTTTTCACTCGCTCGAGTACCGCGCTACTGCTTCGCAGTATTCGCTGAATGTACTCGTCGCTCGTTCAATCCTCGTCTAGCACCAAAATCTCTTAAATTGCATATTTCTTTTCGTCGCAAAGAAAGAAAAAATTTTCTCAAAAATGTACCCGCTAAATGGGGTACATATATATTCTACCAAAAATGGTAAAATAAATTAAGAGCTTTTTTTAAAAGCCATTAAAAAACGGCGGATATTATGACACAACCAGCTTTAGGTTTTTCCTACTCCCGTATGGGAATGTATAAGGAATGTCCTAAAAAATACGAATTCAGATATATATATAGAATACCAGAAAAGCCAAAACCTTATTTTGCGTTTGGT
>JABHZW010000002.1 GCA_018656005.1 Candidatus Pseudelusimicrobium marinum | reverse complement strand
GATTATAAAGTTAAAAACAGTGTGTTTAAAACTCGTGAAAGTTTGGAAGATGTAATTCATAATTTAAAAGATAAAGATAAAATTATTGAAAAAATAGATAGAAAAGAAGTTCGTCAACATCCAAAACCACCATTTATAACAAGTACACTTCAGCAAGAAGGTTATACACGATTAGGTTTTAGCTCTCAAAAAACTATGCGAACAGCGCAAAACTTATACGAGGGTATTAACGGCGAAAGTGGTCTTATAACTTATATGAGAACAGATAGTTTTAATGTTTCTAAAGACTTACAAGATCAAACAAAAAAGTTTATACAAGATAAATATGGTTCTAATTTCGCACCAGAAAAAACACCTTTTTATAAAACAAAAAGTAAAGGCGCGCAAGAGGCACACGAATCTATTCACCCTACAGATGTTTACAAAACACCAGAAAAAATTAAACATTTGTTAACAGACGAACAATACAGACTTTACAATCTTATATGGTTAAAGTTTGTGGCTAGTCAAATGGCTCATGCTGTGTTTGATACCGTGTCTGTAGAAATCAAAACAAGCGATGGCATTTGTGGATTAAGAGCATCTGGCAGAACTGTTAAATTTAAAGGTTATCTATCTGTTTACGAGGATAGCTTTGGTGCTAAAAACGAAGACGAAGGCAATTTAATACCAAATGTAAAAGAAGGCGACAAGTTGGAACTTATGGATATCGATACCAAAGAACATAAAACAACACCACCGCCAAACTACAACGAAGCAAGTTTAATTAAAGCTTTGGAAAAGCATGGTATTGGACGACCTTCTACTTATGCTCCTACAATTAAAACTATTTTAGATAGAAAGTATATAGAAAAAGAACTAAAAACAAAAAAATTGTTAGTAACAGACTTGGGACTTATTGTTACAAAGCAGTTAGTAGAATTTTTCCAAGATATAATGAACTTATCTTATACAGCAAATATCGAGGAAAAACTAGACGATATAGCAGAAGGCAATGTAGCTTGGGCAGAAGTTATAAAAAGCTTTTATGATATATTCACCAAAGATTTAGACGAGGCTTATAAAAATATGAAAAAACCAGAACCAGAAAAAACAGACCAAAAATGTCCTTTATGTGAAGCAGAAATGGTAATAAGAACAAGCAGATTCGGAAGATATATGGCATGTTCGCAATTTCCAAAGTGTAAAGGAAAAATTAATATGACCAATTCCAAAACCGCACAAGAACCAGAAAAAGTAGATAAAAAATGTGAACAGTGTGGCGAGGATATGGTAATAAAAATCGGTAGAAATGGCAGGTTCTTAGCTTGCAGTGGCTACCCAAATTGTAGAAACACAGCATCTATAGATAAAGACGGAAATATCGTCAATACACCTAAAAAAGTTGTTATTAAAACAGACAGAAAATGTGATAAATGTGATAAAGGTTTTCTAGTTTTAAGAAGTAGTAAAAAAGGTGAATTCTTAGGTTGCGAAAAGTTTCCAAGATGTAAAAATATTGTTTCTTTAACTGAAGAGGAAATTGCAGAAATAAAAGAAAAACACAAACCTGCTTAAGGTGGCAAAAAAAACATTAGGAAAACTAGTGTTATATTGTCACGAAAAACAAAAAGGGAGGTGCGCCTCGCACCATGGATATTAAAGGTTTAACAGCAAAATACTTGTTAACTTTAAGAGCGAGGGATTATTCTGCTCATACGCTTATTGCGTATGAAAAAGATTTGCAAGACTTTTTAGACTTTATCGATACAGAAAATTTGGCAACTTTTAATATGCAAACCGTGCGAAAGTATTTGGCATTTTTAAGTACAGAATACGACACCAAAAGCACAGTAATAAGAAAAATGGCATGTATTAGAAGTTTCGCAACATATTTGGTTAGGTATAGGCATATAAAGAACAATCCGTTCAAGTTATTAACCCTACCTAAACGAGAAAAAAAGTTGCCAAATTTCTTAAGTAAAGAAGAAATGCAAAAGCTTATAGAAAATTCCCAAGAGGGTGAAACATTTGCTACAAGAAACTCGGCTATGTTGGAACTTTTATACTCCAGCGGGCTAAGAAGAAGTGAAATGGTTGGGCTAAACATCGGGGATATAGATTTTTATAATGGACTTGTAAGAGTTTTTGGTAAAGGTGCAAAAGAACGACTTGTACCAGTAACAGATTTGGCATTAGAAGCTATAAAAAAATATTTATATTCAAGAAATGATCCTCCACCAGCAGAGCCGTTATTTTTGAATCATTTAAAAAACCGATTAAGTTCCAACGGGCTGGAACTTATAGTAAAAAAAGCATGTTTAAAAGCAAATTTAGCAAGAAAAATCAGTCCGCATAGTATAAGACATTCATTTGCAACACATTTACTCTCAAACGGATGCGATTTAAGAACTTTACAAGATATGTTAGGACATAAAAGTTTACAATCAACACAGGTTTATACACATGTGTCCTTGAGCCAGTTGAAAAAAGTTTACGACAAAACACATCCAAGGAGCAAAGACTAAAATGTATACGATAGGAATAGATCTGGGCGGAACATTTATAAAATTCGCTGTTATAAATAAGAATAGAAAGATAGTAAAACAATATCAAATAAGAACCGTAATAAACAACGGAGCGGATAGTCTTATAAAAAATATAGCAGACGAAATTTTATTATTAAAAAAAGAATTTAACAATAATATAGTAGTTGCTGGGTTAGGTATCGCAGGGGATATAGATCATAAAAAAGGTATTATCCGTTTTTCTGGTAATTTAAATAAGTGGAAAAATATAGCAATAGCAGATAAGCTTGAAAATTTAACAAAAATAAAATATTTCGTGCTAAATGACGCTTCCATAGCAGCATGGGGTGTGTACTATCACGAATTTAAAAAGAAATATAAAAACATGTTGGTAATAACTCTTGGCACAGGTGTTGGCGGTGGAATAATTGCAGATGGCAAACTAATTTTAGGTGCAAGTGGCACTGCTGGAGAAATTGGTCATACAAAAATTCATCATAATAAAGATGCTTGGAAATGTGGTTGTGGTGCAAAGGGTTGTTTAGAGGGATATGTTGGTAAAAATGGAATATCTAAAACAATAAAAAAATATTTAAATAGAAATAGCAAATTAAAAACTCTAACAACAACAGAAAAAGAAATAAGTGCAAGGGTTTTAAAATTAGCATCTACGAAAGAGTGTAAAATGGCAGATAAAGTTTGGGATGAAATATCTACAAACTTAGCTCTTGGGCTTAGCAATTTAGTTTTAACATTAAACCCAGAGGTAATAATTTTTACAGGTGGAGTATCCAAAGCAGGTAAATATTTTATACCACAACTTAAAAAACATTTTAAAAACGAACAATTTAAAAATGTATTCGATAAACTTGTAATAAAAACATCAAAAAAGGATAATATGGGCGTAATAGGGGCGGCTCTATACGCATTTGATAAAATAAATGAAAAATAAACTAGTATTACTTTTTTTAACAATAATATTTTTATGCCCTCAAGTTTTTGCGGAGCAGTATGCACTGCCAAGTCCAAAAGGCAATGAATATACCATATTTTCTGCAGACAAAGTTTCGTTTGATATTACAGAAAAGATAGCACACTTAGAGGGTAATACAAAAGTAAACCACTTTTTAGAAAATGGTGAAATTATAAAACTTGAGGGCGATAAAATAGATTTCTTTACATCCACAATGATATTTACTTCACCAGAACAAATGAAAATTACCAGCGGAGATATTGTTTTAGAAGGTCAAAATGCAGAATATAATTACAATACTCAAAGTATGAAACTAGAAGATACCTCTACAGAATATCCACCAGTAAGAATTCTTTCTGCCAAACAATTTACTAAAAAAGGCGAAGAAAATATCTATAAAGGTTTACAAGCAACATGTTGTTCCAACGAAAAACCACATTACACAGTCTCTATGACAACCTTGAAAATAAACAAAAAAAGAGCAGCTGGTTGGAATGCTATATTTTGGATAAACGGCAAAGTACCAATATTTTATCTTCCATATTTTTCCCGTTCATTAAAACACACAAGTCCATTTACAACTTATGTAGATTTGGGTGCAGATAACAGAAACGGTTTCTTTGCGAAAACAACAACATACTATTCCATCACAGATCACCTTAAGGCAAAAGGTATGGCAGACTATTATGCAAAAGACGGCATAGGTTTGGGTCTTGGTACAGTTTACGACGATCCAGGTGAATTTACCGGTGTGGCAGATTATTATAGTATAGAACCTCCTAATAGATCAAGAAGATGGACTTTTCAAGGTGGTTTCTGGGGTAAAGTTTGGGACTCTTCTGAAGAATTAGAAGAAGAAAAAGGTGCATTATATAGCATACAATCCAGATATTTATTATCTTCAGATGCTTTTGTTAACGACGATTACTTTAGAGACAATCCTTTTTTAACCAATGCGGATCAATTTTTAAGTGGCGCTTTTAACAGACAAACAAGAAAAACATCACTTAGAGTAAGTTATGATAAACAAGAAAAATACGACGCCGTACTAGACCAGTTTGTTAAAACTAAAGAAGATAACCCTCGGTTGGAATATCAAATATATCCTGGTCGTCCTTTTAATGCACCGTGGGTAAATAAATTTAAATTTAATTACGGCACAACATACAATGCAACTACTTTAGAAAATGAAAAAATTGCAGATGCTCAGTTAGATTTTTCCGAGAATATAGATATCGCTAAACATATAAGTTTATCGCCAACAGTTTTTATGGGAGATACTATTATTTTTGAAGATGCAAATAACTCTCAAGAAGATACCAATATCCCAAGGGTAGGTGGTATATTAAACTTAAACTTTAATAATTTCCCTAAAGATCACACCCTAGACTTTGGATATGCATACACAAGAAGAAGTTCCACCGATACTATAAAATTTGAAAACGATGCAACAGATTCTGGCGAAGATCTTAACGAGTTTTTCTTAGATTATTACTACCGACCAAACTATAAATTCTTTGGAAGATTAGCAACCGAATACGACCTTAGAAACCAACCGTTTATCGAGAATTGGGACCCTCAGACAAGACTTAAACCAATTGTTGGTGAAATTGGGTACGATAACAATAAAGATATGTTAATATTTTTACAAGATACTTACGATGTGTTTAGTGGTAATGATGGTGTTTTTATTCAAACACTTTTTGGTAGATTAGAAAAAACATTTTTCTCTTTAGGCATAAATAATTTTAAAACTACCAGAAATAAATATACCTTTATAACAAAAGCAGGTATAGCACCAAGAAGTTGGAGTTGGAAAATTTCTGGTGGGATAGACTTTGATGTTATAAAAGGTGATGGCAAAGAATTTAATAAATATATCCGTTTAGTTAAAGATTTGCACGACTTAAAACTAGGTATATCCCTAAGAGATAGAAATAATAATACATCTATTTCCTTCACTATAAGTTTCTTATGCGGAGGCAAATCTGAATTTGGAGTAGAAGATAGATCACTATACCAAGAAGGTGCAACAAGTTATCGTGGTTCGCAAAGATATCGAGGATACGAAGCATTAGGTGGCACAAAAAAAATGGAAGCAGTACAACAGGAAAATGAAATTTTAGATGAAAATTAAAAAAGCAGGACATATAGAAATTTTTTGCGGGTGTATGTTTTCTGGCAAAACAACACACCTTATAAAAAGAATTGCACAGCTTAAAAAAAGTGGTGCTAAAATTCAGGTTTTTAATTTTCATTTAGACGAACGGTATGGCAAAAATAATATTATTTCGCATGATGGTAAAAAAATAAAATGCGAAATGGCAAAAAATTCCACAGATATTTTAAAACATATAAAAAAAGATACAGATGTTGTAGCAATAGATGAAATACATTTTTTTAATAAAAACCTAGTTAATTTATGTACAAAATTAGCAGATAATGGCAAAATAGTTTTAACATCTGGACTAGATAAAGATGCCTTTGGCAAACCGTTTGAAACTGCAACATTAATTATGGCAGAAGCAGAATATGTGAAAAAAGTGCATGCCAAATGCGAACTTTGCACAGATAAAGCAAGTTTTTCGTATAGAACTAACGAGGATAAAAACACAATTTCAGTAGGTGCGAAGGATAAATATATTCCTTTATGTCGAAATTGTTTTAATGTAGAATATAAGAATAGGAGCAAAAAATGAATACAGAAGAACTAAAAAAATCTATAAGAGATATACCAGATTTCCCTAAAAAAGGAATTTTATTTAGAGATATAACAACTTTACTAAAAGATGCAAAAGTTTTAAAAGAAACCATAGAACTTATGGCAAAAGATTTTAGAAATAAAGGGATAACAAAAGTTATCGGGATAGAGAGCCGAGGTTTTATTTTTGGTATTCCACTCGCTCTAGAACTTAATGCAGGTTTTGTACCTGTTCGTAAAAAAGGCAAGTTGCCAGCTGAAGTTTTAAGTTATGAATACGAACTTGAATATGGCACAGACACACTTGAAATACATAAAGATGCACTTAATGAAAACGATAAAGTGATTATAGCAGACGATTTACTAGCCACAGGTGGCACAGCAAAAGCAGCATTAAAGTTAGCGACAGATTTGGGAGCAAAAGTAGAGAGTTGTGTATTTTTAATAGAGCTTATGGATTTAAAAGGCAGAGATAAAATTGTCGGCACAAACATAAAAACACTTATTAAATATTAAATTTTGTACAATGAAAATATGAAAAACACTAAAGGGTTCACATTAATAGAGTTGTTGGTAGTGATACTTATAATAGCAGTACTAGCATCGATAGCTTTACCAAAATATATGATAGCAAGAAATAAAGCACATTTGTCTGGGCTTATGACTATAGGTAGAAATGTTGCTAATTCTATGAAGATGTACGAATTATCCTCTGGTAATGAATCTACATATGTTGATGGAAGTTTAAACCTTTTAGATTTAAGTTTTAAAGATTATCAAGGAAACGATTGTACTGGTATTACTTGCATAATAACAGTTTCTGGTAAAAACTATTTACTTCACCCACGCTCAAATCATGCTAGTTACGGTGAGTATGTTTCTTTTTATTCTCAAGATAACACTGCTTTAGCAAGATTTATACTCTTTGCCAATACTTCTGTGCCAGCAACAGGAACTGGTTATAGATATGCTATTGACTGCAATGTTGCTAGTTATGCTGGTGTAGATGAAACTAGATGCCAAAAACTTGCAGCAAGTATGAATGGTGTATCAGGTGCTAACAGTTGGTATTTTTTCGATTAAAATAAATTTAAAACAAATTAAAAAATCGCAATCGTTTTGTTGCGGTTTTTTTATGTAAAAGCATAGCGACAAAAGAGCGCCCTTGACAGGAATCGAACCTACAACCTTTTCCTTAGGAGGGAACTGCTCTTCCAGTTGAGCTACAAGGGCTCTTTTTGGTAAATTTTTTCTTTTTTGCCAGCGGCTGGCTTCCAGCTCCTAAAGTAGGGGTGTTCGCATTCGCTCACTCTTCCGACCTACTAGTCGTCGCAAAGAAAGAAAAAATTTCCTTAAAAACTATTTTTAATTAGCTGACCAACACATGTTTGGGTTTCTTGCTGCACTAACTTCATCAATGCGTTTCACTGGCATTGTGTACGGTGCGCCTTTAACCAAATCTGGGTTGTCCATTATCTCTGCGTGAATTTTTATCATCGCATCTATAAAGCCGTCCAAATCTTTTTTACCTTCGGTTTCGGTTGGCTCTATCATAAGCGCTTCTGGTACGATTAATGGGAAATATATCGTCGGTGCATAATACCCATAATCTAATAATCGTTTTGCGATATCTAATGTCTTGACACCATTAAACTTTTCTTTATCTATGGTTAAAACACATTCGTGCATACAAATATAATCAAAATAAACTGGGAAATATTTTTTTAACTTTTCTTTCAAATAATTGGCATTTATTATTGCATTTTCTGCAATTTCTTTAAGCCCGTCAACATCATGTTGCTTTAAATAAAAGTAAGATCGTAAAATCACACCAATATTACCATGAAAACCTTTTACTCTGCCAATTGTATTAGGATAATTATAATTTAATTTATAAATTTCCCCCTCTTTTACAATTCTTGGTACTGGTAAAAAACTTTCCAACTTTTCGCAAACACCTACAACACCAGAACCCGGCCCGCCACCACCATGAGGGGCAGCAAAAGTCTTATGCAAATTTAAATGCATAATATCTGCACCAAAATCTGCCGGCTTAACATTACCAATTAATGCATTGAAATTTGCACCGTCTAAATAAAACAAACTACCTGCATCGTGAATAATATCAGCAATTTCTAAAATATCTTTTTCAAACAAGCCGACAGTATTTGGCACTGTCAACATAACAAGAGCTGTATTTTTAGAAATTGCTTCTTTTAAACTTGCAACATCTAACCTACCATCCTTTGCAGATTTTATTGTTTTCACACTAAAACCACCCATACTTGCACTGGCTGGATTTGTGCCGTGAGCAGTGTCTGGCACGATGATTTCTGTTCTAGTTTCCCCATTTTTCTTATGATATGCCTGTGCCATTAAAACACCAGTCCATTCGCCGTGAGCACCTGCTGCAGGTTGCATTGTAAAAGAATGTAAACCAGTAATTTCTTTAAGCATTTGTTCAAATTCATACAAAGTTTCTAGTGTACCTTGGCAAGCGATATCTGGTGCGAGCGGATGAAGATTTGTAAAACCTTGCAATGCTGAAAGCATATCATAACTTTTTGGATTGTATTTCATTGTACAACTGCCAAGCGGATAAAAGTGTGTATCTATGGAAAAATTTAAGCGAGATAATTTAGTGAAATGTCTTATAGTTTCAAACTCTGCTATTTGTGGTAAATTTGCTTTTTCTTTTCGTAGATATTTTTTATCTAAATATTTTGATGCAGAATTTTCTGCTTTATCAAATTTTATACCTCTTGCACCTTCAGAGGATAATTCTATGCTAAGTTTTCTTTCTTGTTTAATTTCTTGTGTCATTATTTTAACCCTCCTAATGCGTTTACAAGGGTTTGTAAATCTTTTTCCGACTTTGTTTCGGTCGCACAAATTAAAAGACAATTTTCTAAACTCTTATCGAATTTGTTTAATGGATAGCCAACTAAAATTCCTTGTTTTGCAAGTTCGTCTGATATTTGTTGTGCTGGTTTTGGACATTTTATTACAAATTCGTTAAAAAATGGAGCATCGTATTTAAGTTCAAAACCGTTAAGTTGGCAAATTTGGTCTTTTAATTTGTGCGATTTTTCTAAATTAACTTCCCCAACTTCTTTCATACCTTCAGGTCCTAATAAAATTAGGTAAATGACTGCATTTAATGCACATAATGCTTGGTTGGAACAGATATTAGATGATGCTCTTTCTCGTCTTATATGCTGTTCTCGTGCTTGCAATGTTAACACAAAACTTCTATTACCTTCTTTATCTTTTGCAATACCACATACTCTGCCCGGTATTTGGCGGACAAGTTCTTTTTTGCAAGCAAAAATACCCAAATGTGGCCCACCATAATTCATACCATTACCAAGTGGCTGACCTTCAGCTACACAAATATCTGCTTGATAACTTCCTGGTGTTGCAACAATGCCCAAACTTATTGGGTTTGCTACTGACACTAACAATGCATTTTTAGCATGAACTTTTTGTTGTAAACTTTCACCATCTTCTAAAACACCCAAAAAGTTTGGGCTTGCAAAAACGAAACAACTTGTAGCATCATCTAGTTTTGTTTCTAAATCTTTAATAT
>JABHZW010000042.1 GCA_018656005.1 Candidatus Pseudelusimicrobium marinum | reverse complement strand
TTCCATAACAAATCCTCCGAACCATCTAAAGAAAATAATGCTTAACGACGGTGTTCTAAAATGATATCATAATTTTATGAAAATAGTAGTACCTTTTTTAATCGCAATAGCTCTTTCTATGGATGTTTTGGCAGTGTCCACAGCATATGGTATAAACCATAAAAAAACTCATATAAAACATATTTTTTTAGTAGCAATTTTGTTTGCTTTTGCTCATATTATTATGTTTTTGGGTGGTTATTTATTAATAGGTCCGCTGGCAAGTTGGGTAACAACTATTGGTCATTTTATAGCCTTTGCATTGCTTGCTGGTATCGGCGGAAAAATGATATTTTGCTCTGCCAAAGAAGGTTCTTGTTTTACCACTAGTTTAACTTGCACAAAAACAGTTTCCACACTTGCAATTGCAACTAGTCTTGATGCTTTTGGTGTGGGCGTATCTTTTGCATTAGTAAGTAAACCAATAATATTACTATTGATAGCTACTTTTTTCTGTGTTTTTGCTACTGCTTTGCTTGGTTTTAAGGCAGGAAATATGCTTGGAAGAACAATTGGTAAAAAATCTGAATTTGTCGGTGGTATAATTTTAGTACTAATAAGTATCAAAATTTTAGTTGAATATTATTTATAATATTTATATATTATATAAACCTCAAGTTATTTAAGGAGAGTAAACCCCATGACTATAATAAAAGTAATTCTAATATGGCTTTGTATAAGTGCAGACAACTTTTCGGTATCTAATGCATCAACAGCAAAAATGCCAACTTTTGTAAGAAAAGACGCTCTAAAATTTGCTGGTTTTTGTACATTTTTCCATTTAGTGTTTTTTGTATTAGGCTGGATATTTGCCTACACATTAAAAGATTCTTTATTTTCCATCAACTATTGGCTAGCATTTAGTATGCTGTTTTTGGTTGGTGTAGGAATGATACTTAATGCAATAGAAAAAACATTAAGTTTGTATAAAAAGGATTTTATCGACGAACAATATTTAACAGTAGTAGCTGTAGTGCTGTCTTTAAAAACCATACTTCTTGGTTTTGGTCTTAGAATGGTAGGCACACCAATGTTTTTATCTGCAATACTTTTAGCAATATTTGTGTTCTTATTCGTTTGGATGGGATATTTCTTAAAAGGCGAAAAAATATTAAGAGTATCCAAAGTATCCGAAATTGTAGGTGGCATAATATTGATAATATTATCTTTAAGCGTACTTATTCAATTTTCAAGATAGCAATTAGCTTTATGCATTATCAAAAAACGCTACTTTTTTGGGTAGCGTTTTTTGAATAAAAAGGCAAAAAAAAGTATCCTATAGTAATAAGCATTTGGAGGAAAAATGTCAAACAAAGATATCCCCTTAAAAAAAATTCTCATAAGTGAAGAACAATTAGCTAAAAAAACAAAAGAGTTAGCAGACCAACTCTCTAAAGATTATGTAGGAAAAGATCCAATTTTTATATGTGTATTAAGAGGTGCGGTGTTATTCTTTTCAGATTTGATGAAAAATTTAGATATTAAATGTAGTATGGACTTTATTGCCCCATCCTCTTATAGCGGAAACCTGGAAAGTTCTGGCGTGGTTCGCTTACTACTAGATCTTAGAGAAAACATTAAAGGTAGACATGTAATTCTAGTAGAAGATATTATAGATACCGGCTTAACAATGAACTATATGATAGAAAACCTTAAAACAAGAAAGCCAGCATCTTTAGAAGTTTGTGCTTTATTAGACAAAACAGAAAACAGAAAACAGCCAGTTGCAACAAAGTATATTGGCTTTAAAATACCAAACGAGTTCGTAGTAGGGTACGGATTAGATTATCAGGAATTTTACAGAAATTTACCATATGTGGGAGTATTAGATGAACAAAAAATCCAGAAAAAATAAAAACCTATCAATAACAAGACAAGTATTGCTTTGGGCATTAGCTTTCGTTTTATTAATAGGTATTTACAATAAAATGAACACAAGCGGTGTAAGAACCGATGTGGCTTATTCCGAATTTAAACAAAAACTAAAATCTGGCGAGGTGTCAGATATAGCAATCTCAAATAATATGATAACTGGTACTTTGAAACAAGGCAACAGAAACATAAATTTTAAAACTGTCGCCCTAAACGATGCTAATTTAATAGACCAGTTAGAAGCTTCTGGTGTAAGTTTTAAAGCAGAACCAGACAAAACTTGGGTAAGCAATCTGCTTATAAATTTAAGTTGGATACTTCTTTTCATATTCTTATTTTGGTTCTTGTTTTTACGACAGGCACAGGCCGGCGGGAAGCAGGCATTTAGTTTTGCAAAATCAAAAGCGAAACTGCAAGACCCTCAAAAACAAAAAGTAACTTTTAAAGATGTAGCCGGCTGTGATGAAGCAAAAGAAGAACTGCAAGAAGTTATCAAATTTTTAAAAGATCCTAAAAAATTCCAACGATTAGGAGCAAAACTACCAAAAGGTATTTTGCTATACGGCTTGCCAGGCACAGGTAAAACTTTGCTCGCAAGAGCCGTTGCAGGCGAAGCTGGTGTAAACTTTTTTACAGCAAGTGCATCAGAATTTGTGGAAATGTTTGTTGGTGTTGGTGCATCAAGAGTTAGAGATTTATTTGTACAAGCAAAAAAATCTTCCCCTTCCATAATTTTTATTGACGAACTTGACGCAGTAGGTAGAAGAAGATTTGCTGGTATTGGTGGCGGTCATGACGAAAGAGAACAAACTTTAAACCAACTTTTAATAGAGCTTGATGGCTTTGAAGCAAAAGAAGGCGTTATACTAATGGCATCTACCAACAGACCAGATGTGCTAGACCCTGCTCTAACAAGACCAGGTAGATTTGATAGACATGTAAATGTTCCATCACCAGATATTAAAGGTAGAAAAGAAATTTTAGAGGTACATGCAAGAAAAGTTAAGTTAAACAAAAAAGCAGATCTATCTGTAATAGCAAAAACAACACCAGGTTTTGTAGGTGCAGATCTTGCTAATGTTATTAACGAAGGCGCTTTACTTGCTGCAAGAAACGATAAACCTGCAGTAGATTTAAAAGACTTTGAAGAAGCTGTTGAAAGAGTAATCGCAGGACCACAAAGAAAGAGTAAAATAATTTCTGAAAGAGAAAGAAAAACTATTGCCTGTCATGAAGCAGGACATACCATTGTGGCAAAAAGATTACCAAATGCAGACCCTGTACATAAAGTTTCCATTATCCCTCGTGGACCAGCATTAGGTTATACACTACAGCTTCCGCTAGAGGATAAATATCTAACAACTAAAAGTGAAATTTTAGATAAACTTGCTATTTTGCTTGGCGGTAGAGCAGCAGAAGAAATAGTGTTTGGTGAAATAACAACAGGCGCTCATGATGATTTATCTAAAGCAACAAGCTATGCAAGAAAAATGGTAGCACAGCTTGGTATGAGCGAAAATATTGGTCCGTTATCTGTGGAAGTACCAGAAGACCAAGTGTTTTTGGGGAGAGATATTTCTAAACATCGTGGCTATTCGGAAGATCTTGCAAAAAGAATAGACGATGAAGTAGCCTCTATTGTTAAAAAGGCATATGAAGATGCCAAACAAATTTTAATAAAAGATAAAAAAGCATTGGATACTCTTGTGGCAAAACTACTAAAAAAAGAAGTAGTAGAAGCAGAAGAAATAGAGACCATTCTAAATGGTAAACCAAAAAAAGAAGAAAATTTAGAAGAAAAAAAAGCATAACTTAATAAGTAAAAGCTTGTTAAATTTTGCGAGTATTTTGAGATGATTTTTTGTTTTCTTTGCTCCGCCTAGTAGGTAGGAACTACCCGAAGCTTTAGCGAGGGAACCCTACTTAAGGAAGCAAAAAAACAAAAAAGCACTCAAAAGAGGAAGTAAAATGAAATATTTTGGGACTGATGGGATTAGGGCTATTGCAGGTCAACATCCATTGGTTAAAGATTTTGTAGAAAAGCTTGGTTTTGTTTCCGCTCAAATTATTCCTAAAGAAGAGCATAACGAGAATAAAACCATAATTATCGCACAAGACAGCAGGGTATCTGGCTCGCAAATAACAGACTGGCTTTGCACGGGTATTAGAGGTGCTGGATATAGTGTTATAAATATTGGTATAGCACCAACACCCGCTGTGGCTTTTTTAACAAAAAAACTAAAACATCCTTTTGGGGTGATGGTTTCTGCAAGCCATAATCCAGCAGAATTTAATGGGATAAAGTTTTTTGACCAAGAAGGCAAAAAACTATCCGAAAGTATTGAAGCAAAAATAGAAACTGCTGTTGATAGTCAAGAAGATTTACCAGAAATTTTGGATAATACAATAAAAACAGATGACGATACTCTAATATCCCTTTATTCAACACATCTTAAAGATAGCATAAACAATATCACTTTTGATAAAACTAAATTGGTGTTAGATTGTGCTAATGGTGCAACATCAACCATAGCACCACAACTTTTTGAAGAACTTGGTTTTGATATTGATACAATTTGTTGCCAACCAAACGGCAAAAACATAAATCAAGATTGTGGAGCAACCGCACCTGGCGAAACTTTTAGACTTGTAAAGAAAACAGAAGAAACCATAGGTGTCACTTTCGATGGCGATGGCGATAGAGTAATAATGTGCGATGAAAATGGTGAAGAAATCGACGGGGACGACATTATTTTAATATCTGCTTTATACTTAAAAGAAAAAGGGTTTTTAAAAGAAAACAAAGTGGTTGTAACAGTAATGAGCAATTTGGGTTTAATAAATTATTTAAAATCTTGCGGTATAACTTGTGAAATTACACAGGTGGGCGATAAATATGTTTTTGAAAAATTGCAAGAACAAAATTTAGCGATAGGTGGCGAAAATAGTGGACATATAATATTTAAAAAGTTTTCAGATACTGGTGACGGAATATTAAGTGCACTACAAATTTTAAAAATTTTAAAAGAAAAAAATCAAAAGTTAAGCTATTACAAAAAACTCTGGAAAAGATATTCTCAAAAATTAGTAGGTATTGATGTAGAAGAAAAAATTCCATTAGAAAATATTGATGGTTTTTTACAAAAACAAAAAGAATTTGAAACATCTCTAAATGGCAAAGGCAGAATTTTTACAAGATACTCTGGCACAGAGCCAAAACTAAGAATTTTGGTAGAATGTGAAGATGCAAACAAAGCAGAACAAATAGCAAAATCATTGCAAAAATTTTATAAAGAGAAGGTGAGTTAAATGTCGGTTAAACTAGGGGTCAACATTGATCATATTGCAACATTAAGACAAGCAAGACAAGTAGGATACCCAAACCTATTAACAGCTGGTAAATTAGCTAAAGAACATGGGGCAGATTTTATTGTTATGCATCTTCGTCACGACAGAAGACACATACAAGATGCAGATGTGAAAAACCTCGTGAAAAATCTAAAACTACCAATACATGTGGAAATGGCGGCTACTACAGAAATGCAAAAAATAGCTTTAAAAATTAAGCCAAATTCCGTTTGTATAGTGCCAGAAAAACCAAACGAATTAACCACAGAAGGTGGATTAAAATTAACACCCGCAAGTATTAAAAAAATTAAAAGTTTTATTACAGCTTTGCATAAAAAAAACATCAAAGCTAGTTTGTTTTTAGATCCTAATTTAAAGGATATTCAAACAGCAAAAGATATCGGTTCAGATATTGTGGAACTTTCCACAAAAAAATATTCAGAATGCAAAACATTTAAACAAACTTCTAAAGAAATAGAAGTTTTAACAAAAGCATCTTTGCTTGTTAATAAATTAAAAATGGAACTTCATTCTGGACATGGTCTAGATTACGAAAATGTACAAGAAATAGCAACATTACCCAAAATGAAATGTTTAAACATAGGATTTTCTATAATATCAAGAAGTTTGTTTTCTGGGTTTGGGAATGCTATAGAAGAGATGAAAAACTTAATAAAATAAATAGTTTTTACGACTATTTTTTATTTCTACGAGGCATGAGCGAGGGCGGTGTGCATTAGCGAATACTGCGAAGCAGTAGCGGCACATAACCGAGCGAAAACAAAGTAGAAATAAAAAAGAGGAGATAAAAAATGTGCGGAATAGTAGGATACATAGGAAACAAGAGCAATGTAGACAAAATTCTTATAGACGGGCTTAAAAAACTTGAATATAGGGGATACGACTCTGCCGGTATTTCTGTTGCTGAAAATGGTGTTTTAAAAACAATAAAAACTGTCGGCAAAGTT
>JABHZW010000058.1 GCA_018656005.1 Candidatus Pseudelusimicrobium marinum | reverse complement strand
GCCTCTTTTTTGTTTTCGGTATTCAGAGAATGGTGTTCTTTTACCATATCCGTTTTCACAAACCGTTAATACTTCAACTTCTTGAGTAGGATCTATTGTTTCCATACCTACAACAATATCGCCTTTTTGTAATCGGATACCCCGCACACCTTTTGCGGTTCGTCCCATTGCTCTTATTTGAGTTTCTTCAAACCTTATAGACTTACCTTTTTTAGTTGCAAGCATTATTTCCTTATTACCATTTGTCATTTGAACAGATGTTAAAACATCGCCCTCTTCTAGTCCGATAGAAATAATACCGGTCTTTCTAATGTTTGCAAATAAGGATAGTGCTACTCGTTTGATACTACCAAACCGAGTACACATTGCTAAGTATTTTTCTTCACCATTTTTAGGTTCAAAACTATCTATCGGAAGTGCAGATGTAACTTTTTCTTCACCACTTATTTGTAGTAGATTTGCCATTGCTCTTCCTTTTGAAATTCTCGTACCTTCTGGTATTTCAAAAGCTCTTAAACTAAACACTCTGCCACGAGTTGTAAACATAAGTATTGTTGCGTGGCTTGATGTTATGAAAAGGTTTTCAATAAAGTCATCTTCTTTGGTTTTACCGCCGATAATTCCTTTACCACCTCTATTTTGTGCTTTGTATGTTGAAAGTGGAATTCTCTTTGCATAACCAGCATTTGAAAGTGTTATTACAACTTTTTCTTTTGGTATCATATCTTCCATAGAAAATTCTGTAACATCGTGGGAGATATCTGTTTTTCTATCATCGCCATGTTTTTTAATAAGTTCTTCTAATTCTTCTTTTATTATGGCTAAAATTTTCTTATTGTCTGCCAATATACCTTTTAACTCTTCTATGAGTTTTAAAAGCTCTTTTTGTTCGTTTTTAAGGGTATCTGATGCAAGTTGGGTTAATTGATGTAATCGCATTTCCAAAATTGCTTGGGCTTGAACTTCGCTTAACTTAAACGCTTTCATAAGTTTTATTTTTGCATCGCTAGCATCTTTAGATTTTTTAATTATTTCTACCACTTCATCTAAATTCGCAATTGCAATCATTAAACCTTGAAGAATGTGTTCTCTTCTTTGCGCTTTTTCAAGATCAAAAACTGTTCTTTTTGTGATGATTTCTTCTCTATATTTAATATAGTTTGTCATTACAGATTTTATTGGTAAAACTCTTGGTCTACCGTCTACAATAGCCAACATATTTACACCAAAAGTTGTTTGAAGTTGTGTGTGCTTGTAAAGATGATTTAACACAACCTGTGCATTACCATCTCTTTTTATTTCTATTACAACTCGCATACCTCTTCTGTCAGATTCGTCTCTGATGTCGGAAATATCAACGATTTTTTTATCACGAATTAGACCAACAATACTTTCAATAAGTTTTGTTTTGTTAACTTGATATGGTATTTCATTAATAATAATAGCTTCTCTACTTCCTCTTTCTTCGATGTCTGTTTTTGCTCTTACTTTAACACTACCACGACCTGTTGTGAAATAATCAAGTATTCCTTTTGTGCCGATTATTGTTCCGCCAGTTGGGAAGTCTGGACCTTTAACAATTTTAAATAATTCTTTTATTTCTATATGTGGATTATCAATAACACTTATTATACCGCGACAAACTTCTGTCAAATTATGTGTTGGAATATTTGTCGCCATACCCACAGCAATACCACTGCTACCATTTACCAAAAGTGTTGGAAGTTTTGCTGGTAATACTGTTGGCTCTTTTAAAGAACCGTCATAGTTTGGTGCAAATTTTACTGTGTTCTTTTCTATGTCAGATAAGAGATCGTCTGCTATGCTATGAAGTCTACATTCTGTATACCTCATCGCAGCTGCGGAGTCTCCGTCCACACTACCAAAATTACCTTGCCCGTTGATAAGTGGTTTTCTTAAACTGAAATCTTGAACCATTCTGACCAATGCATCATAAACAGAAGTGTCGCCGTGTGGATGATATTTACCAAGCACATCACCAACAACACGAGCAGATTTTTTGTAAGGTTTATTGTATTTTAAACCCATTTCATGCATTGCATATAAAATTCTTCTATGTACTGGTTTCAAACCATCACGAACATCTGGCAATGCTCTTCCTACAATTACACTCATAGCATAATCTATATAGGAGGATTTCATTTCCTCGCCGATATCTCTTTGTTTTATATTTCCGAACAAATCTACTGCTTTTTGTTCTTTTGGTGTTGATTTTAAGTTGTCTAATTTTTTTGCCATTTCTATTCTGCTCCCTTATACATCTAAATTCTTTACTTCAAGTGCATGGGTTTCTATGAACGCTCTTCGCGGTTCAACCCTATCACCCATAAGTGTGGTAAATATTTTTTCTGCTTCTGCGAAATCTTCCAAAGTTACTTGTAAAAGTTTTCGTTTTTCTGGATCCATAGTGGTTTCCCAAAGTTGTTCTGGATTCATTTCACCAAGACCTTTATATCTTTGAATATTTACACCACTAGAACCTAATCCTCTTACAGCTTTTAAAACTTCAGATAAAGAATATAAATATTTTTCCACTTTTGAATCTTTTGCAATAAACATTGGTTTTGTTTTTTTGTTTATTTCTTCTGGTGGAAAATATTGCTCTAAATTATATTTTTGACTTGTTAGTTTTTCGTCAAGCAATAATAATTTTCCAAACTCCCAAAGTCCTTGGTGTTCGGGGATAAGATTGTCCTCGTTCAAAGCATCTTCTTCTTTACCTGCTGAAATTAATTCTTCTTTTTTCTCTGTTATAACTTGCATTTCATAATCTTTATATTCTTTTTCAGAATAGAAATATTTATACCCGCCACTTTGAAGTGGTATTCTATAAACCGGCATTTTTCCAAGTTTTTTAAATGAGAAATAATCTTCCAAACCAAGATGTTTTGGTTCTAGTTTTATTAAAATTTCATCAATAGATAAAATTGTTTTTAACATTTCATCTAACTCTTTAGGTTTTATTTTTTCGCTATTAGCGTTTGTTATTTCGCTATTTGAAACACCTTCTTTTAATAACCATTCTTGAAGTTGGTTTTCATTATCCATATATTTTTCTGTCTTACCTTTCTTTACTTTATATAAAGGTGGTTGAGCTAAATATATAAAACCTTTTTCAATAAGTGGTTTTAATTGTCTGTAGAAAAATGTTAATAATAGTGTTGTTATGTGTTGTCCATCAACATCAGCGTCAGCCATTAAAACAATTTTGTGGTATCTTAATTTTTCAATATTAAAACCACCTTCTTTTTCGTCTGAACCAGAACCAATACCTGTACCAAGAGCAGAGATTAATGTTCTTATCTCCTCATTAGAAAGTATTTTTACTAGCTGACTTTTTTCTACATTTAAAATTTTACCTTTAAGTGGAAGTATCGCTTGAAAAACTCTATCTCTACCCTGTTTTGCAGAACCACCAGCACTTTCACCCTCAACAATAAATATTTCAGATTTTATAGGATCTTTTTCCTGACAGTCTGCCAATTTTCCCGGTAGACCAAGTCCGTCTAAAGCTCCTTTTCTTCTTGTTAAATCTCTTGCTTTTCTAGCAGCCTCTCTTGCTTCAGATGCTTGTATACATTTTAAACAAATTAGTTTTGCTGTTTTTGGGTTCTCTTCAAAAAATGTTGATAAAGCATCGTTTACAACACTGTTCACAACACCTTCAACTTCACTATTTCCGAGTTTTGTTTTTGTTTGCCCCTCAAACTGTGGATTTGGTATTTTTACTGATAAAACTGCTGTTAAACCTTCTTTAACATCGTCGCCCGAAACAACTCTATCTTTGTTTTTGCTGATACCATATGCTTTAATATATTTATTAAAAATTCTTGTTAAAGCACTTCTAAAACCACTAAGATGAGTACCACCTTCGATTGTGTTAATATTGTTTACAAAAGAGAAAACATTATCTGCATAGCCATCATTATATTGAATAGCAAAAGATACATAAGTATCACCTTGTTGTTTTTCTAATTTGATGGGTTCTGGATTTAATGTTGAACGATTTGCATTTATATATTTAACAAATTCTGATATACCACCCTCATAAATAAACACATGGCTTTTATTTTCTTCTCTTGCATCTGTAAGAGAAATTCTTATACCTGCATTTAAGAATGCGAGTTCTCTTAATCTTTTAGAAATTGTATCGTAAGAAAACTCCAAATCGCCAAAGATTTTTGTGTCTGGTTTAAATGTGATTTTTGTTCCATGTTCTTTTGTTTTACCTGTTTGCGCTATTTTTGCTTCAGGTACACCGCGATGATATTTTTGATAATAAATTTTTCCATCTTTATGAATTTCTGCTTCCAAATATTCAGACAAAGCGTTTACACAACTGACACCCACACCATGCAAACCACCAGAAACTTTATATGCACCATCACCAAATTTACCACCGGCATGAAGCACTGTCATAACAACTTCTAATGCACTTTTACCTTTTAGTTTTGGATCTTTAACTTTTGTCATTACATCGACTGGAATACCCCGTCCATCATCTCGTACCGAACAGATATTTCCTTCTTGTAAAACTACTTCTATACTTGTTGCTCCACCTGCTAAAATTTCGTCCACACTATTGTCTACAACTTCGTAAACTAAATGATGCAAACCGGGTGCGCCAGTTGAACCAATATACATAGCTGGTCTTTTTCTGACCGCCTCTAAACCTTCTAATACCTGTATTTTTGATGAATCGTAATTGATTTTTAAATCAGACTCTACACTTGCCATTTTTTTCTCCTTCACTAAGTTGTTTGTTTTTTTAAATTATTTTTATATATTTTATCCACGGACTATCAAAATTTTTATTCAAACTTTTAATAAGCACTTTGCTTCTTGCTAAAAGTTCTTGTTTTGCTGTTGGCACATTAACTTCTACTAAAATAGTTCCGTTTTTTACAGCGGTTAGTTTCCAGTATTTTGATCTTGCTCCAACTTCTTTTTCCCACAATTTATCCAATATCATTAAACGATTAAATTTAGAATTCAATCTATTCCAATTATTTTTAAGCTCATCTGTTTTTTTCCAGTTTTCAGATTTTTTTTCCAAAACTCTAGCTTTTTTATATACCATAAAATCCTCATACCCCTACTATTAAGCCACAATAAAACTAGTGTTATGTAGTCGCTTAAAAAAGAAGGGAGTCGACCCTGTCGACTAGGTGCGGACGGGCATTATTACATATTTATATTTATCATCTTCTGCGGTTTCAATTAACACTGGTTGATCTTCGCTTATAAAAGAGAATATAACCTTTTGGCAAGATAAGTTTTTTAAAACATCTACCACATATTGCGGATTAAAACTTGCATTAAAAGCTTCGCCTGTATATTCTATTTTCATTTCGTCATTAAAATCCATTTTCTGCGAAGAGGAAGATATTTTTAAAACACTATCTTCCAAAGTATATTTTACTGTCCCACCCAAATCGCTTGAACAAAGTGCTGCTCTTCTTGTTGTAGCTAAAAGCTCTGTTCTTAAACTTTCAAAACTTATTTTCCCTTTTGCGGGGATAACTTGCTTATAGTTAGGGAAGTTGCCTTCTATTAAACGAGACATAAATGTTGTATCTTGCATACCAAAGCTTATTTGATTTGAAGATACTTTTATTGCAAGTTCATCTTTATCTGTTGGTTTTTTCATATTTAAAAACCTAGATATTTCACCTAATATTTTAGAAGGAACAATAATTTTAAAATCTTGTTCTTTGTCTAAATCTTTCACTGTTACATGTGCGAGTCTTCTACCGTCTGTTGCAACTATTTCTAAAAGATCTTTTTCTTTATTCCAAAGCAACCCGTTTAATACATATCTTGTTTCTTGGGAAGAGCAAGAAAATATTGTTTTTTGTATAGCATCATTAATTATTGTTGCTGGTACTATTATTGTTTTGGATTTTTCCATCTCCGGTATTACAGGATATTCGCTTTTAGGAGCCCCTATTACCCAAAATTTTGATTTTCCGCTTTTAATATGTACTTTGTTATCAGAAGCGACTTCTATGGTTATTTCTTTGTCTGCTGGCAAGGTTTTTAGAATCTCAGAAAATTCTTTTAGGGGTATTGTTATAGAACCTTCTTCTATTACTTCTGCTTTTGTATGGTGTATTGTTGCCATTTCCATATCTGTTCTTGATAGTTTTAGTTTATTATCAACTGCTTCTATTAAGAAGTTTTGAAGTATGGGTAGCGTTGTTCTTGCTGAAACCCCAGCTTGAACGATTTGAAGGTTTTCTAGAAAGGTATCTTTTGTTATTGTTATTTTCATCTTATTATTCCTCTTATTAATATATATGTTGGTTGTGTTGATGTTGTTGATAAACAGTTATAAATATTATCCCCAAATTTTGTTAAGTTATTAACAAACCATTAACAACACTAACAATAAAAAGGTTATCAACCTTATTTGATCAACTTATCAACACGCTTTTAGCTTTTATCAACAACCTTAACCTCGTTTATTATTTGGTTAATTTCTGCTGCAAAAAACGGATTTTCTTTTATTTCTTTTTTTATCTGATCTCTAGCATGCACTACGGTTGAATGATCTCTATTAAAAGCACGACCGATTTCTGGTAGTGACATATCTGTCAAATCGTTAGCTAAAAACATAGCTACTTGTCTTGGCCAAGATATTGCTTGGGTTTTCTTTTTAGAAATAAAATCACTCATTTCTATTTTAAAATGGGCTCCTACTATTTTTTTAATGGAATCCACATTGATTTGTCCGCCCTCTTCTTCCAAAGTGATAATATCTGCTAAAACTTCTTTTGCAATATCAACGGTTGGTTCTATGCCTTGAATATAGCAATAGCTATTAAGGCGATACAAACAACCCTCTAGCTCTCTTATACTTGCTTTTACACCTGCTGCTATGAAAGCGAGAACATCGTCAGATACAACAAAATTTTGCTGATCTCGTTTTTGGCGGAGTATAGCAATTCTCGTTTCAAGGTCTGGTTTTTTTATTTCAGATACAATACCAGACAACAATCTAGATGCAAGACGATTATCCAATGATAGTTGTTGTGGCGTTCTGTCTGATGTTAAAACTATTTGTTTTTTACTTTCAAACAAAGTGTTAAATGTATAGAAAAATTCTTTTTCACTTGCGTGTTTACCGGCTACAAATTGAATGTCGTCTACCAATAAACAATCCAATGAGCGATATTTTTTTCTAAAAGAGCCAGAAGTTTTCTTTTGTAAAGATTCTATATACTCGCTAACAAATTCTTCGCCAGACATATACAAAACTTTTTTATTTTTATTATTTTTTAAAATTTCGTTTCCAATTGCGTGAAGCAAATGGGTTTTTCCCAAACCGGGGGAGCTGTAAATAACAAGCGGATTATTTTCCCTATTACCAAGTTTTTTTTCAACAGCTTGTGCTGCTCTATATGCAAACCTGTTTGATGGTCCCTCGATAAAACCTTCAAAAGTATGTTTATCGTTTAATCTATGTGCAAGTGCATTTTTTGTGATACTTATTGTTGAAGGAGCTGTTTTTGGCAAACTTTTCATTATTGTTTTAGTTTTATCAACAGCTTTTTGTTCTTTCTCTTCTTTTATTGGGACATTATATTTTAATTCAATATCTTTACCTAACACATCTTTTAATGATGTGAGGACATCTTCTTCGTATCTGTTTTTAATTGTTGAGTACCAAACATGATCTGGCATTTCGATTGTTAGTTTATCGTTTTCAAAAATAAGAGGTTTTACTGGTTTTAGCCACATTTCACAAGAATCTTTACCAATTTTTTTTTCGATATTTGCTAGCAATTTTTCCCAAAGTTCTTTTGCGTGCATAACACTACTCGTTTCCTTATATGTAATATAGATATGATATTATAAAGCCTACCCTTTTATTATAGAAAAATAAGAGGTATTTTACTAGTTAAAAATTGTCCCAAAATATTGTAAACTATTTGTAAGTGCTTGTTGTGATTGTGGGGATATATTGTATATTATTGGAGGAGAGAAGACAATGTCAAAATTAAAAGGCAGTAAAACAGAAAAAAACCTGTTGACAGCGTTTGCTGGCGAGTCTCAGGCACGAAACAGATACACATATTTTGCTTCTAAAGCAAAGAATGAGGGGTATGTTCAAATATCCAAAATATTTGAAGAAACAGCAAATCAAGAAAAAGAACACGCAAAAAGACTTTTTAAGTTTTTGGAGGGTGGAGAAGTTGAAGTTATAGCCAAATTCCCAGCAGGGGTAATTGGTTCTACCGCCGAAAACTTAACCGCATCATATGGCGGAGAAGATTATGAATGGCAGACAATGTATCCAGATTTTGCAAAAACTGCAAAACAAGAGGGATTTGATGCCATTGCAGATGTTTTCTTAGCAATAGCTGTAGCAGAAAAACAACATTCCAAAAGATATAAAGATCTCTTGAAAAATATTCAAGAAGGAACTGTATTTAGAAAAAATGAAAAAGTTATGTGGCAATGTCAAAATTGTGGATATTTACATCAAGGTGAAGAAGCACCAGATATATGTCCGGCATGTGCGCACCCACAAGCTCACTTTGAACTACTGGGAGAGAACTACTAATTTTTCAAGTTAGCCGTGGATGAGATTCCTCATCCACGGCGAAAAAAACCAAAACAGCGGGGGCTCAAATGAAAACAATAACATTATCGGGAAACGCAATGCATTTAGAGGGGAATTGTCTAAAAGTTGGCGATACAGCACCAGATTTCACACTTCTAGACACCAATCTAAAACCAGTACATCTAAAAGACTATAAAGGCGAAATTGTGGTTTTGTCCACAGTGCCTTCATTAGACACACCAACCTGCGATACAGAAACAAGAACATTTAATAAAAAAGCTACCGAACTTAGCGAAAATGTAAACATATTAACAGTAAGTAAAGATTTACCATTTGCTCAAAAAAGATGGTGTGCAGCAGCTGGTGTTGATAGAGTTAAAACATTATCAGATTACAAACCAACAACATTTGCTAAAGATTATGGTATCTTAATAAAAGAACTTCAACTTTTAACAAGAGCGGTTTTTATTATAGATGAAAATCAAAAAATAAAATACATACAGTTTGTAGAAGAAGTTAGCGAAGAACCAAACTACGAAGAGATTTTAAAAAACATATAGAGGATATTAATATGACAACAAAAATGAACGGAATCTATAAATGTGATATTTGCGGAAACATTGTAGAAATTTTAAACACAGGTGCAGGCGAATTGGTTTGTTGTGGTGAAAACATGAAACATATGACAGAAAACACAGTAGATGCAGCAACAGAAAAACATGTACCAGTAATAACAAAAACCGAAAAAGGTTTTTTAATAAAAGTTGGTGAAGTGCCACATCCAATGGAAGATAAACATTATATTCAATGGATAGAAGCATCTGCTAATGGCAGAATTTATAAAAAGTTTTTAAAACCAAACGATAAACCAGAAATGGAAGTTTGCACAAAAGACGAAAAAATTACAGCAAGAGAATATTGTAATTTACACGGTACTTGGAAAAAAGATTAACTTTAAACAAGGAGAAAAAAATGAAGGCGGTAAAAATATCAGAAAAAGTTTATTGGGTAGGAGCTATCGATTGGAATCTTAGCGACTTCCACGGTTATTCAACACAACGGGGTTCAACATATAATGCTTATTTGATTTTGTCAGACAAACCAACACTAATAGACACAGTTAAAGCACCATTTTATAACGAAATGATGGAACGGATTTCTGATATTATAGATCCTAAAAAAATTGAAATTTTAATTTCCAACCATTCTGAAATGGACCATTCTGGTGGTATCCCACAATTTATAAAAGATGCAAATCCGAAAGAAGTTTATGCTTCCCCAATGGGCGAAAAAGCATTAAAAAACCATTTTGGAGAAATGGATATTAAAACCGTAAAAACTGGTGATAGTATTGATATTGGCGGGGATAAATTAAGTTTTATAGAATCCAAAATGCTTCACTGGCCAGATAGTATGATTTCACATTTAGAAAAAGAAAATATTTTATTTACAAATGATATTTTTGGTATGCATTTAGCTTCAGATAAAAGATTTGACGACGAAACAGCAGCATGGATGTATGAAGCAGAAAAATATTATGCAAACATTGTTTTGCCATATTCAGATATTGTGTTAAGGTTTTTAGATGCTTTTGCAAAAACAAACATAACACCAAAAATTATTGCACCAGACCACGGACCAATTTGGAGAGATAATCCTATGAAAATAGTATCTCTTTACAAAAAATGGGCAGAGCAAAAACCAACAAACAAAGCGGTAATTATTTATGATACTATGTGGAAAAGCACAGAATCTTTGGCACTTCAAATAGCTGATGGACTTGCTAGCGGTGGCACAACAGTTAGGGTGATGAACGCAACTAGATATAATAGAAGCGATATCGCTATAGAAATTTTAGATGCTGGTGCAATTGTTTTAGGTTCTCCGGTAATTAATAATGGGCTTTACCCTGCTATGGGCGATATTTTAACATACCTTAAAGGGCTTAAAAAGAAAAACCTTATAGGTTCAACATTTGGTTCTTATGGTTGGGGTAAAAACGGCACAGCAGATTTGGAAAGATTTTTTGACGAACTAAAAATCGAAAGAGTAGCAGATGGTTTGTATTGCAATTATGTTCCAACAAAAGAAGATTTAAAAAACGCTTTTGATATGGGTGTTAACATAGCAAAAAAACTGAAAGAAAAAACACAATAACAAAACAAGTGTTATGTGTAAGTTTTTAAAATATAGAGGGTGGCTCTGCCACAAGGAAAAATTTAATGGTTGATAAACAAGAAGAAAAAAAGGCATTAAATAGTATTTGTTACGGACTTTATGTAATAGGCTCTCATAATACGAAAGGTAAAATTAATGCACAACTTGCAAACACTGTTTTTCAGGTTACAAACAACCCTGCTAAACTTGCTGTTGCTATACATAAAGAAAACCTAACTTACGAATTTATTAAGGCAAGCAAGGTTTTTAGTGTGTGTAGTTTAAGAAAAGGCACAAGCATGGTTTTTGTTGGGAATTTTGGTTTTAGAACCGGCAGAGATTTTGATAAATTTGCAAAAGTTAAACATAAAATAGGTAAAACAGGGTCGCCACTAATTTTAGAAAACACTCTTGCCTGTTTCGAGGTAGATGTAGAAAAAGAAATAGATTTAGGTGAACATGTATTATTTATAGGAAAACCATGTAGTTGTGAAAACATTTTGGACGGCGAACCTTTAACTTACGATTATTATCAATGTGTATTGAAAGGGAAAGAGCATAAGCGCGCAACACATGGGTAAAATTTAAAATAAAAAAACATGCTCAGTTTTTACGAGCATTTTTGTGGAAAGTTTTTCTTTCTTTGCGACAAAAAATGTTTGTCATTGTGAGGAGCGTTAGCGACGCGACAATCTCAGCTAAAACAGAGATCCTTCGACTCGCTTTGCTCACTCAGGATGACTCCCTACGGGGACACTTTAGGAGCTGGGAGCCAGCCTCTGGCAAAAAAGAAAAAGTTTAGCAAAAAGGAGATTAAAAATGAAATATATATGTGATGTATGTGGTTATGTATACGACCCAGCAATAGGCGATCCGGATAACAATGTAGCAGCTGGTACAGAATGGAAAGATGTTCCTGAATCTTGGTTATGCCCAGCATGTGGGGTAGGCAAAGATCAATTTTCCAAACAAAGTTAACTTCGTCTTCCGGCTGAATTTTGGTTTTCTTTCTGACGACTAGTCCATTTAGTAAATACTGCGAAGCAGTAGCGGGACTTTAGGAAGAAAAAAACCAAAATTCAGCACGGAATACTTGTTCCCTAGCGGGAGTTTTAAGGGTTGGTAAATTTAAAAAGGCAGGTTTTTACCTGCCTTTTTTTGTTAGTGCGAATTGTTTTTTTTAGTTAAACATACAAACAGGGGTTGATGTCGAGCCAGAGCATTCAGAATTATTTGCTCCAAGGGCTTGCCCTAAACTTACACATACTTGTTGGTTTGGATCTATTGTTGATGGGGTTACTTGATAACAAGAAAGTTTAAATTTGTAAGAAGGGTTTGCTGGGTGTGTGTATACTGTAAATTCTCCAAAAGATGTGTTTGTGTAAGATAAAAATCTTGTAAAATTTTTCTTAAATCCCCCATAATTTAACACAGGATTAAGGAGATAATCTTTTCCCAATCTTTTTATCCTGCAAGAACCACCAGTACACGGGTTTCCTTGGTAATCAACAATTGATATGTTTAGTTGTTCTAAAGCAGCAGTATCCTGAGCGGAATAGTTCATACTTGCTTCATTTAATCTTAAGTTTATTCTTTTTCCAAGTTTTATAAGATTTTTCAAACAAGTAATATCTGTTGAAGGTGCGGACTGAGCAGATAATTCTTGAAAGGAAAGTCCTAACACCAAAGCAAGAGCAACAATTATATATATTATTTTTTTCATTTTTTTATTCTCCGATTTATTGTATTGGGTCTTTTTTATTATACAAACACCCACTTAAAAAAGTCAATGCTTGTTTTTAAGAATCGGTTTTAAAAATGGATAGTATAAGTCATCTTTTATCGGATAGGAAATTTCTTTTTTATTAACCTTTTCACAAAAAACTATTGGTGCATTTTCTATTATTGCCAGTGGTTTTTTTTCGTTCGCTTCACCCATATTTAAAGCAGATGTTGATGCTAAAATATCAGCAATATTTAATTGTTCCATTTTCATTTTTCTGCCATATAAATCTTTTTTACCAATATAATTTCTTACACCCTTAAAACCAGCATAACCAACCGCAAAAGCCATTACCCCACGACGAAGAGGGACAATAAAACTATCTGTAATAATTACACCTAAGTTTTTAATTTTATAATGTTTTTTTAATTTTTTTCTAAGTTCGCTTGCTGTTTTGTATGGATTTTTTGGTAGCAAAATTAATTTACCATCTGCATTGCTCTCGTCTATTCCCGCAAAAGGGATTATCATATTATCTTTAATTGTTAGCCATGCAACTTTTGTATTAATTGCAAAATCACTTTCCTGTTTTATTAGCTTTGTTTTGTTTTTATTTTCTACAATTCTATTTTCTGCTAATGCTACAATTTTCGAGGATATAGCCAAAACACTTTTATCTTTTAATTTAGGAATACTCTTTATTATAAACTCAAACAAATCTTGTTTTGGTTTAAATAGTGTGGTTTTAATTGCTGTTGTTTTCATGCTCGCCTCTAATCCTTAAAAGGTTTTACAAAATATTCAAACACTTGGTTTGATACAAAAATTGCTTTTGGTGTTAATTTTATTTTACCAACTTTTTGTTCTATTAATTTTAATTTTTTAAGTTCTCTTATCTCTTTTTCAAAAGTTTTTATTGGTTTTGTGCCAGTAGTTAACATTCTTAAACCAAGCATTAAATTTTCGCCCTGCTTTTCTTTACCAGTAAGTTTTTCGCTAAACCTATCTTGAAATCTTGTGCCATTAATATAGCTTGTAGCACCATCGCCAAGCCCAATATATTCGCCATTTTTCCAATAATTTATATTGTGTAAACTTTCTTTACCCTTTTTGCAATAGTTAGAAATTTCGTAATGAATATAGCCCGCTTTTTGTAGCTGTTTTTTTGCTTCTAATAGACATTTTAATGTAAAACTTTCCTCTGGGAATTGTTTTTTATTGAAAAAGTAGCAACCCTCTTCAACACTTAGTCCATAAACAGAAATATGAGAAGGAGAAAGTTTTATTATTTGCGATAAAGAGTGTTTGAAAGTTTCAAAATCTTCAAAACAACCTGCCATTAAATCTAAATTAATATTTGTTAATCCATGTTTTTTTAAATTATTAAAAACTTGCGAAATTTTACTGCTTGTATGAAGCCGTCCAATAGTTTTTAAAGTTTTATTATCAAAACTTTGAGCACCAAGTGTTATGCGATTAAAGCCAAATCGTTTTAATAGTTTGATTTTGTTAATTGTTAAACTTTCCGGGTTAGATTCAAAAGTAGATTCTTTAAAAGTTTTTATTTTTTTAATTTTATCTATCGCTAAGAAAAGTTTTTCTAATTGTTTTTCTGAAAGCAAGCTGGGAGTGCCCCCGCCGATGTATAGTGTGGAAAATTTTGTTTTTTTGTGTTTCTGTAAATCTTTAATCAGTTTATTAATATATTTAGTTTGCACTTTGGCGGGGGCTACAAAACTGTAAAAGCTACAGTAATTACATTTCTTTTTACAAAAAGGTATATGAATATATAAACCAATCATTATTTAACCTTATAATCTAGATAAGCATTCATAAAACCATCTAAATCGCCATTCAAAACATTTTCTATTTGCGAAGTTTCAAAATTAGTTCTTAAATCTTTAACCATTTGATATGGCATAAAAACATAAGAGCGAATTTGATTGCCCCAGCCAATATCAGACTTTTGACCATAATGTTTTTCCTGTTCGCTTCGTTTTTTATCAAGCTCTATTTCGTAAAGTTTTGCTTTAAGCATTTTCATAGCAGTAATTTTATTAGCAAGCTGACTTCTTTCTATTTGACAAGCAACAATTACACCGCTTGGAATGTGGGTTATTCTTACAGCGGTTTCCACTTTGTTAACATTTTGACCGCCAGCACCACCAGAGCGATAGGTATCAATTTTTAAATCACTATCATTAACTTCTATTTCTACACTATCCTCAATATCTGGCAAAACATCGCACGAAGCGAAAGATGTGTGTCTTCTTTTTGCACTATCAAAAGGCGAAACACGAACTAGGCGATGCACACCAATTTCACTTTTTAAATAACCATAGGCAAAAGCACCCTCTATAAAAACAGACGCACTTTTTATACCAGCTTCTTCGCCATTTAAAACATCTGTAATTGTAAATTTAAAACCTTTTTGTTGAGACCATCTTTGATACATTCTTAACAACATTTGAGCCCAGTCGCAACTTTCCGTTCCGCCAGCACCAGCATTTATATGTAAAATTGCATTTAGCTTGTCGTTAGGGTGGGATAGTTTTAGGGCAAACTCTATTTGAGCCAAACTGCCTTGTGCTTTTTCTAGCGAACTGATAATTTCAGCAATATCTTTTTTACTTCCACTCTCGCCTACAAGCTCAAATAGAGTTTGCCCATCTTCTAAAAGTTTTTTAGCGGTATTAAAATTTTCTATATCTTTTTTTAGAATATCTATTTTTTTTAAAAGCTCTTTAGCTTTTTTATTATCGTTCCAAAAACCTTCTTCATTGGTTTTTTGTTCTTCTTTTTCAAGTAAAATAATTTTGTCAGAAATATTTGCAAGCTTTTCTACTTTTAAAAGTTTTGTAGATATTTTTTTAATTTTATTTTCTATTTCTTTATGTTCCACCATATAATCCGTTCCTAAAATTTTATGTGTTTTAACGCTTAAAAGATAGAGAGGGGTTCGTTTGCAAAAACCAGTACTCTATAAAAAAATTAATCCTTATTAAAGACTAGTACTAAAAATAAGCCTAACACAAACAATAATAAACAAATAAGTGCAAAAATATCGCCGACATTTGAATATATAGTCTGCTCTTCTTCTTTAGGTATTGTAAGTTCTACTAGCAATATTTCCTGTTTATTAAGTAGTGTTGATTTTTGAACCCGTCCCGTCCTGCTTATAGTGCCGGAAACACCATTATTAGAAAGTCGTAAAATAGGTCTTGCGGTTTCAACTGCTCTAAACACGCTGGTTGTAAAATGTTGATATGGAGCAGCGGTATCAAGATACCAACTATCATTAGTTATGTTTATAAAAAACTGAGCACCTTTATTTTCAAAATCTCTAAAAACCTGTGGGAATAAGCCCTCAAAACAAATGCTAGGACCAAATTTCACACCTTTAACAGTAAAGGGTTGCTGATCTTTTAATCCTGCCGTAAAACCACCTAAAAAGCCGATAACATCAATAGATGGGAACCATTTTATAAGACTATCCTTAAGAGGCACATATTCGCCAAAGGGAACTAAAACTTGTTTATGATAATCTTGCAAAATAACACCGGTATTTGAAATTAAATGAGCACTCACATGTTGAAAATAATCTTTTTCGCCCTCAATTGTTTTTTGTTTTTGCATAGCACCTATAAGAAATGGTGTGTTATTTTGCTTGGCAACTAAAGATACCCAATCTTTAAGTTCTGGTGTGTTTATATATCCAGGGATAGAGCTTTCTGGCCAGACAACCAAATCTGGTTGATATTCTATTACAGCTTTTTCGCTCATATCTTTTAAGGTTTTTTTAATAAAGGCAACTTGTCCGGGATCCCATTTTGTATATTGGTTTATATTTGGCTGAATTAAAGCTATTTTTATTTTTGTGTTTTCGCCAGTAATTTCTTTTTTTTCTGTCTTACTAACTATTTGAGAACCATTTATATGTAATAAACCAAGCAGTAATAAAGAACCTAATAGTACGGGTGCTTTACCAGAATTTTCTTTATTGGGAGTGAACAAATAACCAATACTCACACTGACTAAAACAATAATAAAACTTACACCAAACACACCTGTTATCGAGGATATTTGCATTATGCTTAAATTCTGCCACTGGCTATAACCAAGCAAGAACCAAGGGAAACCTGTGAATAAATATGAACAAAGTACATCTATCCATTCTAAACCAACCCAAGCGAATGCACAGAATAATGGGAAGAATTTTCCAAGTTTTGTTAAGTGTTTTGAAATAACAGCAAATATCGCAAATTTTATTGATAGTACAAAGGAAAGCAGGAATAAAGATAGATAGCTTAACTCTTTACTTAGCCCACCCATTTGGCAGGTGGGGATTATCCAATACAAAAAACCAAAATAAAATAAAAACCCGATTAACCACCCAAAAGTTAGAGCGGAAGAGTCTCTTTTAACACGGGTGATGATATATGTAAAAGGGATAAATGCAAACCAAACAGCATAAGAAATATTAAATTTGGGATAGCTGATAATAAGAGCGCCAGCCATTAAAATGGCACAGGAGATTAAAAATAGTGTAAATATTAATTTCCCCAAAAATCCTAAAAAACCATTATTTGTTTTTGTTTGTTCGCTCATACTTTTTTGTTTAGCTATATGCTTACCGCATACAACATTTTTTATATTTTTTACCAGAACCACAAGGGCAAGGGTCATTTCTACCTAGTTTGCTTTTGTCTGGTGTTTTACCTGAACCCTGTTCGCCATCTTTTTTAATTTCTTTCAAATTTTTAGCTTCTGTTTCACTTCTTTTTGGGGGAAGTTGCATTTTAAAAATATAGTCTACAATATAGTCTCTAATTCGTCCAAACATTGTTTGATACATTGCAAAACTTTCCTTTTGATATTCAATAAGTGGATCTTTCTGCCCGTAAGCACGAAGCGAAACACTTTTTTGCAAATGGTCTAATTCGTGTAAATGGTGCTTCCAACTTTGGTCTATAACTTGAAGTAAAAGCATTTGCTCTATTTCTTTAAAATCTATTTCTTGTTCTTTAAAATAAGTCGCTCTATCTTTATAAACTTTTTGTATTTTTTCTAAAACTTCTTTTGCTAACTCTTCAGTATTTTTGTTTTTAACATTTTCTAAATTATAGTTAAAATCAATGGTGAAAACCCTTGTAAAAAATGCGTTTAAGCTAGCAAAATCCCAAAGTTTTTGGTTTTTGTCAGACGCCCAATTTGCAAAACTTTCGTCTATAACCTCTTCTATCATTTGCATAATTCTATCTGACACATCTTCGCCATCTAAAATCGCATTTCTTAGAGAATAAATTGCTTTTCTTTGTTGGTTCATAACTTTATCATAATCTAATAAATGTTTTCTTATATCAAAGTTATGACCTTCAACTTTTCTTTGAGCACCTTCTATTTGTTTGGTGATAATTTTACTTTCAATAGCCTGGCCTTCTTCCATACCAAGTTTTTCCATAACGAAAGAAATTCTATCACTACCAAAAAGTCTTAAAAGTTCGTCATTTAAAGACATATAGAAACGGGAACTACCTGCATCGCCTTGTCTTGCACAACGACCTCTAAGCTGATTGTCTATCCTTCTACTTTCATGTCTTTCTGTACCAAGCACATGCAAGCCACCATTTTCTAAAACATGTTTTTGATCAGTTTCATTTATAGGATTGCCACCAAGCACAATGTCTGTACCTCTACCAGCCATATTTGTTGCAATTGTTACTGCACTTTTTGCACCAGCTTGACTAATAATTTGTGCTTCCATTTCGTGATGTTTTGCATTTAAAACTTTATGAGGAATCCCTTTTGATTTAAGCATATTGCCTAACTTTTCGGATTTTTCTATAGATCTTGTACCAACCAAAACAGGCTGACCTTGTTTATAAAGTTCTGAAACTTCGTCTACAACTGCATTAAATTTTTCTTTTTCTGTTTTATAAACCAAATCTGGATAATCTTTTCTTACACAAGGTTTGTTTGGTTCAACTTCAACAGCATCTAGGCGGTAAATTTCCCAGAATTCTGAAATTTCTGTCATAGCAGTACCTGTCATACCAGAAAGTTTTGTAAATAGTTTGAAAAAGTTTTGAAAAGTTATACTTGCAAGTGTTTGGTTTTCTTCTTTTATTTGAATTCTTTCTTTTGCTTCAACCGCTTGATGCAAACCATCACTCCATCTTCTGCCAGCCATTAATCTGCCGGTAAATTCATCCACAATTACAATTTCACCATCTTTAACAATATAGTTAACATCCTTTTCATATAAATGATGAGCTCGCAATGCTTGTGTAATTAAATGAGCCCATTCGCTTGAAACATCGTTATATAAATTGTCTATACCCAAAAATCTTTCGGCTTTTGTTACACCCTCATCTGTTAGGGTTGCTGTATGGTTTTTTTCGTCGATGATAGCGTCATACCCTTTAGCTAAATCTTCTTGTTCGTATTTTGCGCGAACTTCATCTTTTTCTGTTATTAAACGAACTTTTAAATTTGGAACAATTTTATTTATAACAGCATATTTTTCTGTACTTTCTTCTGCTGGTCCAGAAATAATAAGCGGTGTTCTTGCTTCATCGATTAAAATGCTGTCCACTTCGTCTATAATACAGAAGTTTAAATTTGAAAGAACTCTTTGTTCTTTTTTGACAACCATATTATCTCTAAGATAATCAAAACCAAGTTCATTATTTGTTATGTATGTGATATCGCAAGCATGATTGTTTTTACGAATATCGCCACGCATTTCGCTAGAAATATAACCAACAGTTAAACCTAAAAATTCAAATACAGGACCCATCCACTCGCTATCTCTTTTAGCAAGATATTCGTTAACCGTAACAATATAAACACCTTTACCAGACAGTCCATTTAAATATGCTGGAAGGGTAGCTACAAGCGTTTTACCTTCACCAGTTTTCATCTCTGCTATTTTGCCCTGATGTAAAACAATACCACCTAGAAGCTGAACATCATAATGTCTCATTTTCAAAACTCTTTTACCCGCTTCTCTTACAACAGCGAAAGCTTCTGGTAAAATATTATCTAAAGTTTTACCATCTGCTAATAGTGTTTTGAAATGTTGAGTTTTTGCTTTAAGATCGTCGTCTGAAAGTTTTTCTATACTGGGTTCAAGTGCATTAATTTGTTCTACTAATGGTTTTATTTTTTTCAAATCTTTTTGGCTTTTTGTACCGAATAATTTATCTAAAGTTTTTTTAATCATCTTGCGTCCTTATTTTTTAAATGGAGACATTGCTCTTAAAGTTTTTATAATTTTTGGTAATTTTTTTATAACAAAATCTATTTCTTTTTCTGTGGTATTAACACTTAAACTAAAGCGAATTGAACCATGGGCGTAATTAAAGCCTACATTCATAGCTCGCAATACATGCGATGGCTCAAGGCTACCGCTAGTACAAGCACTTCCGCTTGATGCACATATCCCAAACTCGTCCATCATAAGTAATATTGCCTCACCTTCCACATATTTAAAACTTATATTAGTTGTATTTGGTGTTCTGTTTTTAATGTCGCCATTAATTTTTGTATCTGGTATTATTTTTGTAAGTTGTTTTTCAAGCTTATCTCTTAGCTTTGAAACTTTTTCTTTTTCTATTTTGATGTTTTTTGTAGCTAGTTCGCAAGCCCTACCAAAGCCGACTATTCCTGCCACATTTTCAGTACCCGCTCTATTGCCAAATTCTTGATGCCCACCTATTAAAAGTGGCATAAATCTAGCATCATCTTTTATATATAAAGCACCCATTCCTTTTGGTCCGTGAATTTTATGGGCGGATAGGGATAACATATCAATATTTGGTAATTTTTGTAAATTTATAGGCAGTTTACCTGCTATTTGTACGGCATCTGTATGAAACAAAGCTCCGTATTTTTTTGTTATCTTTGCGATTTCTTCTATTGGAAAAAGTGTACCTGTTTCGTTATTTGCCCACATTATAGAAACAAGAGCTGTATCTTTTGAGATTTTGCTCTTAAATTCTGCCATATCAAAATTTCCGTTTTTATCTACATTGATATAATCTGCTCTGTACCCACGGGATTGTAAGTGTTTAAAAACTTCTAATACTGCAGGGTGTTCCACTTTACTTGTTATGATGTGCTTTTTGTTTGGAAAGCTGTTTATGGCACTAAATATTGCTGTATTGTCCGATTCAGAACCGCCAGCTGTAAAAATAATCTCTTTAGTTGTTTTGGTATGCAAAAATTTTGCAACCTGTTTGCGAGCATTTTCCACATATTTTCTATTAGCTCCACCAAAACTATGGATACTACTTGGGTTACCAAAATTTTTGCGTAAAAAAGGCGACATAGCATCAAACACAGGTTTTGACATTTGTGTTGTTGCATTATTATCTAGATATACAAGACGAGAACCTCGCCCCGTTCTTTTTTTATTTGACATTATTTCACTTGTTCCACTTTTATATTTTTATTTATTTTTTCTTGTAAAACTTTTTCTATAAGATTTTTAATTGTGTTGCCGGAATTTACACATCCGCTACAAGCACCAAGCATTCTTATTTTTACTTTATTCCCGTCGATATCTATAAGTTCTGCTGAACCTCTATCTATGTTTAATTTAGGCAAGACATCTTCGTTCAAAACTTTTTCTATAAGTTTTATTTTTTGAACCATGGTTAGTTTGCTGAAATTAATTTTATCTTCTTTTTTTGGTTCAGAAATTTCACAACTATTAACTTTGTCTAAAATTTTCTGTATATCTGGTTTACACTTACCACAAGCACCGCCGGCTTTTGTGAAATGGGTAACATCTTCAACGGTTTTTAAGTTGTTTACATGTATAGCTTTTAAAATTGCCTCTTCTGTGACCCCAAAACATTGACATATAATTTTAGCACCAACTTCTTCTTCAATAATAATTGGCTTTCCACCTTGTTGATAGCTTTTTATAGCAGCTTCTAATGCTTCCATACCCATCACAGAGCAGTGCATTTTTTCTTCTGGCAAACCGCCAAGCTCTTTAGCAATTTCTTTATTTGTTAAATGAGCCACCGCTGTTATTTTTTTGCCCTTAACAAGTTCTGTTAGTATAGAGGAAGATGCTATCGCACTAGCACAGCCAAAGGTTTTAAATTTTGCATCTAAAATTGTGTTGGTTTTTTTATCTACTTTTATGGTTAGTTTTAAGGCATCGCCACAGACGAGGCTACCCACCTGCCCAGTGCCGTCTGCATTTTTAATTTCACCCACATTTTTTGGGTGTAGAAAGTGTTCCTTAACCTTTTCAGTATAGTCCCACATAGTTCCTCCTTCGTCTTTTGAGTATTTTTTTGTTTTTTTGCTTCTAAAGTAGAATGCTCGCATACGCTCGCTCGTCCCTTTCTACTAGTCGTCGCAAAGAAAACAAAAAACTATCTCAAAATACTCGCAGGTACCCCTGCATTCTGTTTTCCCCTTATAATATCATTATATAAAACTATAGGAGAATTTGCTAAAATAACAAGAGAGGGGAGAGTAATATGAAATTTAAAAAAATACTTATAGCTTTTAATGCAAACAAACCAGTAGCAAAGCCAAATGCCGAGAAGATATCAAAATATCTTAAAGAGCAGGGTTTTGATGTTATAAAAACATCAATTTTAAATAAAAAAACCAAAAAGCCAGACCTTGTTATCTCTCTTGGTGGAGATGGCACAGTTTTAAAAACAGCTAGATTTTTTATGGGTAAAAATATACCCGTTTTTGGTATAAATTCTGGCACTCTTGGTTTTTTAACCAGTGTGGATATGGATCACTTTAAACAAGCTCTAGAAAAAATTACTACTGGCAAATATATAATACAAGAACGGGTTATGCTTTCAGCTTCTTTGATGAGAAATAAAAAAACAATAGTTTCAAACGAAACCGCCTTTAACGATTGTGTTATAAAAACAACCGACGCAAGAGCATTTTTAATAGAGGGTAAATTTAAAAATAAACCATTCCAAAACTATTTTGGCGACGGGTTGATAGTATCAACACCAACAGGATCTACGGCATATTCTCTTGCTGCAAGTGGTCCAATAGTTCATCCGAATGTTGATGTGTTTTTGGTGACAGCAATTTGTCCGCATGCCTTAACACAAAGACCACTTATATTGCCGACAGATGGTACTTTAACTTTTGTGCCGTGTATAAAAAATGATGTGCCTGCAATTTTAAGTTTGGACGGTCAGGATAATTTTGAAATAAAAAATGGTGATACTATAAAAATTTCTAGAAGTACAAAAAAAGTTAAACTAATTTTCCCAGCAGATTACGATTATTTTAAAGTTTTAAGCAAAAAACTTTCCTGGGGCAACAGAACTTGTAAATTATAAAAAGGAGTGGGCTTCCCAAAAACAAAAAGCTCAAAGACTAGCAACGCTAGTGTAATGTAGTCACAAAAAAAGAAAGGAGTGGGCTTCCCACATGTTGACGAAACTAAAAGTACAAAATTTTGCTGTTATAGCTAATGCTGAAATAAATTTTAAGCAAGGATTAAATGTTTTTACCGGCGAAACCGGTGCTGGTAAAAGTATTATTATTGAAGCATTAAATTTCGTGTTAGGTTCTCGTGCAGATGCTGGTTTAATAAAAGAAGGTACAGAAAAAATGGAAGTGGAAGCATGCTTTTCCTCTGACATTTTGCCAGAAAATATTAAAAAAGCATATGCTGTTAGTAATAAAGAGTTTTGTATAAGAAGACAATATGACACCAATGGCAGAGGAAAAGCATACTTTAACAACAACCCTATAACAATTTCAGCTTTGACAAATGCCTGCGAAGAGTTGGCGGATTTTCATGGTCAGCACGATCATCAGAAACTATTAAATAGTGCTGTGCATCTTAATATGTTGGATAATTATGCAAAACTTGATACTCAAGTTTTGCAAATGTCAAAACTCTACAAAGAAGCCAGAATTATTAAAGATAAAATTAATGCTGTAAAACTTTCCAACGAAGAAAAACAGAATATGTTGGATCTTTTTTCTTTCCAACTAAAAGCAATTGAAGAAGCAAATTTAAAAGAAGGCGAAGATGCTCAGCTAGACGAAATTTTGCCAAAACTTAAACATGCAGAAAAATTAAAAACAAGAACTTACTCTGCATATAAACAAATTTATTCAGGCGATAATTCCGCTGTGGCACTTGTTGGAAGAGCTGTAGAAGATTTAAAATTGGTCGCAGATCTAGACGATAATCTTGATAAAACTACAAAAGAAGCTCAATCTGCTTTAACTCAAATAGAGGCTATTGGCACAAGTTTGTCAGAATATGCGTCAACAGTTAATTTAGATGCTGGCAAGTTGGACGAAGTTATTTCCCGTCAGGACAAAATTTCTAAATTAAAACAAAAATACGGGCCAGAAATAAAAGATGTTTTACAAAAACAAAAAGATTTAAAATCAAAAATAGATAATTTGCAAAATGCAGATGCACAAGAAAAATTTTTAAAACAAGACTTAGAAAAGCTAGAAAAAGAAATGCTAAAACTAGCCAAAGAACTTCACGATAAACGAATGATAAGTGCCACAAAATTATCCACCCAAATTGAAGAGCAAATAAAACCACTTGGTTTTAATCAGATAAAATTTGTAGTATCTGTTGAAATGGAAGAAGATATAAATTCTATCACAAAAACAGGTTTGGATAATGTGGAATTTTTATTTTCATCAAACCCAGGACAAAGTGTACGACCATTAAAAAACATTGCAAGTGGCGGTGAAATGTCTAGGGTGATGCTTGGTATAAAGACAGTTGTTTCAGATGGCTCTAAACTTATGATTTTTGACGAAATAGATGCAGGTATCGGCGGAGGTACAGGCAAACTCGTGGGACAAAAACTTGCAAAAACCGCAAATGGTAAACAAGTTTTATGTGTTACCCATTTGGCACAAGTTGCGGTTTTTGCTGATGGTCATTTTAAAGTAGAAAAGCAAGCAAAAAATAATGAAACATTTGTCAATATTGTTTTGCTTGATGAAGAACAAAGAGCTAAAGAAATTGCTAGAATGTTATCAGGTCAGGACAAGAAAGGGTCTATCAGCTATCAGCATGCAGAAAAATTATTAAGTGAGGTATAGAAATGGAAAATAAATGTTGTATATATAAGAAAGTAAATTTATGTCACATGTCTACATTTTTGTCGGTAGTGGCAATATTGATTTTTGTGGTAGGTATAATTGTACTTGTTGCAGATATGGCATATCTTTTAAAAACACAGCAAACAGTATTATACATATCCGTATTTATTGTTAGAGACTTGTTTTTTACAGCTATTGTAGCTGGGTTGTTTATGTCAATGTCGCTTGGTTTAAAAGCACTTCAAAAAATAATGTGTGATATTGACGCCATTAAAAAAGACTAATAAATATTATTTCAGTGGATTAAACTATGAACAACAAAAAACTATTTTTGCTGATTATTCTTTTTATGTTTGCTAACCTTTCGTATGCAGAGGTTATTAAGCTTAAAAACGGATCGCTTGTTAGTGGTTCTATTGTAAAAGAAAACACTCACACTCTAAATGTTAAAACTCAGTATGGGGTTGTTTCTTTAAATAGAAAAGAAGTTGTTCAAATAATGCCAGATATGTACAAAGTTTCACTTAAAAACGGCGGTGAAATTATTGGTACTATAGACGATATAAATGAAGTTTTTGTAAAAGTTAATACAGAAACTGGTGTGAAAAATATAGACCTTGAAAAAGTTATTTCTATGGATGTGTACGACTATAATACTGCACCAAAACCAGCTCTTGTGCAAGGTGCAGGACCGATTGAACCACAAATAACATCAGCTCCACCACCAACAACAGTAAATGAAGGTGGAATTAGTTTTGATGACGATTTAGATAGAGCTTTCAATAAACAAAGTTCCGTACCACAAGATTCTATAGTTCAATATAATTCTGGTACAGGTGCAGGAGCGGTTGCGAGTGTTAATGTTTCGTCAACACAAAATGCAGGAACTGTTAGTGTTGCACAAAAACAACAACCAAAAAAACAAAAAAAACAATCTAAAAAAAACACAACCAAAGAAAAAATAATAACAGATAAATACAAACAAAAAGCATTTATTGTAGAAGCTGTTTTAATAAACACGAGCATAAAATTAGACACCAGCTTTTTAACAGGTGGCAACACTTACGAAACTGGTAGTTTGGGTTATGGTGCTGGTGTAAAATATCTTAAAAAAAACGGAAAAAAGTTTTGGTATGGTGCTGGATTGTTGATATCTTCTTTTTCAAGTAAAGATTTTACTTTAGATGATACTAGCACAATTAGAACAAATACCAGTATTAAAAATTTAGAAGTTTTGACAAATTATTATCTTAATCCAGAAAGCAAACATAAGTTTTATCTTTCTGGTGCTTTAGGGTATACAACAACAGAGGTAAATTATAAACATACAGATACTTCTCAAACAGCTACAAGTTATAGAGAGAAGAGCAAAGGTGCTTCTTATTCCCTGGGTGTTGGTGTAGAACGAAACTTTAAAGATCAGGCAATAGGAGCAGAAATTCGCGCACTAAATAGCAAGCGAGGAGGAAAGCTTAGTTCCTCTAGCGGTACAGATGTGATAGCATCTTTAAGATTAAACTGGAAATTTTAAACAATGAAAATATTAATAGCCCCCAATGAGTTTAAAGGCACTCTTACATCAAACGAAGCATGTAAAATTATCGCCAAAGAAGCAAAAAAAATCGGACACGAAGTTATTGAAATGCCAATTTCAGACGGGGGGGACGGTTTTTTAAATGCTATCAAAGTAGCTTTTTCAGACGGTAAAATTCACAATATAAAAGTTAAAAACCCTTATTTTAAAGATGTTAGTGTAAGAATATTAACAAGTAATAATTCTGCATATATAGAAACAGCAGAGATTTGCGGTCTAAGAAAAGCAAAAAAATTATCACCACTTATCGCTAGTTCTTATGGTGTTGGTGAAGCTATAAAAAAAGCTTTGGATATGGGTGTTAAAAAAATATATATCGGGCTTGGTGGTGTTATAACTAATGACGGTGGTGTTGGTTTAGCAAATGCTCTTGGTGTAAAATTTTTAAACAAAAAAAAGCGAGAGCTTAAACCTGGAGTAAGAGATTTAAAAAATTTATTTAAGATAGATGTGTCTGGTTTAGATAAACGGGTAAAGGGTGTAAAATTTTACGCATTATCTGATGTTAGAAACCCATTGCTTGGCAAAACGGGGTCTGCTGTAATTTACGGTCCACAAAAAGGCGCAAAACCAGCGGACATAAAAATTATAGCAAGTGGTTTGTTAAGATATTCCCGAATAGTGGAAAAACAACTTGGTAAAGAAATTGGTTATTTTAACGGAGCAGGAGCAGCTGGCGGTATTTGTGCAGGGCTTTTTGCCTTTTTAGATGCAGAAGTTTTACCAGGTGCCGAACATGTGCTAGATGTGCTTGGCGCAGAGCAAAAAATTAAAGAATCAGATATTGTAATTAGTGGCGAAGGTAAAATGGATAGACAAACCTGTTTTGGTAAAGCACCCTATATAATGTTTAAAACTGCGGGAAAATATAAAAAATCTATCGTGTTTTTCTGCGGACAAATGACAATTAAAAACCCAAAAGCATTAGCAAAGGTTGGGATAAAAGAAATTTTCGCATTGGAAAAAATAGCAAAAAACCAAAAAGATTCGCAAAAAAATGCAGCCGACTATTTGAAGCAAGCTGCATATATAGTTATCAAACATATTGAAGAATTATTATAATTTGCTTCGTCTTTTCTGTAAATTTTTACCAGGGGCTGGCTCCCAGCTTTTTTTCTCCTAAAGTCCCGCTACTGCTTCGCAGTATTCGCTGAATGGACTAGTCGTCGTAAAGAAAGAAAAAATTTCCTAAAAAATACTCGCAAAAGTCTGTTTGGAATATTTGTTTATAAATGTTTTTTAAAGAATTGTGAAATCCTTTTCTGATACTCTTTCCCACCAGTTTCAGCACATTTTGCATGTTCTGCGCCGGGGATAACCCATAAATCTTTTGGCTTATTAACTTTATTTAAAAGCTTTCGTGCATTGCTAATTGGTACAAGTGCATCGTTTCTGCCATAAATAAAAAATATCGGTACTTTAACATCTGCAATGTTTTTTGAAGGGCTATAATATTCCGGATTAATTTTAAAATGTTTTTTTGCAAACTTTAAAGCAAGCCAGACAAAAGGAAAGTATGGTATTTTTTTATGTATCCATGCCCATCTTGCCACAACAACCTCGTAAGAATAATAAGGCGATTCTGTAACAATACATTTAATGCCACCTTTTTTAGCCGTATGATAAATACCAATTGCAGCACCCATAGAAATACCATAAATACCAATTTCTTTGCAGGCATCCGGTTGTGTGTGGTGAAGATAATCTATAGCGGCTTGTAAATCTTTAGTTTCTTTATATCCAACAGAACTTATACCACCACTTTCGCCCGTACCTCGAAAATCAAAATAAAACAAGTTATAACCAAGAGAGTGAAGAAAGGTTGTTTTATCAAAAATATCGCCTTTATTCATACTCCATCCGTGCATTAGTATGATAGTTTTTTCACTACCTTCGCTAGGTAAAAACCAACCATTTAGTTTAACATTATCTTTGGTTTTAAATATTGCTTGATGGAATGGAAGCTTTAGTTGGTCTGGGAAGATTTCTAAATTTTTCCGTTTATGTTTTGGTTTGTATATTTCTCGGCTATGTCTGTAAGAAAACCAAACAGAGAAAATAATAAAACAAATTACCAGCAAAATGCTAGAGAGTATTAATATTTGAAATATATTCATATATATAATTTTATAAATTATTTGGATACTTTCCTAATACTATCTGGAAGGTGGTTGATAATATCTGTGGCAAGTACGCTATAATTTGTTAGTTTTTTGCTCGCAATATCTGCCGATAAACCATGCAAATAAGTTGCTAGCACCGCAGATTCAAAAGCGGATTTTTTTGTAAATTGTTTTTGTTTTCCAATTTGAGCCCAAAGCCCTGTTATTAAACCTGCGAGCACATCGCCCGAACCAGCTTTTGCTAAAGCATCATTACCAGTTGTGTTAATTATGTGTTTTTTACCGTCTGTAATAATGGTTTCGTGTCCTTTCAAAATAACAATAGAATTTGTTTTATTTGCTATTTGTTTTGCATATTTTAATCGGTTTTTTTGGACTTGTGTTGCAGAAATATTCAAAATCCTGCCAGCTTCTTTAGGGTGGGGGGTTAAAATAGAAATTTTGTTTTTGATAATGTTAAATTTTTTATGTTTTGCTAAATAATTTATAGCATCTGCATCTATAACAAGTGGTAGATTAGTGTTTTTAATAATAGATTCTACTGCTGATGTTAATCCCAATCCAACTCCAATAAGCATTACATCAAATCCGATATTTTTAATATGTTTTTTTATTTGTGTAGTTGCTTTAGCGTTTATTGTGCCACTTGTATCTGCCAAAATCAGCGAGGTGGCTTCTAAAAGTTTTGGCACTGCTTTAATGTGAGCTGATTTTGGCATACCCATACAAATATATCCAGCTCCACTTTTGTATGCACTAAGTCCAGCAAGAACACAAGCACCACCCATATTTTTGCTACCACCTATAATAAGCACTTTCCCAAAGTCGCCTTTATTGCCATCTTTTTTTCTTTTAGGTAGTAATTTTTTAGCTAATGCTTTTGTTGTTTTCATAATAAAAGTATAACAAAAAGACAAAAGGCTCGCCTTCTTTTTTAAGGGTGGTAAAAATTATGCAAAAATTTTGAATTAGTTTATTTTTTTGGTAGCAATAGCATATGCAACAGCATAATCTTTAGAATGAGATAGAGATAAATGAACTTCAAAATTTTTGCCACCTTTTATAGTAGCAAGCGGTTTGCCGTCTGACATATTCTTAATAGCAATATCTTTTAGTGCAACTTCTTTTAGGTTTAAAGCTTTAATGATGGCCTCTTTAGCTGCAAAACGAACTGCGAAATGTTGATATTTATTTTTTTTACCATTACAATAATCAACTTCTGTTTTGGTGTAAACTCGTTCTAAAAATTTAGGAGTTTTTTCTATAAGCTCCCTAACTCTTTCTGTTTCCACAATGTCTGTGCCTACGCCGATAATATTATTCATAAATTACTCCACCGTTACACTTTTAGCCAAATTTCTTGGTTGATCTATTTCCCTACCTTTTTTAAGAGCCACAAAGTATGAAAACATTTGTAATACTACAGCATTTGGAAATGGTGATAAAATATCGCTAGTTTTTGGTGTCATTATAAGATGATCTATTTTACTTGTATCGGTTTTTGGCATTTTATTTGCAATCGCAATTGTTACAGCACCTCTTGCTTTGGCTTGTTCAGAACCAGAAAGCACCTTGTCAAACAATTTGCCATTAGGCACAATAGAAATAACTGGCATATCTTTATCTATAATAGCGATAGGTCCGTGCTTCATTTCGCCACTTGCAAAACCTTCAGCATGGACATATGAAATTTCTTTTAATTTTAATGCACCTTCTAAAGCGATAGGGAAGTTTACATTTCTACCCAAGAAAACAAAGTCTTCTTTTTTATAAATTTTATTTACCAAATCTTTTATTTTTGATTCTAGTTTTAAAGTTTTTTCTATAATTTTTGGTATTGTTAAAAGTTCTTTTTCAATGGATTTTAATCTTGTTTGTTTTTTTACTTTTTTAGCTTTTGCCAAATGTATAGCAAAAACATACATTGCAACTAATTGTGAGGTAAACGCTTTTGTAGATGCTACCGAAATTTCTGGTCCGCAATGTGTGTAAAAGGTGGAATCTACCTCTCGTGTTAGGGTGGAACCTAAAACATTACAAATACCAAGGGTTTTAAAGCCAAGCCGTTTTGCTTTTTTGACAGCTTCAAGAGTATCTGCTGTTTCGCCAGACTGACTTATAGCAATTACCAAAGTGTTTTTAGCATCTGGTATGTGTCTGTAACGGTATTCAGATGCGATATCTACCGCCACCTGAACTTTGCAAATTTTTTCTATTACATATTTTGC
>JABHZW010000003.1 GCA_018656005.1 Candidatus Pseudelusimicrobium marinum | reverse complement strand
ATATGTTAATACCTTTACACCAGCAATTCTACAATATATGACCACCCTGGTAAAACCTGAAAGAGAAAATATCAAGCAGATAATTGAATATTTGATAAGTATGGGTGCTGTTCCTCAATTACAAGATGACTATTGTAAAGTGCTTTTTGAAGCAGTAAAATATAAAGAAAACGCAGAAATAGCTATCCAGTTAATAGATTTAACTATTGAAAAGGGAAATGCTGAGTATCTTGATATGCCAACAGATGAATATGATCAAACCATCATAGGGGAAGCGATTAGAGTAAATAACGAAAAAGTAGCCGTATATTTGATAGAAAAAGGTGTTAAAGTAGACGAAATAAACGATTATACGGGTAGAACATTACTTCATACAGCAACAGAGAAAGGACAATTTGAAGTAGCAGATGCTTTAATAAAAAGTGAGGGCATAGATATAAATGCTAAAGATAATGAAGAATATACTCCTCTTTTTATTGTTATAGATAAGTTTAGTAGAGATAGAAAGCAAGAATATTTAGAAATAGCAAAAAGTTTAATAGATAACGGAGCTGACCTTGAAACTAAATTTTATGGAAAAACACCATATGAAGATGCTGTAGAGTTTAAGGTAGAAGAAATAGCAGAGTATATTAAAAATAAAGAAGATAGTGAAAAAACAGAAATGTTAGAAGGTGTAAAAAACCAATAACCAGAAATAGTTTTAAAATTTAAAAAGCAGGTGGTTCGAAAAAATGAACCACCGCTTTTTGTTTAAAGTTTTTAAAATATATCAAAATAAAGGAGTTGTAGGTATTTTAGATTTTTCAATCTTTCCTTCACTATTTTCGGTCAGCACGTATGCATTAGATAAAGCTTTTGCCAGTTTATTTGAAGCCTCAATAGAAGTTTCTCCTTCAGTTAAAATATAACACAAATAATCTGCTTGAGGAACGATTATTTTTTCTCCCTCTTTTTTTGCAGGAATAATAGTAATATTATTATTTATTTTATCTATTCCTTCCATTCCTCGATAAATACCTGAGTAATTACTAAAAATTATTTGCCAGCATACCCCTTTGTTTGATATTTTTTTTGGTATTTCTGTCGGTTGGTTTAAGAGTGATTTTGCAACTATTTCAAAAGTAGATACTCCAGTACTCATATAAACAGATTTTGGTAATAATGCCCCACCAGTTCTTAAAGCAAATTCTATACAGAAACTTTTGCTTTTTTTATCTATTATATATTCTGCATATATATTAAAATAGTTTACATTACATGGCTTTGCCATATTATTCCAGACGGTTTTAGCAAGTTTATTTAGTTCAATATCTAAATCTTTTTTTTCTTTGTCAGTTAAAGTTATAGTTGGGATCACAGCATTATTTTCATCTATAAATTCACCATGTTTAAATATTAGTGTTTTTTCTTGAACTATTTTAAAAGCTATTTTCCCTTTTTTAATATAGAGATCTACCTCAACCTCTTTTCCATCAATGTATTCATTAAGTATCCAACCATCTAACCATTTACTTGCTTCATATTTCTTGAAAGGAGATTCCTTAACTTCTAAAAGAGCATCTTGATAATATTTCCAAAAAGAATTTGGAGATTTTATATATCTAAGTCCAACATTTGAAGAACCCATTGTTGGTTTTAAAATAATAGGGTATTCAAATTTAGAAGCTAAAGAAAGTATATGCTTAGCATTATCATTTTTTGAAAACGATTGAAATTGTGGTGTTCTAATTTCATTATCTTGCAACATTTTTGACATTAAAGTTTTATCTCTTGCTATCATTGTTTTTTCAAGGGAAAAACCAGAAAGTTTTAAATAATCACGAATATAAGCTGTAGTTTCTAGTGCAGATTCGAGGATAGATCCCGTTGCTTCAATATTGAAATTTAGCAATAAGGTATCTACTCCTTTTTTAACAGTTTTTTTATCTAGTTTTGGTAAAAATATAGTTGTGATATTTTTAGGATATTTTAGATTTTTATTATCTGATAAATCCATAACCACAACTTTTTTATTAAGTTTTGTGAGTTCTATTAGGAACTGAAATTTTTCTTTTCCGCCCGAACCGATAATTAGAACTATATTTTCTTTATTCATATTTGAAATATTACTAAACTAAAAAATTTTTAGCAATAAAAAAAGCGGTGGTTCGAAAAAATGAACCACCGCTTTTTAGTTAAAATATTTCGCCTTATTTTTTTAAGCATTAACAAAACTAGCAGGGGGGCGAGCCTCTCGCCTGTAATGTAGTGTGCTTAAACATTAGGGGTGTCCTTAGACACCCTTCGGTAAGTTTATTACTGCTTTAAGTAACTGTGGCTTTCTTTTTACTTCTTTTATAAATGCCTCATCTCTTAATTTATTTCTGTAATTTTTATCTTGGAAACGATACTTAAAGTTTGTATGTATATCATAAGTGCCTTCTTCCAATGCTACTACATCTTCTACAAAAACAATTTCCTCATCGGTTGGTATCACGAATGCTTTTACCTTTGATCCAGGTGCGGAAATTTCGCTTTCTGCATTTTTTGTCATAGCTGCATAGTTTCTTTCGTGATCGTATTTAACACCCATATATTCTAAACCACGAAGCACTTTTTCTCTCATTATTGGTCCTCTTTCGCCTACACCTGCTGTGAATACAATAGCATCTAATCCATCAACGGCGGCTGCATAAGAACCTACATATTTTTTAAGTCTATAACTTTCCATATCAATAGATAATTGACATCTTGCATCACCTTTTCCTGCTGCAATTTCTATATCTCTTCTATCGGTATATTTACCTGTGATACCCAATACACCAGAATGTTTGTTGATAGCATCATAAATGCCGTCTGGATCTAGATTTTCTTTCTTCATCATATGGAACATTATGGAAGCATCAAAATCGCCCGCTCTGGTGCCCATAATAAGCCCTTCCTGAGGAGTTAAGCCCATAGAGGTATCAAAACTAACACCATCCTTAACAGCATTGATAGAAGCGCCGTTTCCTATATGACAAATTGCCAAATTACATTTAAAAGGATCTTTACCTAAAAGCACTGCGGCACGCTTCGCATTATATAAAAATGATGTCCCGTGAAAACCATATTTTCTGATGCCATATTTTGTGTACCATTCGTAAGGCAATGCATACATAAAAGATGTTTCTGGCATTGTTTGATGCCATGCGGTATCCATAATAGCCATATGTTTGATGTCTGGCATTATTTCTTGAGCAGCTTCAACACCCATTACATTTGCTGGGTTATGAAGTGGAGCCATATCTGCTAAATCTTTAAATTCTTGTAATATTTGTGGAGTTATTACTACAGATTTATTAAATTTTTCGCCACCATGTACAATTCTATGTCCTACAGATGTTATAACTTCGGAACTTTCTATAACTCCATTTTCTTTATCTGTAAGAGTATCCATAATAAGCTTAATTGCTTCTCTGTGATTATGGCAAGGTCTTTTAAGTTCAAAATCCTCTTTACCGCCTGCTTTTTGTATTATGATAGAGTCTTCTGTTCCTACTCTTTCTACCATACCGGCAGCTAGGTCTCTTTTTTGTTCCCAATCAAAAATAGTGTACTTTACGGAGGAACTTCCGCAATTTAAACAAAGTATTATCATTTCTTTTTCCTCTTTTTAATATAGATAAGCTTTCACCTTTATTTTAACAAATTTCAACTTAATAGTAAAAAACCAAAAATCAGCCGAAAGAATACTAGTACTAAAGTACTATCCCAAAACTAGTACTAAAGTACCTGGTGCTACCTAGTGATATTCTGATAATATATACAAGTATGAAGAAATTAGTGTCTAGTATATTAATAATGTTATTGCTTACGCCAAATGCGTTTGCAGAGTTTTCTATTGACCAACTTGTAAATCGCAAGATAGAGCAATCTGTTCTGCCTGCAACACCCATTATACCTAAAACTGCAGGTAAATTTTTAAAAGTGGCGATAGAACTATTTCAACAAACTAGTAAAAAAGCTATGAAAGAAACAGTTTCTTACGAACAATTTAAAAGTGTTACAAAAATTTATGTAAGCAAACTCGATGCTTATAAGGGTAAAAATATTACTTATAAACAAGCTTTAGGTATTGCATTTCTTCAAGAGATACAATTTGCTGGGCTTATGCCTTCAAAAACTTACAATATAGAAACTATTGGTGGAAGGTTAAATGTACTCTTTAATAAAATGAATGGGGTTGAAACTATTAATACCTACAAAAATGTAAGACAAATAAAGGTTTTGATAAAGGATATTCCATCTTACAATAAAACTTTAGAGATATTATATGCGAATCCAAACATTAGTTTGGATAATTTAACAAAACAAGTAAAAAGATATTTGATACAAATAGAAAAAAAATCCAACAAAATAAATGGTTATAAAATAAAAGGGCTTGTAACATATCAAGCAAAGGACGGAGTACACGGTAAAATTAAACATTTAGATGATAAAACTATTTTAGAGGAATATAAGAGTAATAATGTAACAAAAAAATTCATGTTCGGATATCTTGACTTCGGGCAAATAATTGTTAAAAAATACGACTCAAAAACCTTAGAGCAAATTGGTGAAGGTATTTATTCATCCACAGGCAAATTAATAAAAGAAAGTAAAAATGCTGGCTTTGATAAACAATTAATAATACCAAAACAAGCAATAGGCGAAGTACCTAATATTGTTGTGGCTAAAGTTTTACCAGAAAAAACAGAAGTGGTTAGGAAAGTTGAAAAAATAACACCTAGACCAGCTATAGTAGTAGAAGAAGCTCCGCGAAAAGGTGGTTTAGGTAATGCACCGAGAATCACATTAGGTAGAAAAGAAATATCAGGGCAAAATGCATATTTTTCTGACGGTATAGAAGCTGCAGAAAAAGCAGGGATACCTACAAAGGTGGAAGAAGTTGTTGCACCTAAAACAAACAAAAAAATACCAGAACATTTAAAACATGTTTTAAGAAATTCTTATGAAGATACTGATCAACGAGGAAAAATAATGAAGCAGGTTTTTTATGAACCTATTATTAAAAGTGGTAAAGCTTGGTGTGTTGAACACGGATGTTTAGCATCTCAGGGTGGCACTATACTTGGTAAGAGATATAAACAATCTGCTTTAAGTACCTTATTTTCTTCACCAGTGCCTATGTTAAATGTATCTGACAATAAAGTGTATGGATATTTTTCAAGGGAGAAGTTATTGTTTTTGAAGGATACAAAAATAAACCCTGATATAAGCAAACTAATAATTAGCAAAGCATATGGAGAGTTATCTAATGAAACTAAAATAATTTTTGAAAAATTATCTATAGAAAGACAAGAAATTTTAAATGAGTTTTGGGTAATGTTTATTAAACCAACATCAATTGCTTACGGTGGATTTTCTGGCAATTCTATTATTTTTCAATTTGCTAAAAGGTATGATTTAACTAGCGAGGAAATTGTTTTTTTATCTAGGTTAATTTCTCCTAGAAGTTTCCCAATAAAGATAGATGAAGTTAATATGATTAAAAAAAGCTATTCTGAAAATGAAGCTAAAAATTTCTTTAATTTACTTTATAAAACATCAACAGAAAAACCAAGTGATGTAAAATACTATATTGATTCTCCAATTGAAGAAAAACCAAATGTTTTTGAGAATGTTCATATGAATATAACTGGATATGACGATTTTAGGTTTTTAAAGTAAGTTTTAAAAAACTAATTAATTTTTACGGTTTTTCTTTTCTTCTTTATATATTCTTTCTAATTCACTGTCTAAATAGCTGGTTGGAATGTTGTCTAAACCTAAAAGCTGTTCGTGGAATTTTAATAAAGTTCCAAATTTTTCTTCATACTCTGCTCTTGCATTTAAAATATCCTCATACCCTAATACAAAAGATACATCTTTCACTGGATTTATTGCGATATCCTGCAAGTAATACATTGCTTGTGATTTAGAAACTGTCGCACTTTGAAGTAAGCCAATTGCATCTTTAGAATTAAATTCTTTTGTGTGTAATTTGAAGCTCGTAAGTGCTTTTGTGGCTATGGTGTATTGCTCTAATGATAAGAAAAACTTTTCTGTTTTAAGGTTTGTAAAGTTAAATTCACCCGCCAAATGTAAGGCATATAATTGCCAGCCGTTTAGCATAGTTTCTGCTTCAGACATCTTTCTAAGATTAGCTTTAGAACCATATGAATTTTTTAAATGTGTGCCCGGTACCATATATTTTGCGACCATCACTTTGATGTTTGAATAGCTAAATTTTTCTTTTGCAAGTAATTTATTTTCTTCATTTTTAAAACTTTCTGGCAAGCTTAAATATAAAACAATATCGCCAATATTATAAAACTCAAAAGGTTTGAAATAAAACACAGGGTTTTTTGCATTTGTGTAGTATATTGGTGGCTTTTCTATTTTGATATTTTGCTTTACGGGGGGGAGTATATTTAAAGATTTAAAGTGATTTAATGCTTCTTTATATATTCTCACATATGTAGGAATAATTTCGTCATTTTTAGGATAATTTATAGCTACTTTTTTAGCTTCTTTTAAGTTGGTTAAAGATGCTGGTGCTTCGTCTTTAATATCTAGCATTATTCTTATGTTTGCAAGTAGATTTTCTTTAGTTTCAAAGTAATAACTTTCTAATAATTTAGCTAACTTTTTTTGTTCTATATCTGTATGATATTTAAGTTCAATTAAACTCATAAAATCCTGTTCACCTAATCTGTAATCTGTATCTGGTTTTACTAGGATATCTTTTGATAAAAATGTTCTAAAATTTTCTATTTGTTTTTTAGTTTCTTGTAAGTTTAGTACTACTTCTTCTTTAGAATAATCGTCAAGTTCGTATTTTCTTAAAAATGGTTCAAGTTCGTCCATACTATTGTATGCTTTTTTAGCTTTCTGAATAGTAATTGATGTTAAAAAATGTGATGGTTTATATAAATTTTCTTTTGCAAGTTCCAAAGTTTCTGGTAATTGTTTTATCCTCGCATTTGCACCTTTGGCACGGTTTCTTTCGGTTAAACCTCTGTCCATATAAAGATCGTAGATGCTATCAACGGCGGATATGTAAATGTATGGATTTTTCTTTAGGTTTTGTTGTTTGTTTATTGTGAAAATTGCAAGTTGTGCTTTTTGTTTTATAATATTGTATTCAACTTTTTTTTCTGCTGATAAATTTTCATAATTTATGGTTTCTAAACTTTCTAAAAATGCTTCTAAATTATTTAATCTTTTTTTATCACTATCTAATGTGCGATCGTTAAGTTTTTCGCTAGAATCTCTTAACCCTCTTTTTGTACCTTCTTCTGGGAAGCTGGTATATAGATAACCCAAATATCTGCTAGACATACTTTCAAGCTTAGCGTTTTCTATCTCCTCTGTTATGTTGAGATTTTCTGAGCCGTTGGCTATATTAAAGTTGAATAAAAGAAAGGCTGATAATAGTAAAATAGTGTATTTTTTCATATGTATGCTCCTTTATAATATGTTCAGGATTTGTTATAATAAGATTATAGCAATTAAACGAAGCTGTATCAGATGCCTCTTGCAAATAGAAGGGGTTTTTAAAATTTTAGGACGGGTGGCGGAATTGGCAGACGCGCAGGTCTTAGGAACCTGTGAACGCAAGTTCTTGAGGGTTCAAGTCCCTCTCCGTCCACAAAAATTGAATATTTGCTTTTTTTCTTTGCCTCTTTTTGCTCAAGTACCGCTACTGCTTCGCAGTATTCGCTGAATGTACTCTTCGCAAAAACTCGGCTTCGAAAAAAAGCAAATCTTACAATTTTTGTAGGTATATTTAGTAAAAAAGTGTACAATTTTTAAAATAATTAGGAGATTATAAAATGAACTTAGTAAAAAGTGTGAAAATAGCAAAAAAAGATAAACAAGGTTGTAAATTAAATCTAACAATAGAAGTAAAAGCAGATTTAGTTAATAAAGCTTTTGAAGATGGTTTTAAAAAAGTACAAGAAGTGGCTCAGGTTGAAGGTTTCAGAAAAGGTAAAGCACCAGCAGATATGGTTCAAAAAAACTTTACAGCAAACATCAAACAGGAAGCATTAGATATCGTCATTAAAGAAGCAATGGGCATCGCATTAAGCGAAAATAAAATTAAAGCAGTAAGTATGCCAAGCTTAACAAAAGCAGATTTTTCTGGCTTTGATAAAGATCAAGGTTTCAATTTCGAAATGTCTGTGGATATCGCACCAGAATTTGATGTAAAAGGTTATAAAGGTATAAAAGTAACAAAAAAAAGCGAACTAGTATCCGATGCAGATTTCGACAATAAAATGAAAGAAGTTTTAGAATATAGTAGCAAACTAGAAGAAGATAAAGATGCTACAGAAGTTAAAGCAGATAGTTTTGTTGTAGTAAAATATACAGGCGAAAAAGACGGTAAAAAAGAAGATAAATATAGTTCTGAAAACGAACTTATAGATATGTCTGCACCGCAAACAATTGCTGGTATGGCAGATGCTATTAAAGGTGCAAAAAAAGGTGAAACAAAAGAATTTGAAAGTAAAATTGATGAAAAAACAACAATCAAATTCACAGTAGAAATTTTAGAACTTAAAAAGAAAGTTTTACCAGAACTTACAGACGAATTTGTAAAAACAATGAACTTCACCGATGTAGCAACATTTAAAGCACATGTAAGAGAAATGATGGGCAAAGAAGCTAAACAATTAAGCGAACAAGATGTTGTAAAACAAATAGAAGAAGCATTAGCAAAAGAAAATAATTTTGAACTTCCATCAAGCTTAGTGGACTATCATACAAATGCAAATGTAGAAAACTTTATTAAACAATTTGCAGGTCAAATGGGTGGTGCAGCTGCAGGTCAAAAACTACCAGAAATTTCTGAAGAACAAAAGAAAGGTATGGCAGAAAGAGTACGACCAAATGTAGAAAGAGATTTGAAAATTGGTTATGTAATACATGCGGTGGCGGATAAAGAAAAAATACAAGCAACAGAAGATGATTTAAATAAAGAACTCGCAACAGCATTAGAAAGAAACGGTAAAACAGACGAAGATAAAAAGAAAATTACCGAATTCTTTGAAAAGCAAAAACATCAAATACTTGCAAGCTTAAACGAGCGAAAAGTATTTGAATTTTTAAAGAATAGTGCTAAGATAACCGAAGAGAAAAAAGCATAGTGGCGAGTCGCCACTGACATTTTTCGCTTCGCGACATGGTATAGTCGTTTTCTAGTGAAAACTTAAATTATTATGTTTATTGAAACAGCCCGAGTTCCTTATAAGGAACTCGGGCTTATTACATTAAAGTATTTTGTCATTGCGAGGGCGAAGCCCGTGGCAATCTCAATTTAAAAACCCCTAGCAATAGCTAGGGGTTTTTTGTATATCTTTTGTCTTTTTCTCCCTTTTGTAAAGGGAGTCGACACGAAGTGCGGAGGGTTTTAATGCTTCGAAACATAAAACCCCCGATATTTGTTAACACAAATATCACCCCCTTTACAAAAGGGGGAAAGTAAGAAAATACCACTAAAAAAATAATCTTTTATTTTATATATTTATTTTTGTTATAATAAAAATATGAGCAAAAAAGGTTTTACACTTATAGAACTTTTGGTGGTGATACTAATAATTGCAGTACTTGCTACAATAGCACTTCCAAAATATATGATAGCAAGAGATAGAGCACACTTAGTAGCTTTAATGATAATAGGTGGTGATGTAAACGATTCTTTAAATAGAGCAAGCCTAACTGATGAAGCTGGTTATTATGGTCCTGGCTTAGATAAATCAGATTTAGTTTTTAAAGATTATCAAGGGACAGATTGTACAAGTACTACTTGTAGAATAACAGTATCAGGTAAGGATTACACTATCCGACCTTATTTAAATTACCAAGGTACTCATGGAAGAAATCTTACCTATTTTTACTCTTACGAAAATATGTCTTTTGGGGCGTTTGCTGTTTATACAGAAACACATAACCCAGATTTTACATACAGACTTAATTGCTATCAAGCAAGTTCGCATATAGCTCCAGATGTAGATAGATGTGTAAAATTAGGAAAAAGTTTAGGAGCTTCAAACTCGGCATGCGATACTTCTCTAGGAAGTCCTAATTGTACTTTTAACTAACCAAACTTTATTTTTTTATTTTATTTATTCATTTTTGTTATAATAAAAATATGAACAAAAAAGGTTTCACATTAATTGAACTTTTGGTGGTGGTACTAATTATAGCAGTACTAGCTAGCATTGCTTTACCAAAATATATGACTGCAAGAGACAGAGCTCATCTTTCAGGTTTAATGACAATTGGTAAAAATGTAAACGATTCTTTAGACAGAGCAAGCCTTACAAACGAGGGGGCTTATACTGCTGCTTTAAATCAAATAGATTTAACTTTTAAAAATTACCAAGGAAGCGATTGTACAAGTAGTTATTGTAGAATAACAGTATCAGGAAAAGACTATGCTATCTATCCATATTTAAACTACACTGATGTTATTGGTAGAAACCTTACTTATTTTAATTCTTACGAAAATACAGCTTTTGGGTCGTTTGCTGTTTACACAGAAACACATAACTCAGATTTTACACACAGACTTAATTGTTATCAAGCAGGTGGGTCATATGTTACACCAAATGAAGATAGATGTGTAAAATTAGGAAAAAGCTTAGGAGCACCAAATGCAGAATGTGATACTACTGCAGGAAGTGTTTTTTGTACCTTTAACTAACCAAAATTTATATATTTTTTTTCTCCCTTTTTTTATTTCCTCCCCCTAAATGAGGGGGGAGGAAGTGAGCTTGAAAAAGCGAGCAGGTGGGGGTGAATGTTTCAAAACAAAATGAAAATACCTTTCAAAAAGAAAGGCAATAGTGCAAAAGCCGAAGGCAAAAAGGGAGTCGTTCCTAACGACTACTTCTTATAAGCTCTGCATTAGCATCAGCTTGCGCGTGAATATCTGCTCGTTTAGCAGCTTTTCGTAAGAGGGGGATAAATAATATCCCAAGGAAAGAAATCCCCGCAAAAATCCTAAATGCTGTGTGCATACTTAAAATATCAGACATTCTACCTGCCATAAATACACCTATAGAACTTAAAAAGAAATGTGCCATAAAAAAAACACCATTAGCAGTTGCGGGAAATTTAAACCCGTAGCTTTGTACGAGGGATAGATATATTGGCATATCGGCATAAGCCACAACACCAAATATAAATAAAGAAAGTATAAAATACCAACCACTTGTAAATAACATTTTTACAATTTGGATAGTAGTTTGTGGGTCGCCACCAAATATATGAGCATTTGTGAAAATACTTTCTGCAAATAACCAGCCAAGCATTGTAAGTGGCGCACATATTATAATGAAAGTTAAAATTTTAAGTCTTCCATATTTATCTGCCAAATATCCAGAAAACATTAACCCAAAAATTGCAGATATTTGAGTGATAGATAAACATATACCACCCATCCAGGCACTATGTCCTTCGGAAACTAGATAAGTAGGTAAAAGTGCGCCAGTTAAAGATGCCGTAAATATTTTTGTAAGAAACACACCGAATATTGCTATAAAAAATAATTTACCGTGAGTAATAGTTTCTAATATAGAACCTTTTACAGAATGTTTTTCGGTGGGTTTGATATAGGGGATATCTCTAAGTGCCATAAATATAATGAATGCTATTAAAATACAAATGGGCAGAACCTTATACATTCCTGAAAGTCCGAATATAGAAACAACTGTTAATGCAATTATAGGACCTAATGCTCTAGCACTTTCGCCACCTATCATATATATACTCATAGCAAAACCCATTTTATTCCCCGCGAATTTTTTAATTAGTGGAGCGCATGGAATATGGAATATTGCACTGCTGATACCAGCACCCAAACCTAGAAGCAAAAGCACAGCAAAATTTGGAGCGATACCCATAGACAACATAAATACACCAGATAATGCTGGACCAAGTATGACGAAGAATTTGAGGTTATATCTATCTGCCACGCTACCAATTACTGGGTTGAAAAGTGTGGGGATATTTCGAGATATACCTATTAATGCAGCCATAGAATAGGTTAATCCAAATTTTGCAATTAGAAGTGGGAGTATTGGCGCTAAGAATGCCATAAAACTATCGTGCGAAAAATGAGCGAACGACACGCCTAAAACTTTTACAATTTTATTCTTTCTTTCGCTCATTTTTCGCTACCTATTTTTTAGTTTGAATATAAATTTTTGTTAAAGCAGTTGTTATTAGATGAGGCTGAACATCGTCAATATCTTTACAAATTTTAGCAATACTTCCTGCAAAGCCACCAGTGGCGACAACTTT
>JABHZW010000021.1 GCA_018656005.1 Candidatus Pseudelusimicrobium marinum | reverse complement strand
TGCCGGGGATATTTGGCCAATATGCCATATAGAATGGTTTGTTGTCTTTTACATTTTGGCGGATGAATTTTATAGATCTATCTACAAGTTCATTTTCTAGTTTGAAATAATTTTTCACACTAGGTCGTCCCCATTCTTTTATAACTCTATCGCCTTTTTTGGCATCAATTGCCATTATATAGTCGTATGGTCTGAACTTTTCATCGAGTGCATATTTCTTATCCCAACTATCTTTTTCCCAGCCGATACTATACCCTGCAGCTTCTCCACTTGCATTCCACATCATAGGTCCCCATTGATTATAAAGTCCTGTTAAAGCTTCATCGAAACCTTGGTTCTGCGGATAACTCTCTTTGATAACTCCTTGATGTGCTTTACCAAAGAACCCTGTTTTATAACCCGATTTTGATAATACTTCAGCAATAGTAACTTCTTCACCCGGTAAGCCAATATCGTCTGGGGGGAATAAAACTTTAAACATACCAGTTCTTATTGGTAATCTACCAGTTAAAGCTGCTGCACGAGTTGGGGTAGAGGAAGGTTCTGTATACATTCTTGCAAATGTGACACCTTCTTTCGCCATTTTGTTGATATTAGGGGTATCATACCCTCTTATTTTATTGAATAAAGGAGATCCCATATCTCCTACACCAGTATCGTCCCACATTATATGAATAATGTTAGGTCGTTTTCCATATTTGTCTTTTAATGCTTTAAGTTTGGCATCTATTTCTTGGTCTTCTGCTTTCCACTCTTTAGCATGTTGTTTTTGTACAACATAAAATTCTGCATCGTGTTGTATTGCTTGTGCTACTGGTGCAACTGTCATAGACATAAGTGTTGTGGCCAAAGTATAACTACCAACTTTTAGCACTTTAGATTTTTTATTTATTTCCATTAATCCTCCCTACCTGTAATTCTTTACTTATTTTTAATAAATATGGTTCTATATGTTTGAAAAACTTTTTATACCCTTGACATAAATAATTTAAATTATCTTTTTCAAACCTGTGGTTCGGGCAACCCCCATTACACAATTCTAATATATCACATTTTTGACAATGTGTTGAAATATTTTTTGTTTTATTTATACCAAATCCATTTTCCTGATTTTTATCTGCTAGATTGTGTGGGTTATCTTTTAAAATATTGCCAAGTTTATAGTCTGGGAAAACGCTATGATCGCAGGAAAATATATCGCCGTTATATTCCATAGCTAAAGCTCGTCCACAGCTTTTTGCAAAAGTACATACTGGCGATGGGTTTCCAATATAATTATGTAATGCCCATTCAAAATTCATAATAAAAATATTTCCGAAATCTTTTTGTATCCATTCGTCCACAATTTTTATTAAGAAATTTCCATATTCTTTTGGGTTTACAGACCAGTCGGTAATTTTTACATTTTTAGAAGATGGTGATGCTAAAGATAAGCCAAATTTTTTATTATTTTCGTCTGCTTCTCTTTCTACTACTGGGCTAAATTGGATAGTTTTTACACCTTGCTCTTTAAAAAAATTATAAATTTCTAGCGGATGTTTAGTATGTTCTTTAGCTACACATGCCATAATGATATGTTCCACATTATGTTTTTGTAAAAGTTTTAATGCCCGCAAAGTATCTGCGAAACTGCCTTCGCCTTTTTTGTTTTTACGATATTTATTGTGAATGTTTTCTGGTCCGTCCAAACTTAAGCCAACTAAGAAACCATGTTGAGCTAAAAATTTACACCAGTCATCATTTAATAAAGTGCCGTTTGTTTGAAGCGAGTTTAATATCTTTTTCTCGCCGATATATGGCATTTGGAATTTTATTACTTTCTTAAAAAAATCTAACCCCATAAGTGTCGGTTCGCCACCTTGCCACACAAATTCTACTTCTGGGCTGGGATTAGTTCTTATATATTTTTTTGTATATGCCTCTAATACTTTATCCGGCATTTTGAAATTTTCACTACCTTGAAACATTGCCTCTTTTTCTAAATAAAAACAATATTGACAATCCAAATTACATTTAGGACCTATCGGTTTTGCAAGTATATGTAAACCTTTCGGCAATGTTTCAAGGTTATTTGTATTTTCTTGTTGTTTCATAATTATTCAATTTCTATTGTAACTTTTTCTAAGCCTTTTTTAAATTTAAATGGGCTAATATAATTTTCGCTTGCAGATGTGCCTGTATCCATACCCACATCGAAGGTTTCTTCCATAGAAAATACTATTGGTATAGTTTGTTCTATTAATTTATGTGCAACCCTTTCTTCGCCGATAAATATTTCTGCCATACCTTTTAAATCTCCTGTTTTGCTAAATTTAAATTTAACAATTACTTTTCTATTTGTAGGTAGTGGCATAAAGGATTTTAATTGATATCTTTTTTCGTTAAAATAATTATAGTCGTAATGTAAGAAATTATCTTTCACATAAAAAGAGTATCCACCCATTCTTCCACCAGCAGTAGCTATCACACCACTTGCTCCATTTTTTGGAACATTGATTTCTGCTGTAATATTATGGCTTTTATTTTTTATCGGTGGTGACATTGCCTCGTAAATTCTATATGCTCCCGGTGGGTAGAATATAAGTGTATCTTGCTGTGGTGCATATCTACTAAAAGCTATTCTGAAACGAGTTATCATATCGTCATACATAGGATATACCCCATATTTCCAAGCTTGCTCGTCCCACAATTTTTTAAGTTGCTTTAGTTTTTTAGGATACTTTTCTGCTAAATTATTATTTTCTGCAAAATCTTCTTTAACATTATAAAGTTCCCAAACATCATCTTCAAACGGTGCCACAACATTAGCATTCCAAGGCATTCGGTTTGCATGAATTGCAACAGCTTTCCAACCGTCTTTATATATTGCTCTATTACCAAACATTTCGTAATATTGCATTGTCCGTTTATCTTTTGCACCTGAATTATTAAAACTATAATTCATTGGTATGCCGTCCATAGGCATTTGTTTAATACCATCAACCATTTTTGGTGCAGGAGTGTTAGTAGCTTCTAGTATCGTCGGTGTAAGGTCTATTATATGATGATACTGATTTCTAATTTCACCCTTTGCTTTTATTTCTTTTGGCCAAGAAATTATAAGAGGGTCTTGTTGTCCGCCTCTGTGTGTTGTTTGTTTGAAATATTTAAACGGAGTATTCCCAGCCATTGCCCAACCTGCATGATAATGTGGATAAGTGGAAGCATCGCCCCATCTATCATATCGTTTTATGTTTTCTGTAAATTCGGTTTTAGGTATTCCGTTCAACATTTTGAATTCGTTATGAGTTCCTTCCAAACCACCTTCACCACTTGCACCATTGTCTGATGTGATTATTATTAAGGTATTATCCAACTCTCCGATTCTTTCAAGTGTGTTTAGAATTTTACCAAACTCATAGTCTGTATGTTCAAGTTGTGCTGCAAAAACTTCCATTTGTCTAGCATACATTTTCTTTTGTTCGGCTGTTAAACTATCCCACGCAGGAATTTCTGGTATGCGGGGGGAAAGTTCTGTATCTTGTGGAACTATGCCAAACTTTTTTTGTCTTGCTAAAATTTGTTTTCTTGCTTCGTCCCAACCCATATCAAACTTACCTTTATATTTATCTATCCAATATTTTGTTGCATGATGTGGTGCATGCATTGCACCAGTTGCCCAAAACATAAAGAAAGGTCTGTCTGGTCTGGCAGATTTTGTGCCAGTTATAAATTCTACTGCTTTATCTGCCAAGTCTGTTGTTAGATGATAATTTGGTTTGCCTTTAGAAGGATCTATCGGCGTATGATCTGTCCAAAGTACCGGTGCATAATGATGTGCATCTGCTGCCATAAAGCCGTAGAAATGGTCAAACCCTTCGCCACTAGGCCACCTGTCGAAAGGACCTGCAATACTTATATCGCCCATAGGTGTATGATCCCATTTACCAAGTGCAAATGTTGTATATCCTTTTTGTTGTAAAATTTTTGGTATACCCGCTGCAGTTTTAGGTATACTTGCATTGTATCCTGGAAAACCCATCGCACTTATTGCATGGCTACCCATACTAACATTATGATGGTTTCGTCCTGTCAAAATAGATGCTCTTGATGGCGACGATAATGCCGTTGTGTGAAAGTTGTTATATCGTAAACCATTAGATGCCACCCTATCTAAATTAGGTGTATCTATTAAACCGCCAAAGGCACATATTTGTGCAAAGCCGGTGTCGTCTAAAAGCCAGACTAAAACATTTGGCGAACCTTTCGGTGCTACCATGGTTTTTGGCCAGTCTGCTTCAGATTTGTCATAAGTTTTGGCTATTTTACCTTTGAATTCTTTATTTTTACTATCTGAATCACAAGCCAAAATCATTCCTGCGAAACCTATTAATAAGGTATACAGCCAAAATTGCATACTTTTTACAGTTGCTATTGCTTCTTTCATAGAACCCCCTATGAATATTTTATTTCCTGAAAAGTCTTATTACCGGTACTAAATAGAAAATAGCAAAAGCTATTATGTACCAATGCCAGTCTAAACTTACTGCATTTGGCCATGCTTTTGCTAGTATTAAACCTATTACTATACCGCACCAACTAACAGATTTTACATCCCACATAGTCCAATTTTTTCTCATTTTTTCTGTGTAGTATTTCATCATAAAAATTTATCTCCCTAAACTATTGCTGATTTCTTCTTACATATTCTTTTAGTAGTCTGTCGTTATCTTCAAATAAATATCTTAAAGAAAACGCTATTTTGTAAGTTGGTTTATGTTTTAAATCTAAAGCTTTTATTTGATGTTTAGTTAAAAACTTATCGTTTCGTGCTGCTCTAAAATTAATACCATCTTGTTGGAATATTTCAAAAATAACACCCCACTCTTTATTTGCTGGTATAGCACTTGAAACCGCTTGTATAAATAGTATTTTATTTTCAGCCGAAACTGGTGTTGATGTTATACCTGCAGTATCTTGCACAAGAACTACAAATGGTGATGTTCTTGTAAGAAAGCTCCACATTTTTCCATAATAATTTGGTGTAGTATTTGCAGAAAAGAACGACGATATATATACTTTTGCACTCTTGCTTTTTAGGTTGTTTAGTATAGCGTAGGTTTTATCTAAATGTTCTTTTAATATTACCTGTCTATTTAGAGTGTTCCAATGTAAGTCGTCAATTTCTTCTGGTAAATACCAGCCAGCAAATGCGGAAGATGTCCCGAAAGTTTTTGCAAGCGATTCTGCCGATATTTTATAACGAATTCTTAATTTAGAAAGATATTCAGTTAAAAACATTTCATTTTGTGTTTGTATCTCTGTAAAATAATTTGTGTCGCTAAATAAACCAAGTACCACTTTAAGTTTATGTTTTTTTGCATACTTCATTACTATTTTTGTAAGTGGATAAGAACAAGTATCTTTAACTAATCTGTCGTCGCCTTCTTCAAAAACACAAAGTTCATATTTTGTCCACTGGATATAAATAGTTTCTACCCCAGCATCTTTAAGTAGTTTTAATCGTCTATCCCATTCACTACTAGATATTTTTAAATCTCTGCCTTGTGGCTGATAGAATACCCCATTTAAAACCCCGTTTTTAACTTTCATATTAACATTACTTTCTTCTTTACCACAGCCCAAGCTAAGAGCTATGGAAAGTATTAGCAAAGGCATTAATATTTTCTTTGCTAACTTAGAAAAATAATTCCAATCGTAAGTGTGTTGTGTTGTCATCATTTACATTACCTCCTAATTTTTTTCTTCTTAATATTGCAAGTCGTGCGTGTAATCGGTGCGGTCTGATGTCATTTTCCCAATGCCATGTTTTGAGAACTAACCCAACCATTGCATCAAAACGAGTATCTTTATCGTATGCCACTGCTTCAGAACCAACCATTGGTGCTATTGCTCCAGCGAATTGTCTTCCGTGGAATAGTTTGAAGTGATGTCCTAATTCTAAAGTTGCCGATGCAAGTGGAATACTAGCTTCTGTTAAATAACCAGCTTGCGCAAATAAACTATAGAACGACCAGTCGTCTTTAATATATTCATATTCTAACCCGTCTTGTAAAGAACCATTTGCAAGTAATAACCAATCTTCTTTTGTTTGACTACCGATAGGTATAATTCTTTCGCCAGATAAAAAGAATTGATACTTTTGCCAAGGTTGATATCTTAAACCAAGTCCTGCTGCCATTAAGTCTTTAACTTTTCTAAATGACTGGTCGTAATTACTCCAAAAGACTCTACCTTTAACGGCTAGTTTTCTTTTACTATCGTCTAACCATGGCATATAATAACCTTCTATACCACCATAACCCGTATATGATGCGTTGGGTATAATACCAGTTCCTGGTGCAAATGTACCAGAGTCTAACCTTACGACATCCGCCCCGTAAAATTTAAAGTGTCGTTCCATAGGTGTAAGCACGGTTTTTAAATCGTATCTTTGTTTACCGTCTTCTAAGGTATCTTCTTTTGGTAAGTCTAATGCTTGGTGTGCATACATTCGTGCTTCTGGCCATTGATTCATTTCTTTTTGAAGATATGTCATATCGGTCAAATAGGTAAAGCTATTTGGTTCATAATCTAATGCTCTAAATAAAGCATATTCTGCTTCTTCATAATCTTTTATAGCTTTTTGATTGTAAGCATATGTAGCCCATAGACTTCCAGTAGGTGCTATTGATAAAGCCACTCTATAAGCACTACCTGCAACTAACTTTTCGTTTTGTTTATTTAACAAGTCTGCCTTTATTGCCCAATAATCTGCCTGACCTTCTGTGCTCAAATTATTTACATTTACTTGGTTTAAATATTCTTCTGCCAAGGATACATTTTTAATCATAGTTGCAGATACTGTTGCAGACATTGATACCTCGTAAGATTTTCTTTGTTCTAAATATATATTCCAATAATTTAGTGCTGTTTTTGGTTGGTTTGTAGCTGAATACAAATGTCCTAATTCTTGCGAGAAGTGAGTTTTTTTAGCCTGTCTTTCTGGTGTTGGTAAAAGATTATATGCTTTTTTTAAATAAGGTATTGCATATATTTCTTTATCTAACTGCATATAAGAATATGCTGTCAATGTTAAGGTGTTTATATGATTAGGATGTTTCTTTAATAATTTCTTGCAGATTTCTATTGCTTTTTCATAATTTTTCATATCTGCATAACTTTGAGCAATACCTAAAATTGCATCAGCATCATCTTCGTCAGATTTTTTAATAGCTCTATTTAATGCTTTATCCGCCTCGGTAGTATTCCCTTGTTTCATATAAACTCTAGCAAGGTTATTTAACTCTTTTGCTCGGGTGCTTTCTTGTAGAGATTTCCTGCCAAGTTTTTTTATAAGCAATCCTTCTAAGTCTGCTTGTACTCCTGCTCCTGCTCCGACACCAGCAGCTTTAATACCCTCTGCTCTAGCTTCAGAACCTTTTTTACCAAGTAGAAGTTCTCTGGCATATTCTCTCCAATCTCCATTATTGTTAAAGAGAGCTATAGTTTTTTGCATCATCTTTTTTTCTTTTTTACTAAAGTGTCCACCTTTAATAAGTTTGTTAGTATACCCAAGTTGCTTTTTGTATGCCTTGGACATTCTGCTAAGATATATTACTTCGTTTTCGTTTAACTTTTCGTTTATCTTTTTAGCATTTATATTATTTTCAGATTCCCATATACTTCTCAAAGATAGCAAGTCTATATAGAACCTATTAACTAATTTATCGTTTTTGGATGTTCTTTTAATTCCTTGATAAATAGTGTAGTATTCAGATTCCATTAATCCCGCTCTGTCATATAAATTAGCCAAACCGTACCAAAGGTCTTCACTTGGTCTGCTGACGGTTTTTATATATTTCTCACCTAATTTTGCAGCTTCTTGATAGCGTTGTGCACTTAGAAGAGAATTTATTTGCATCTCAAACACTCTGCCTTCGGAAGGCAAATCTTTAATAAGCATATAAGCAGTGTTGTATTCGTTATGAGCGCTAAACAAATCTGCCCAAAATATTCTTTTTTCTTCTGGCGGTGTGCCTATAGTTTTATAATATGTGCCTACTAATAACCTTGCTTGTCTTGGTTTATCGTCTATAAGATCGTACTCTATTAACCTTTCGTATGCCATTGCATAGAATTCTGGTTTAAATCTTTTGGAAGTTAAAGAGCTTTCCATCCAGCGTTCTATTTTTTTTATATCATTTGGTGTTTGTGCATTTTTTAGCATTATATTAAACAGAAACTCGCCCTCTGCAGAACTTAAACCAGGATATCTAAAACCTATAAAGGAGGTTTCAAATGTTTTTTTCTGGTAGTCAAGTTCGTCGTATATTCTTGCTTGATAGTAATAACCATAGGCAGATTCTGGATTGTTTTTTAATAAATATTTTGTTTCTTCGTCTGCACAGGGGATATCGTTTTGTTTTATGCAAATTTCTATTTTTAATTTTCTAGTTTTTTCATTTTTAGGATCTATTCTTAATGCTTCGTCTAGGTTTTTAGTTGCCTTTTGATATTCGCCCTGCTGATAAAAGTCGTAAGCACGGTTTGTTCTTACAGAACTTCTTATACTAGTTTTTTCTTCCTGTTGAGCATAAGACAAGTTTGGTAAAAATAATGCAATGCTAAGAAACAATAATATTGTTTTTTTCAAACTCATAGTTTGTTATATTCCTTTAGTTTTTATTAGACATCTGGGAATTCGTGTGCGGTTTTATCCCATATAGGGTTTTCGTCTTTTGCATCAGACCCTCTTATTAATCTAAATGCATGTATAAATGCAAAGAAGTTTACTATATTGCTCCAGATAATTCTAATTGGACTTATAAGTGCATGTGGTAGTCCGTATATTCTGTAAACAGCTATAAACCGTTGTAGAATTCTGTTGGAGAGGTAAAATCCGTTAAATATAAGTATGATCCATAACCAAGAATCTAATGGTACAAGGTTAGGAAACCAATACATACCGTCGCCTAAACCAGAATGTACTTCCATAGCTATAATATGTAGCGCTACAAAGTAGGCAAGTATCATAATAGGATTTGTTATTATGGATTTTCTATCTCGTAAAAGTATATAAGTTTTCCAAAACTCGTCTGGCCAGCCGATATGTTTTGTGCCTTGAAATACTATGCCGGATATCCATCTACTTTTTTGTTTTACAGCACGAATAAAGTTGCTTGGGAAATATTCCTGTACGGCGATATAAGGACAATCGAGCACAGTGTTTTTGCTTCTATATTCCTTTGGTGTAGGCATTAAACAAATGGTTTCTTTAAAGCCCATATCGTGTAAGGTGAACCCTATTTCGTAGTCTTCTGCTAAGCTGGTAGGGTTAAAGACAAATCCATTATTTTTATAATGTAATTTTTCTATTGCTTCTCTGGAAAAAGCTGTCCCAACACCTGCACTTGGTACATTACCTGTTAAGAATTCCCGCACTGGTAAATCTTTCAAATGCGATTCTGCAAATTCGTCCATATAATGCGAACCTGTAATTTGCCAAAGTTTTCTTTTAAGCGAAAACACTGGTAATTGTACTAGCCCATAAGTAGGACACAATGCATTCATAAGTTTTAATTGTATAGGGAAAATAATATCTTCTGCATCACTATAAGCAATAACTTCAAATTTCATTTTATGCTTTTTCTCATAAGCGAAAACAGCTTCCATTATATTGTTTAAACAGTCTGCTTTTGTGGTTGGTCCTGATTTTTTATTAACCACTTTATGTACTTGTTTATGATTTTTGCATACGATATCCACCTTTTCTTGAGTTTCTTTATCGTTTGGATAGGTGCCAATAAAAAGTTGATAATTTTTATACTGAATTTTCTCAATGGTTAATCTAGCCATTTTTTCTATAACAGCTTCTTCTTTCCAAGCTGGAACCATAACGGCTATTTGTTTTTCTGGTTTAGTGTTAAAATCTTTTAGAAGTGTGTTGTGTGGAAACTTTTTAGAAAATTTTCTTTTTGGTAAGACATACAACCAGTAAACAAGGTCTATAAAGAAGTCGTCTGTACTACTTATCATAATAACTACTGCGCAAAAGTAGAACAGGGATTTCATGAATATCCAATATCCTATTGTTATATCTAAAAACATGCCTCTACCCCCGAATATTTAATTTTTTTTTATTCTTCGTCTTTTGAGTGCTTTTTTATTTTTTTATTTTCTTATTTCTTTTTTTCTCGTAATACTTAGATAAAAATTTCACAATTTTCTTACTAGCATCCCCGTTGCCATAGGGATTTTTAAGTTCTGCCATTTTTTTGTATGCAGTTTTATTTGTTAGTAATTTTTTAGCTTCTCTAAAAATTCTATCTGCATTTGTGCCTACAAGTTTTACTGTGCCTACAAAAATGGCTTCTACTCTTTCTGTTTTTTCTCTTAAAACAAGAACTGGTTTTCCTAAAGAAGGTGCTTCTTCTTGCACACCACCACTATCTGACATTACAAAATAACTTTTATCCATCATATAAATAAAGCTTTTGTAATCTAGCGGTTCTATTAAAAAAATATTTTTTTTGTTAGATAAATATTTGCCAACAGGTTTTCTTACTTTTGGGTTTAAATGTACGGGGTAAACAATATCAATTTCTGGATATGCTTTTGCTATTTTTGCGATGCCTTTACATATACCTTCAAAACCTTCGCCAAAACTTTCTCGTCTATGAGCGGTTACTAAAATAAATTTTCTATCATTAGGTACAAATCCTTCAGATTCCAGTTGTTTAAGAATTTGTATTTCTAATTTTTTGCTTTTTTTAATTTTATCAAGAGTCATAAAAAGTGCATCTATGACAGTATTACCTACAACAGCTATGTGTTTTGTTGGTATATTTTCTTTTTGAAGATGATATTTATTATGTTGTGTTGGTGCAAGGTGAAATTTTGCGATTCTACCAGTTAATTGACGATTAGCCTCTTCTGGCCAAGGGGAATAAATATCGTGGGTACGAAGTCCAGCTTCAAGATGTGCGACATCTATTCTTTCGTAGAAAGATGCAAGCGAGGATACAAATGTTGTTGTAGTGTCGCCTTGGACAATAACAAGGTCTGGTTTGTTTAATTGTAAAACTTTTTTTATTCCATATATAATACTGCAGTTTAATTGATAAAAACTTTGACCTTCTTTCATAACATTAAGGTCTACATCGCTTTTGACATCGAAGAAAGTCATAACTTGATCTAACATATGTCTATGTTGGGCGGTTGTGCATATTTTTACATCAAATTGTTTGGGATATTTTTTTAGTTCGTGATAGAGAGGGATAAACTTAATGGCCTCCGGACGAGTGCCAAAAACGAGCAGTATTTTTTTCTTTTTATTAGTATTTTTATTAACCCTTTTTGTCATTATAGAAATCCCCTAAAAAAAGTATAGCAAAATGTGTAGCAATTGTAGACCTGTTTTTTTAATTAGTATAATGATATTATTATATGGAGCTTTTATGAAGAAACCAAAAATTAAACCTAAAAATATCAATTTTGCTTCTGGTCCGTCTAGCAAAAGAGCGGGTTGGACACCTAATGCACTGAAGGGAGCATTAGTAGGTAGATACCATAAATCCGATGATTGTATATATAAGGTAAGGGAAGTATTACAAAAGAGTAGGGATATTTTGGGGATACCCAAAAATTATAAGCTAGCAATTGTGCCAGCATCTGATACTGGTGCAGTGGAACTTGCCTTGTGGAATTTATTAGGAAAATTACCCGTTGAGGTTTTAGTTTTTGGCAGTTTTTCAAAACATTGGGCGATAGATATCGCTAAAGAATTAAAAATAAAAAACTGTAAAATTTTAGAAGCTGGTTTTGGAAAACTGCCAAACTTGCAGGCTGTTAAAAGCGACACTAAGGACATTGTATTCACACTTAATGCTACCACAGCCGGCACATGCGTGCCGGCAAATATGAACTGGCTAAAAAGTAAGCGAAAAGGTTTAACTATATGCGATGGTTCAAGCGGAGTTTTTGCATACAATATTAATTGGAAGAAATTGGATGTTATTACATGGTCTTGGCAGAAAGTGATGGGGGGGGAAGCAGGTTTTGGGATGCTGGCATTATCACCCAAAGCTGTTAAGCGGTTGGAGAGTTTCTCGCCGAAGAATCGTCCAATACCAAAAGTTTTCAGAATAAAAAAGAATGGCAAGTTGGACGAGGAAATTTTTGATGGATATTCCATAAACACACTTTCAATGTTGGCTGTAGAAGATGCAATTGATAGTTTAAATTGGATAAAAAAAGTTGGCGGTTTAAAAGGTTCTGTAAAAAGGGTGGAACAAAATTATAAAGTGCTAGAAACTTTTGTAAACGGGAGCGAAATTTTTGAATTTTTATGCCCCCAAAAACAGTATCGTTCAAAAACATCGGTATGTTTAAAAATAGTTGATAAAGATTTTGCAAAACTTTCAAAGCTCGCACAAAAAAAGTTTTTGGGGGCGATGATAAAATTATTAGAAAAAGAAAAAGTAGCTTATGACATTTCTTCTTATCGTTATGCACCACTTGGGCTTCGAATTTGGTGCGGACCGACAATAAATCTCACAGATTTAAAAGCTCTTACGAGCTGGTTAGAATGGGCTTTTATTCAATTAAAATAAATCTTTAATATTCATTTTCAATGCTTTGCATAACGAATGCAATATAGAAACAGAAGGATTCACTTTTAAAGTTTCTATTCTCTGAATATACTTATAATTAATACCAGACATATTACCTAGCTCTTCTAGTGTGAGTCCTTTTTTATTTCTTTCTGTTCTTATTATTTTAGAAATTTTCTGTATTAATCTTTTATTTGGTTTATGTATTGTATCTGCTTTTGCCATATAAAAATCCTTCCTTATATAAAGTTTAGACATTATATAGACTTGCAAAAACAACCGATAGGTTGTAAGATAAAATAAAAAGGTTATTAATATGAAAAAGTTTTATATCTACAAATGCCAAAGTTGTGAGTTTAAAAGAAAGGAGTTTACAAGGATAGTTTATCCTAGATGTTTTTGTTGTGGTTCTGTAATGGATGAATATTAATCAATTTTTTCACATCTCTCCAAAAATAATGTAAAATGATTAAATATTATTAAATTTATATGAGGCGTGAAATGAAACTAAAAAATATAGAAATAGAAAACTTTAGACATATGAAAGAAATTTCTGTGAGCTTTGGAAAAGCTTTAACTGTAATATCTGGTTTAAATGGAACTGGAAAATCTTCAATTTTAGGTCTTGCGGGACATTTGTGTAGTTTTAGAGGGGATAAAAATAAAATAATTCATAAGACCATTAATGAAAATCCGTTTGAAACAGTTTATTCGGAAATTTTTAAATTATGTCCTAAAAATGATTATGATGAAAAATACTCTTATAATGGGATATTCGAGAAAAAAGAAGAAAATGGCGATATTGATCAACTTGTTTTTAAGGGTACTTCAACAAGGCATAGTAAACAAAAAGATCGTTTTGAAATAAGAGTTCGTCAAATAACAGAGAAGGTAGATCGTAAATTTAGTCATCCAGTTGTTTATTTGGGATTAAGAAGATTATATCCTTTAGCCCAAGAAGAAGAAAAAAAAGTTAATATAAATAAGTCTAATTTAGATGGGAGTGTTGAGAAGGAATTTATAAGATTTGCGAGTAATATATTTGTATCTACAGAAAAAATAATTTCTTCAGAAAACATAAAAACACCTAATAAAAAATGTATTGGAATAAAAACAAAAAAATATGGTGCATGGGGAACATCTGCAGGGGAAGATAATCTTGGGCAATTGTGGACAGCTCTTATTTCTTTTAAAGAGTTAAGAGAAAAATTAGGTTCAGAATATAAAGGTGGAATTCTATTAATAGATGAAATAGAAACTTCATTGTTTCCTGGAGCACAAATAAATTTGATTCAAAGCCTTTATTCTTACGCAAAGAAACTAAACTTACAAATTATTTTTACAACACATTCTTTAGAAATTATGGATTATGTTAATACTCTTAAAACTCAAATATCTGAAAAAGATGATATTGTGGTTAATTTTTTAGAAAAAATGGAGAGTAAAGTAAAAAATACTTTAAATCCATCTTTTGACTATACTAAACATAAAATAAGAATGGAGGCAAGAGGGAAAGTTCCAATTATAAAACAAGCTGTTTTGTGTGAAGATGAAGTGGCAGCAAGTTGGATTCGCAACTTATTATCTAATACTGGAATAAGGCAGAATTTCGATATTGATCATAAAGGAATGTCCGATGGAACTATAGTAACTTTAGCAAGAAATAAACTAAAAACCTTTAAAAACTTTATTTTTGTTTTAGATGCGGATCTAAAAGATAAGTATAAAAATATAGATAATATTATTTTTCTTCCTGGTAAAAAGTATCCAGAGGGTGAGATGTATGATTTTTTATCAAAATTATCTGAAAGTGATGATTTTTGGAAAGATGAGCTGACTTTTTTTGATAAGACTAGTTGTTTTAATGGGTTTGTTGATATTAAAAATGTTGAAAAACATAAAGCTTGGTTTTATAAAAGAAAAAAAGATTTAGGTAGAGATTGTTCTAAGTTTTTTAGACGGTGGAAGCAAGAGGAAGAAAACAAAAAAGAAAAAATAGAGTTTGTTAATTCACTAAAAAAGAAATTAGGTGTAATGTAGTTTTATTGCAATTTAAAAAAACGGCGAATAATTAAATTCGCCGTTTTATTTTAAAGAATCTTTTTAGCTAGTTTGCTATTTGCAACAGCTACCGCTAAAGTGCTTAATTATTAAACATAATGCAGATAACCCTACTAAACCATATACTATTCTTGTCCACATCGTCATATCGCCTAGCAAGTATTTTACTAAATCAAACCCGAATGCTCCCACTAATCCCCAGTTTAAACCACCAATAATAAGTAGTATCATCGCGATTGATGTACACCAACATTTTTTTCCTGTCATAATCCATTACCTCCCCATTGATATTTGAATGTTCAACTTTTATTCTAGCAGATATTAGTATTAAAAAGTCAAATAAAAAACATAAACTCTTTACAATTTGTGCAGGTTTTAATAAAATATATATATAGCAGATTTATTCCTCGGTAGCTCAATGGTGGAGCGACCGGCTGTTAACCGGTAGGTTGTTGGTTCGAGTCCAACCCGAGGAGCAATATTAAAAAAGGCTAGCAAAATTTTGCTAGCCTTTTTTTATTAATCTTTTTTACTTCTATATCAAATAACTAAAGCCTAAAAATATTCTAAACCTTTGCGTTCTATCCGTTATAGGACTATTTTTTACTCCTGCTCCAAACCACTCATTAGATATATAGGAAAATAATGTCACCTTTTTGCTTACTGGTTTTAATGTAAGTAAACCTATAAAATAAATACCAGTAGCTTCACCTTGATAGGCGGGACGGTCTGGCTTAATTTCTGAAGGGGAAACTCCGTAATAATAATCCACAAAATTATCGCTATAAACTTCTACACCAGTATATGGTCTGAAAAGCCAATCTTTTGCATGAAAATTTTTGGAAATATCTAATAAAATACTGCTTCCCTTATGACGATTAAGTATATCAGCCATACCCTCGAAATTTATTGTAAAATTTGGGTTGATATATTCCAATGCTAGCCCTGCTTCAGCAGTTGGTTTTGGAGCTGTCATTCCATTTAAATATACACTATCGCTATCTTTATAACCTTCAAACCTGTATGCTATTTTTGGTATTAAAGAAAAATAATCTGATAGTTCTATTTCATATTTGCTAGTAGGAAATGCAAGTGTTAAATTTTCTTTCTCATATCTTATTAAAGGATAAAGCTCGTAATTGGAATGAGTTCCTTTATATGCATTTTGTTCAATAAAGGCAAAAGCACCAACTTCTAAACTGCCACCAAAAACATTTGATTTTTTTTCGTGCTGTAAATGGTGGTCTGGTATATCCTCTGCTGATAAGTTTGCAGAAACCATTATTATGGTTATTAATAAAAATATAAGTTTCTTCATACTTTAAAAATATAGCAAATTATTGCAAACATATTTTGTATTTAGTAGAATTTAAGTATACATATGAACAGCGAACCCGAAGATAAAACAAGTATATCCAACTTCATCAACACAAACAATGTGTTGATTGTGAAAGAAAATATATCAAAAAACAATCTTATAGAAAAGCTTGTAGAGATACTCTGCAAGCAAGATACTTCTTTGGATAAAAACAATATCCTACAACTAGTATTAAAAAGAGAAGAAGGTATAAGCACTACACTTGATACCGGTTTAAGTATTCCACATGCAAGATTCGAGGGGATAGACAACTTTAAATGTGCTTTTGCAATATTACCTAATGCAGCCCTAAAAGACGAAGGTAATGATATAGATATTAAAGCTATGTTTTTATTTGTGTCGCCTGCTAGGAGCGATTTTTTCAAAAAACATTTAAACTTACTATCTAATTTATCCCAAACATTCCAATCTCAGTTTATAAGCGATATTATTTCACTAAATAGCGAGCAGGAAATTTTTGAAAAAATCGCTTCCAAAAGTAGCTAAATTAAGTAAAATAAATATTATATGAGCAATTCAGAAGAAAATCTAAATACTACATTTCTAAACAAGAACAGCCCATTGCGGGTTAAAAAAGTAGTTGTTCTAACTACTGCCATGCTTACTTTCATACCATTTTGGAAAGCAGCAGCCGTTGTGCTGTGCGACTTTGGTTCCAGCGCATTTTATGTTGGTGGTATTGCTATGCGTGCATTTGGTCAGGCATTTCCATGGTATGTTATTGCGGTTATGCTTTTTGCAGGTGCAATGTTAGCAGTTTATACAGAAAGTTGTTCAATGTTTGTAAGAGGTGGTGTATATAAGGTAGTAAAAGAGGGTCTTGGTGGTACGGTCGCAAAAGTTGCAACGGGTGCCATTATGTTCGACTTTGTTTTAACAGGACCAATCTCTGGTGTATCTGCAGGACATTATTTATCGGGGTTAATAAATTCTTTATTTCATCATTTTGGTGTTACAATGTATATACCAGAAAATACTTTTGCAGTTTGTTTCGCAATTTTAGTAACTATGTTCTTTTGGTATCAAAATGTTAAGGGTATAGAAGATTCTAGTGACAAAAGTGCAAAAATAATTATTTTTGCTTTTTTTATTTGTGTGATATTATTTGTATGGTCGATAGTAACAATAGCAAAGCGGGGTGCAGTGCTTCCTACTTTTGCTTTAGATTTTTCAGACCACGCTTACGGTTGGGTTAAACCAACATTACTTCAAAAAATAGGTATGCTTGGTGTTGTGATGGCTATTGGTCATTCGGTTTTAGCATTAAGTGGTTTGGAAACAATGGCACAAGTTTTCAGAGAGATAGAATATCCAAAAATTAAAAACCTAAAAAAAGCAGCTATTATAGTTTTCATATTCGCCTTAGTGTTTACAGGCGGTTTAACATTTTTATCTAGCTTAATTATCCCACCAGAAATTATAGGTCAGTATTCAGAGAATTTATTGAGTGGTTTGTCGATGCAACTATGGGGACCACAAGGACTAAAACTTATACTTCAAGCATTGGTCGTGTTTGCTGGTGTTATAATGTTATCTGGTGCGGTCAATACTGCATTGATAGGTTCTAACGGAGTGTTAAACAGAGTAGCAGAAGACGGTGTTTTAACAGATTGGTTTAGAAATATTCACCCAAAATATGGTACTACACACAATATTATAAATGTGGTAGCCATTACACAAATTTTGATAATAGTTTTATCTGGCGGTAAGGTTTACTTGCTTGGTGAAGCATATGCATTTGGTGTTTTATGGAGTTTCGTATTAGAAACTGCTGCCATTGTTATGCTCCGTTTTAAAAACAGAGAAAAGAAAAGAGAATTTATGGTTCCATTCAATATAAAGATAAAAAATTATTATTTCCCAGTCGGCATAACAATAATTTTACTTATATTAGTTGCACTTGCAGGAGTAAACTTATTTACTAAAAAAACAGCAACTATAACAGGTATTTCTTTTACAGTGTTTTTGTTTATAGTGTTTTGGATTAGTGAAAAACTCAATGCAAAAAAAGCTAATGCAATGTTTGAAGAAGGTCATCGTGAAAAAATAAATACAAAAAATGTGAACAGTTTAGAAGAAGTGCTTGGCAAACTTAATAAACCAAATACAACACTTGTAGCTGTAAAAAATCCAAGTAATTTATATCACTTTGAGGAAGTTTTAAAAACTTTGGACGAAAACACAACAGATGTTGTTATATTTTATGCAAAACCTGTGACCGAATCTCGCTTTGGGCGAAATGTAAGCTTTGCACCGACAGAAGAAAACGAACTGTTTACGAAAGTGATTTTATCGGCGGAAAAATTTGGACATAGGGTTATGCCTATACTTGTACAATCTAATGATGCATTTTATGCGATTTCGCAAGTTGCAAAAGCATCTGGTGCGAATCAGATAGTAATGGGAGTTTCCGGCTCGCATGGTGCAAATAATCAGCTTGAACGACTTGTGATGGCATGGGGTGCGCTTAAAAAAGAAGAGCTAGAGAAAAAGATTAATGTAAGAATTTTGTGGGAGGGCAGAGAAGTATCCCACACATTGGAATAATTTATGATAAAAGATATTGTTGAATATAAAACAGATGATAAAAAGATGTTAACCACACCTACTAAGCCGATAATCTTCGACGAAGAAAAAGGTTTGAATAAACTAATTAAAGATTTGACCGAAAGTTGTATAGAAGCCAAAGGTTTAGGTTTGGCAGCTAATCAGATAGGCATTTCGAAACGAATAGCCGTATTGATGATACCAAAAGACGAACACTTTTTAGACTTTGAAAGAACCGTTTTAATAAATCCAGAAATTACTTCGCATGAGGGGGAAATGATAGAAGAGGAAGGGTGTTTATCATTTCCGGGATTATATAAATTTACTCGTCGTTTTAAAAAAGTTACGGTTAGATATATTGACGAAAAAGGCATACCGATGGAAATTACTGCAGAAGGATTAATGTCAAAAGCGATACAGCACGAAGTGGATCATTTGGACGGCAAAGTATTTTTAGATTATGCATTATCTGACGAGGAAGTAGAGAAGTTGGGGTTAAAATCTGCTAATGAGGATTAATAAAAATGAAAAAAATATTCTTATTTGTTTTTGTTACATTAGTATTGTTTTTGGCATTAAACATTAATGCTCAAAAATTCGTAGCAAACCCTGATTTGGTTAAACTAACACACGAAGTTGAAGATGAAATTCCTGCTCCACATCCCTATAAAGCCATATATAAAAAAGGAAAAAAAGAATTAGTGTTTATTGCATCTGTTCATGGATATAATAAAAAAACTTTTAAATTTATTACAGAGGAATTTTTGGATAGTAAAAATTTCCCCGATATTTTATTAATAGAAGGAATTTCCAAAGAAGAAGGATTAAATCCAGGTCGGGCTTTTTCTAGTGTAATGAGAGATGAGCGAAGTTATTCTTACACATTAGCTTTCCAAAAAGGTGTCCCTTTCTTGGGAGCAGAACCTTCTAATGAAGAATTTATTACAAGTTATGGAGAAGGTATATATACTGTAGAAGATTTACAAGGGATAGGGTTTTTAGATAGATTATTTAGACAAAAAATGAGTTTTGATATGGCTACAAAAAATTTAGAAAATAGTCGTTTTTATATAGAGGAAATATCTGGAAAAATGTTTACATATGATGAGTTTAAGAGTTGGTATTATAAAACAAATGAAAAAGAATTTGATATGGAAAATGTTGAGAAAAAAGAAAGTTTTCCTTTTAGAAAAGGTGAAAAAGAATATAAAAGTGCTTTAATGAGGTCAGAAACAGGCAGAATAAGAAATCAATATATAGCAAAAATTATTGCGGAGAATTTAAATAAATATAATAAAGTTTTGGTGGTTTATGGTGGACATCATCATGTGGAGCTAAAATATGCATTATTAGATTTAATGGGGGAGCCAGAAATAACAGAAAATCCTTCTGATGATACACCAATTTATAGAATGGGTAAAATTTTAATATTTAGCGAAAAGAATGCAACTTCAACTAATGGAAAAGTTTTACAAGATAAAGAAAGAGATATAGATATCCATTTAATTAAAGAGAGGAATAAATATATCTTGAGTATTTATAAATACGGAAGAATTTTTAACCAAGATTTTTTTATTGAACAAAAGAAATTTAAAACTCTTAAAAAAGCAAATAAATATTTATCAAATTTTGAGTAATCCAAAATCATTATTTACATAAATTTTCAAATCGGGTACAATATTTGAAGGTCAATTTACTTTGACACAAAGATAAATTTTAAATTGCCCTTCAAAAGTGGGGGATGTGAAATATCTTTTAGAGTTCTAGGGAGTAAACAATAGGAAGTGATAATTATAGGGAGTGGCATGCTTCCTTTTTTTATTTTGTTTTAAGTTTGGGAGGAATATATTCCTCTCTTTTTTTATTTGGTTTTATTTTTTTATGGGGGATATGTCTTTCTAATAGGGACATATCTTTTTTTGGAGAGATATGTTTTTTATTGTAATCTATATAATCTATTTTCGTATTTAGCTAAATACGAAAATAGATTATTTTCTTTTTCTCCCTTTGTAAAGGGAGTGGATTTTTTCCAATAGGAAAAAAGACGAGGGATTTATTTTTGTCATTGCGAGGAGCGTTAGCGACGTGGCAATCTCATTTCTTTCTAACATTTTTTTTGTCATCCTGAACTTGTTTCAGGATCTTTCTATAAGATGCTGAAATAAATTCAGCATGACACATTTTTGATTCTCTACCTTTTATCCTCCAAAATTAATATCATATAGATAAGAGGGGTTTATATGAAAATTGTCGAACAAGAAATTAATGATATCTTACATTCTTCTAAAAAATATTCTGAAAAAGATATCAAAAATATTTTTACCAAAGCAAAAAAACTCAAAGGTCTAAATGTTGAGGAAGTTTCTGCTATCCTTAATATCGACGACAAAAACCCTCTTCTAAAAGACCTATTCCAAACAGCTAAAGAAATTAAAGATACCATCTACGGCAATCGCTTAGTGCTTTTTGCCCCGCTTTATGTTTCCAATTTATGTAATAATGAATGTTTGTATTGCGCTTTTCGTGCTTCCAATAAATTGATAGAACGAAAAGCGCTGTCCCAGCAGGAAATTGCAGACCAAGCCCTCGCATTAATCAAACAAGGACATAAACGGATATTGCTTGTTGCAGGTGAGTCCTATCCAAAAGATGGCTTGCAATATGTGTTTGATAGTATCAAAACTATTTATGCACAAAAAGATGGCAAGAACAATATCCGTCGAATAAATATAAATATTGCGCCACTAACCGAAGACGAATTTAAAGAACTTAATAAATATAATATTGGTACATTTCAACTATTCCAAGAAACCTATCACGAGCCGACATATAAAAAACTTCATATCGCAGGGCCAAAGTCTAAGTATCAATTTAGATTGGACGCTATTGATCGAGCATTCAAAGCCGGTATGCAAGATATCGGTATAGGTATCTTGTTTGGCTTGTATGATTATAAGTACGAAATTATCGCGATGTTTAAACATATCGAATATCTTGAAAAAAAGTATGGTATAGGTCCGCACACAGTTTCTGTGCCTCGTATAGAGCCTGCCACAGGGTCGGATTTAAGCGAAAATCCGCCATACCCAATTGACGATTTAACTTTTAAAAAAATTATTGCCTGCCTTCGCATCGCCGTTCCGTATACGGGGATAATTCTTAGCACTCGCGAAAGCGAGGCGATGCGAAGGCAGGCATTAGAACTTGGGGTATCACAGATATCAGCAGGTTCAAAAACAAACCCAGGTGGTTATGAAGAAGACGAGGAAGAAAAACATACAGGCGAACAATTTAGTTTGGGCGATCACAGACCATTGGAAAAAGTTATAGAAGACATTGTGGAACATAAACACATTCCATCTTTCTGCACCGGTTGTTATAGGCTTGGAAGAGTAGGGAAAGATTTTATGGATCTTGCAAAACCTGGTTTAATAAAACATCATTGTTTACCAAATGCAATTTTTAGTTTCGCAGAATATTTATTAGATTATGCCGACGATATTTTGCAAAAAAAAGGTTTTGATTTAATCAATCAAGTTATCGAAAAAGAAATGTTGGACGAAAAATTCCAAGCAACAATCCGTAAAAATATTGACGAAATAAAAGAAGGGAAACGAGATGTCTATCTCTAAGCAAGAAATTATTGAACTTTTAAATACAGAAAATTCTCAAGCCCAAGAGTTGAGAAAAAAGGCATATAAAATAAAATCAGACACCATTGGTAAAAATGTTTATCTTCGAGCTTTAATAGAATTTACTAATGCTTGTGAAAAAGATTGTTATTATTGTGGGTTAAGAAAATCTAATGCAGATGTCAAAAGATACTTGCTAAGCGAGGACGAAATTTTTGACCTTGCTATGTTCGCACATGAAAATAAATTTGGTTCTATCGCTTTACAAAGTGGCGAAGTGTTAGATAAAAATTATGTCAAAAATTTCGGTAAACTTCTTGCAAAAATCAAACAAAAGACAAATAACAATCTTCGCATTGTGCTTTCTTGTGGGGAACAAAGCAAAGAAGTTTATAAATATTGGAAAGAATGTGGGGGAGATAGATATTTACTTCGCATAGAAACCACAAACCCTAAAATTTACGAAAAAATCCATCCAAACGACGATAAACATAACTTTCAAGCTCGGCTTGATTGCCTTCAACATTTAAGGGATGTCGGGTTTCAGGTGGGCAGTGGTATGATGGTGGGGCTTCCATATCAAAATTTGGAAGACATAGCAGACGACTTATTATTTTTAAAAGAATTTGATATTGATATGTGTGGATTAGGTCCATTTATTGAGCATAGTAAAACGCCTTTGTATGAAAAACGCAATGAAATTCCATCAAGAGATAAAAGATTACAGCTAGCTTTAAACAGCGTTGCCATTTTGCGAATGCTTATGCCAGATATTAATATTGCTTCTGCAACATCATTAGATGCTTTGGCAAAAAACGGAAGAGAACAAGGTATTTTGGCAGGTGCAAATGTAATTATGCCAAATATCACACCAGAACGATGCAGAGAAAGTTATAATTTGTACGAACGAAACATCGCTATTACCAAAAAGAATGTAGCTAAAGAACTTGAAAAGTTTGGCGAACAGGTTTGCTGGGGCAAATTCGGCGATTCCCAACATTATAGGAATAGAAAATAATATCCCTTTTTACAACTTCTTGAATGTTCCTATTACTTGTCCTACAATTTCATAAGAACCAGTTTTTGCCTTTTCCACCTTAAACTTTCCAGCTTTTTTATAAGAAAACATAACTTCTTTTTTCTTTATAATTACTTTTCTAAAAGAATAATCATCATCAATATTAACAAGCATAATCTTGCCACTATTAATATCTTTAGTTTTAGAAATAATAATATATTCACCAGCTTCAGCGAAAGATAAGTTCTTTGTGGCTTTAACAGCAAAGGCATCTTTATCTATCATCAAAGATAATATTTCTTCTGGCAGACAATCCAAACTTAAATAAAATGGCTCTTCACTTATTTCTGATAAAACATTAATATTTTTTGCTTTATCCTCGGTAGTTATAAGTGCTTCGTATAATTTTTTTTCTAAGTTTTCCATTTCTTTAGGATCGCCACATTCATAATTATCTTTATCATTAGCAAAATATGTCACAGGTTTTTCAAAAACATGCGATAGTTTTACAACATTTTCTTTTTCTGGTTTGAATCTATTTTTAACCCAATGGGAAACCACACTAGAATCTTTCAACCCTAATTTTTTTGCCAACTCTACCTTGGTCATAGAGGTTTTATTTAACAATAATTCTATTTTTTCTCCTAATTTCATAACAACACTCCTTCCAGTTTTTTGCTTTGCAAGGCGACTATTAAAATACGCTTGACAAGGCTTATCATATCTGATACAATTGTATCATATTTGATAAGGTTTTTGGCAAGTATTTCTTTAAAGTCCAAAAATTCCTAGCGGAAACCCCGCTATTATCTAAATTAAAGCGCCCATTTTTATTATGCAGATATGTACACTATATGTGTCTGTAGACGGCTCTCCCCTAAACCAAAACAATAATTTTGGGCGCTTAAAAAGTATTAATAAATTTTACAAAATTTTTCAAAAATAAAAACAAGGAGGTTAAAGCCTTACAATGGAATATGAAATAAAAAACAAAATATCATTGAATGAAACTTTAGGTAGTGGGGCAGAATTATACGAAATGGTTCATCAGCTACTTGAAAGAAGAGAAAAACTAAATAGCTATGTTGAAGAGTTCAATGTGATTAATAATGCCCTTAAACAATATTTTAAGGGAGTACCTAATTTCTCTATTGGTAATTTCATAGTAAAGGGTAATTGGAAGGAAGTTGTTAATTTTTATGTGCCAGAAAATATTAAAAAACGCTACAAAAAAATTGATAAAGATTGGGATATAGAAATAAAAAATATTAATAGTTAGAGGTAAATGGATATGGATTATATAACAGCAAGATGGAATTTAATAAAAAATGTATCAGATACTCAGTTAAGTATTCTTCATAATATAGAAAATGCAGTACATTCTTATACTTTTTCTTCAAAGTATAAAAAAAATAAAATAATAATGCCTGTGTGGTGGCAAGCGGGAATAAAATGGTTAGGACTTAACGGGGATTTCTGGCGAAAAAGTGCAGATGTTTCTCAACGAATGAAAATGCATATGTTTGCATTTAAAGTTAAACAGGGTTTGGTTAGAAAAAACATTTTGAATTGCGAAAATTTACTTTTTAAGGATATTAACCTTATGCATCAGTGCGATTTGGAAGTTAAGAATTTTGTACCATCATCCTCCTCAAAACAAACACCAAACAACGCAACCAAAACCCAACCCCAAAAAATGCTAGTAGCCTAACCTAGTAGCATAATGTTTATAAACAACAAAACCCTGCGAGCTCTTCTCTCGTAGGGTTTTTCTTTTATTGTCGTATTTTTCCACTGGCCTTTGTTTTCGGTCGGTTATTTACCGCTACTTCTTCGCAGTGCTCATAGTAAGAATAGCGGAGTATTCGGTAATGTAAACCTCCCTCCCTCAGGCCTCGGCCAGCGAAAAAATACGACATAAAACTTAGGGTGGAATACTTGTAAAAATATTTATTTATTCACATAAAAAAATACTACACAAAAGTGATTGGGGGTATTTGTGAAAATTGGGAGGGATTATAAATGTTTTTCTAATATTAATACATAACTTTCAGCTTTGCCAAATTTATTTTCTAATACCATACACCTTAAATTTATATTTATATAATCCTTTTTACCAAGCAACATTTGCCCATATATTTGGAAAGTATTTTCCTTGGTTGTTAAATATTCATTTTCAAAATCGTGTTCTGCCTGAGTGTTTGAATTGGGGAAAAATTTCTTAAAGAAATTTTTCCCTTTTAAACTTTTTATTTCAGCATCTACCAAATCTTCAAAGTTAGAATTTATGTATTCTATTTTATATTTATCGTCGATAATTAAGGAAGGAGTTTCTAAATCGTCAAGCATATATTTAAAAATATTTTTCCGAGAAGATAAAAGTTTATTATCTTGTCTTATCTCTAAACTTTGACTTATTAAAGTTGCAATAAGTCCTAAAAATTCTTTATCTATATTAGTTTCTTGTATGTTTATTTTAGTATCAGCAAAACATAAACAACCTTTTATTTTAGATGATATATATATTGGTGCAGATATCACAGATTTAATATTTTTGTCCGAAAGCATCGTATTTTTTAAGTCCGTTTGGTCTATATTTTGGCTTGAAATAATTTTATCATCTAACACCTGTCGTACAAATTTTGGTATTACATGCATTTCGCCTCTTCTAAAAATAGTGTTGTTGGAAGAATATGCGATATAACCGGTATCCTCGTCTATAAATCGCATTAAAAATGCGGTTTCTGTTTTAAATATTTTTTGACCAAGTGCTAATATCGAATCTAACTTTTCTGTAAATTTATCATCATTACCTATGGCAACTTTGCTTAAATTTTGAAGTTTAGTTTCAAACTCTATTTTATAGTTTGCTTGTTTTATTAATATTGCAACTTGTTGTTCTTTAATAAGGGGGATAAACTGAACTTCAATATATTTTTCCGAACTTTTTGTTTTATATTTATAGGTTTCTAAATTAAAGGAATTGTTGGAAAGCGATTCTTTTATATTAAAAATTATATTTTCGTACAAACTTTCTGGCACTATGTTTTTTATGTTTTCTTTTAGTGCATCTTTTATGGAAATTGTTTTATCAAAAGTTTTTTTATTTGTAAGATAATCTGCTATATTTCCCTCGATATCTGTTTTTATATACATATCTGGCAAAGTACTTATTAGGTTTTGAAGTTCAGTGTCTTTTTTCTGTAAAATAGTGTCGCAACTATATGAAGATGTTATGTCCCTTAACACAATCAATAATTGATTTTTGTTGTTGGAATTTACTTTGCTAAGCCAAACTTTTATTGTAATTTCTTTTTTATCTTTATTATAAGCTTTGGTTATAAAAGAGAACGCTGGGGTGTCGTTTAATTTAGAAATAGTGTTTTTTAAAAATATTTTAGCTTCTTTTGTATTGCCTTTTTTAGGATTAGATAAGATATCTTCTAAATTAAGCATTTCAAGTTCTTTTTTTGTGTAACCAAGGAAATTATTTGGGTTATAAATATCTTTAAAATTTGCGAAGGTATTGTTATTTTTAATTTCTGTGAAACATATAATATCCTCGACACATTTTAAAAGTGCTTGGTGTTTTCTGTTTTGCAGTTTAAGAGTATCTAGTGCATCTTTTTTTGGTTCTATATTATTTATTATGAAAATATAATTGATTGGTTTTTTAGGGTTTTTTGATGCAATTTGGCTCGCAGAAATATTTACTTCTAAATTTTTAAAGCTACCATTTTCCCGTTCTTGTTTAAGAAGATAAATTTTATTTTTTATAGTTTTTAATTCTTTTAAATCGTGGAAAATATTTTTAATTTCTTTATTATTTTTTTGTGCAAAAATATTTTCTAACTTTAATCCTTCAATATTGTTATTAAAAAATAAAAGTTCTTTTGCTGGCAAATTATAATCTAAAATTTCACGATTTTCATTACATATAAAAAACGGTTGATTAAAACAGGCCACTTTTGTTTTCGAGGATATTTGCATATCTTTTTGCTCGCAAGGTTCTTTAATACTGATAAGCCAATCTGTATTTTTATTTTCAATATTTAGTGGGGTTAAACTTAGTTGTAAATTTAATTTTCCACTTTTTCTTATACGATTTGGAAATTGTTTTTTTAGTTTATCAAAATCTATACTTGCTATTGTGTTGGTTTCTTTATTTTGCACTAAAAGTTTTCGTGCATGAAGTTTAAACATTGGCATTATATAGATGTTTGTATAAAAATTTCTATCCTCTTTTGTGAAGCCAAAAGTTTCTTGTCCTTTCTCGTTTAAGCTACTTAAATAACCGGTGCTATTCATTACTGCAAGTGGGTGATTGTTGTAATAAAAAATATTTTGAAATTTTGAAAGTAATTCTTTTTCTTTGTCAGAATCTTTTTTAGCAAATGTATTTTTTTTAGTTCTGAAAAAGCAAATTATTACTTTTTTACCAAGGTGAATACTTTCTGTTCCGTAGAATATTAATGGTATTGTTTCGCCTATTGTGTTTTGCAGTTCTATGTCGTAAAAGTTGCAGGTTTTTTGATTAAAAAGTGGGTTTGTTATTTGCTCTAAAATTTCTTTCATAGCAGAAGTATTTTTAGGGGGGATAATATCAAAAATATTTAGACCCATAAGATCATTTTCTGGTTTTTTAAGAAGAGTTGCCATAAAACTATTTGCAAAAATAATTTTTTCTTGCTGAATTATAACAACACCTTTTTTAATATTTTCCATTAACATTTGATATTTAGAATTTGTTTCTTTAAGGCGTTTTTCTGTTTTAGTTTTTTGGGTTATATCGTCTGACATTCCTATAAGATACAAAGGGTCGCCATCTTTATTAAACACAGGAGTTTTTGTTGTATGTAAAATTCTTACAGAATCTTTTTTAGTGGAAATTATTTCTTTAGGAATTTTTAAATCTTGTTTAGTATCGAAAACTTTTTTATCTTGATCTGTAAAAAATGTGTCTTGGTCTTTAGTTATTTCGTCGTGTTTAGTTTTACCAATTACATCTTCTGCTTTTCTATTAAAAATTTCTTCACTTTTTTTATTCCAAGTTACATACTTACCTTCAGGGTATTTTTTTATGAAAAGTGCTACGGGTAAATTATCTATTATTTGGCTAAGAAGATTTTTGTTTTCGTTAGCTTCTTTTTCAAAAAATTCGGTTTTTTCTATAAGTTTTATATCTAACTCGTTTGTTTGTTTTATCTCTGAGAATCTTATTATAATTTCGTTTGACAAACTTTTATTTAAAGCAATTTCAAAAAATTTATTTTTACTATCCTTACCTTGTATTACGGGCACAACTAAGTTTTGTACTTTTTGTTTTTTATAAGAAATATCCAATGCTTTTTTTATGTTTTCGTGATTTTGTTTTAGTGTTAAATTAAAGAGTGTTGATGCTAGCAAAATTTCTTTTTTAATATTTAAAATATTCTCTGCAAATTGGTTAGCGTAAACAATTTTACCATTTGGTTTTGTTAGTATAATTGCACAAGGAATATTGTCATAACTAAAGAAATTTTGCTTGTTATTATTATCAAGCAAATTATTTTTTATAGCAGAAATAATCTTCTTTTTCATAAACATCATAAATGCAGATAACCCCATTTTAATTCTTTTTTCAGATTTTATTTTTCGGTAGAAAATTTACCAGGTGCTAAGATTTTTAACCCCTAAAGAACCCCTTTAGCCTTGTATATAGGATAAAAAATCCTGCTCTAATAATCAAGTGATTTTTAATTTTCACCCAGAATTGGGTGTTTTTAATTAGGAATCTTTACTAGAGGAACAATTAAATATATGTACTTTGAATTTTTTCTTTTTAAAAAAATCCATAATTTCTTTTGCTGCTACACAATTGCTTTCTTCCGTCGATACTTGCTTGCTTTCTATTTTTTTACTTTTGACTTCCATTAACGCCCCCTAATATAAGTTGAATAATGCTAATTAATTATAATATATTTAATTTAGATTAGCAATACTAATTATAAGTAATTATATTAAAAAATGCAAGTTTTAATCAAAAAAAGGCGAAAAATAAAAGCTGATTTAACACTTGACGAGTATAAACTATTATATTATACTACCTGTGTAATGAGGGTACATTTTACAAAGTCATAAAGTAAATAAAGGCCTAAAAAGAGGAGCAACATTTATGAAAAGGTTTATTGCATTAATGCTTTTACTTGGTATTTCAATATGGGGTTATTCGCAAAATATAACTATGGTTACTTATCATCCTTCGAAATACGGGAACTATGAAATTCTAAATACTACTGGGGAAACCATATTAGCATCTGAAACATCAGATTCGGATGTTCTTATAAGCAACACATTAACGGTTCCGAATGATGTCAGTGTTGTGCAATTTGATACCACAACAATAACATCTGTTTTTTTTGTAGGAAATACTAGTAAACCTAATGACATAGCTGTGTCCGAAAATGTAACATTTAAGGATGATGTGGATATATCGGGTAATTTAACAGCAAATACTAGTGTATCAGGTGGAACTTTTAATACTGGCGATATAACTTCCGATGGAGCTGCAGATGTTACAGGTACATTATCGGTTGGTGACGATTTAAGATTGGTAGGAGTTGTTGCTGCAGAAGTAGATAATGCAACATTTAGTTCTGGAAGTTTTGCTCAGCCTGTTATAGATACATTTCAGGTAAAAAATGGTGGAACTTATTGGACTTTATCAGATTCTGGTTTAACAAGAACCTTAGATCTTTCTTGGAGTACTATTGAGTATGCAGAACAAGGCACAACAACTACTACACAATTAACATTACTTATAGCAAATTAATGCTAGATATTAGGGAGAACAAATGAAAAATTTTTTAACATTAATATTTTTAACCTGCCCGATGTTTTTATACAGCGCGAGCAGTGTGAGTATGACAACTTACTATCCAGTACCTGCTGCAATTTATTCTGAGGTACAAGCAGAAACGAGTTCTCTTGCTAGTGAAGATGGTAGTTTTTTACAAATAGGTTCATCGTCCAATACAGCATCTTTGGAAGTTGCTTCGGAAGCATTTTTTGAAGAAACATTAACAATTGGTGATAGCGATCACTCCATATACACAGAGATGTCTAAAGATTTAAATGTTAATCCATTAAATTCCGTAGGAAATTATAGTTTTTTAGTAGAATCTAGTAATCTGGATGTAACTGGTACTACAAGTTTTACAGGTGCTGTTGTAACGGCAAATGCTAATACTGAGGTTCGATTTAATAATAGTTTAGCTGTAAATGGAACTACTACCGTTACAAATAATACTTATGTATTTAGTGACATAAACATATCAGCATTACTAACGATAAATGGTACAAGTACAATTTCTAGTTTTGCTTTTAGAACAAGTGATGCACAGAGTAGTTATTATGAATATGCTGACTTACCACAATTTCCAGATGTTTTAGAAGATGCCGATTGTAATGGTAGTGGAGACCCTAACATGATATGGCATCTTTGGGAATATGTAGATGAAAATGGTGTTGATCAAGATATGTATGTTTTAGCATTAGACAAACTTTGTCCCTCCTGAGGAGGGGGAACATATATACCAGGGTCTTAGTGGTAAATATTTTTAACAATTAGGAATGTAAAGATGAAAAAGAGTAGAGTAATAATAGTATCAACAATATTTGTAGCATTAACAATTTTGTTATATGCCGAAAGAATAAAATTAAGAACAATACAACACCGTCCAGTAGGAGGGTTTGAGAAGTTTGAAACTTTAGGTGATGCAACAATAGAAACAGCAACTCTTGGTAAAAATGCAACAAGTGGAACGGAAATAAAATTAACAGAGAATATGTCTATAGGTTCTAAGGGAACAAATACAACATCGGTGGTAGAAAAGGATTTGATTATATATGGCACAAGCACAATAAAAGGAAATGTGGTGGCATATTCTAGTGTGAGTGTAACTGGAGGAGGGGATTCTTCTTTTCAAGGCACAGCAAGTTTTAATGATGGTTTAACAGTGGTCGGTAAGGATGTAGTTACTTCTGGAGGTTTTGATACAACAACATTAATAGGGTCATCAGTGACTATGGATTCTATAAGCAGTGAAGCAAATATAGAGGGATTTAAAACAGATGTAGCAATGATAAATGATCGCATATTACCAACACCAAGTGGAGCCCCAACATGGCAAAATGTAACATATTCTACAGAAGCAGGTAGTACTAGTAATAGTGAAGGACAAGAAGCAAAGGTAACAGTAGCGGAATGGAGTGGATATACAACAGAAAACGATTGTAATGAACATAAAGGAACAGATATAGGGGATTTGGGAGTATTTTGTGGAACACAAGTAGGAGAGCAAACCTGTACAGATTATTATGTAGAACCAATAGATAGAGTATATAGTTTTGAAACGATATTATCAGGAGGGTCGTCGTGTGTAGTTCAATGTGCAAGTTATACGCCGTTTGGTTCGTGTTGTAATAACGATCCAAGTGAACCATACAGAATAGATGAGAAAAACGGAGGATGCCCTACACATGAATATACTGGTTCATCAGCTTCTTCAACATGTGGAGAGGCATGTGAAGAGAAAAAAGGAAGCACTTGTAGCGAGTCTGAGTTAGACGATTACTATCTATACACAGACAGCACAGGAGGTAAACAAGAAGGATTTGATGCAGGAGATTGGGATAGTGCAGGTTGGTGGGCATCAGAATCTGGAGTGGATTTAATTGATTCGTACGATGAGGATAACTATGTTTATTTTAACGTGGATTATAGTACTACTTATTATTGTCCTGCAACAGGTACAAATGATGCATTATATAGCGATTATAAGGATATGTTATGTTTACCAGAAAGAGGACAAGCATACAAACAAACAATCCAGTGTAATATTGTACAAGTAGGAAGTACAACTACAATAAAGGTTTTAGGTTGGTAACAAAAACTTCCCCCTTTTGTAAAGTCGTGGACACAGACTCTGTGGGGGAATTAAAGTAAGTTTTTAACAAAAATTTCCCCCTTTTGTAAAGGGGGAATTAAAGGGGGATTTAATGTTTCTTTATTTTTTGTCATTGCGAGGGCGAAGCCCGTGGCAATCTCAATCAAATACCCAATAGTATAAAAGAATTAACCCAAATAGTACTTTTGGGTATTGACAAATAGACTTTCAGCATTATAGAATATAAGTAGCGAAACAAAAACGGAGGATACTAAAATGAAAAAAATATTAGCATTAGCATTATTTTTATGTTTAACAATTTCAGCATTTGCAGTGCCTACATGTACTAATCCGATAATAGATGGTAAGGTAACACCATTAGAATTAACTACCAATATTGGTACTTTCTACATAGAAAATCTCCCAATAGGTCCGGTAAAATTCAGTTGTGAGTTAGATGGAATGGGAACTGGGGAAACCTATCACTTTGTAACATTTGCATATGAAGATAACCCAATGCCAACAAAAGGCGAAAAAATAGATTGGGAAACAAAAAAGATAAAGAAAGCAAATGGAAAAGAAATAGAATTTATAGCAAGAAAAGAAAATAAAGAAAAAGATACTACCTTGCTTTATGAACACAAAGTATGGAAAGCCAGCAAACCATTAACAGAAAATGATAATAACACAACAATAGAACTCGTGTGGGAAGACTTAATAGGAGATCAACCGGGTTTTGAAGGTGTAGGTGCTTTAGCTCCGCATATATACATGGGTTTATGTACAGACCTAAATAATATAGATACCTGCATAGAGGTAAAAAAAGAAGAATATGCATACATTACTCATGCTATCAACTATGGTTTTCATTACACAACATATGAGGGATTACTTAAATTTTGGTATGCAACAACGCATAATTACGAACTTGAAATGTATTTTATAAAGAATTCTGATAGGTATTGGACATTGACAGAAGAAGAAAAACGGTACGGAGATTTGTCAGATTTACTTGGTGATGACTTAATAATACCAAAAATAGATTTTGGAATGATAACTCCACCAACAGACGGGAAAATGTACGACTATAACTTTGAGGATCAGTTTGAAGGTTTAGAAAATGGTGGTAATTATCATGTTGTAAGTAGGTATGATTTAGAGGGAGATATGATGTCTAGTAAGGGTAATCCGTATATTTCAGCACCTTTAAGAGATTTCGAATATTCATGGTGGGTAGGAGTGGACGAAATCAAGCAAGAAGTGTTTAGTGTATTAGATAATGGAAGACAAATAAAAGTACCATCAGGATATAACGGAAGCACATTGCATATACACAATATGTTAGGACAAGAAGTTGAAACCAAAAAGTTAAATGAAGGAATCAACGAAATAAGCAACAAAACAAAAGGCACATTAACATATACAGTAACAGATAAGAACAAAAAAGTATTTAGCACAAAAGTAAGAAAATAAAAGTAATAAAATAAAAAAGTTTAGAAATAGAAAAAGGGAATATGTTTTTGCATATTCCCTTTTTTATTGTATACTTATAATTAGTTATTTAAAATAATCAAAAATTTGGAGGAAAATAAATGAAAAAATTATTAGCATTAATGTTTTTATTAACATTATCAGTTTCGGTTTTTCCAGCTCCAACCTGTATGGATTATGCAGTAGAAGGTACAAATATACCTCTTTATAATTCAATTATAGATGGAGACCAAAATAATAATACCCCCATTGCTCCAATAGAGTTTTCTTGTGATATAGATGGTATAGAGCCAGGGAATGAGTATTATTATATTGTCTTTACTTATGCAGAAAACCCCATGCCAACAAAAGGGCAAAATGTATTGTCAGAAAATTTATTTAGCGAAAAAATAGATAACACACAAGTTACACTTCCTTTTGTAAAAGAGGAAAGAGAAGTGGTAAATTATGATTATAAAATTTGGGTACCACAAATACCACCAATAAAAGTAACAGAGGCAGATAACGGAACGACAGTATCTTATATTTGGGCAGATGCATTAGGTAATCAACCAGGTTTTGATGGTGTTCCTACAATTGCCCCTAATACCTATATGGGTATTTGTACAGACCCTCAGGACTTATCAACTTGTAATATGATTATGGATCACGAATATGTTCCAATAAGTTTTTTTAGTCAATATGAAAACAAACATAAAGTAGAAAATGGACTTCTCACAATATCTTATGCAGCAACAGATAATGCTGAAATAGATGCTTATGTGTTTGAGTCAGATAATTATCATTTACTATGGATATTGACACAGGAAGAAAGATACGGTGACAACCTTCAGCAAGTTTTAGAAGATAGGGGTGTTTATATTGATTCTGTAGATTTTGGAACAGTAGCACCATCTGCAAATGGTGAGGTAAATTATCATACTTTTCAAAACCCTTTAATTTCAGAGGATCGTCATTATTACTACATAGTAAGATACAGAAGAACTCCGTATGTAGTTTCAAGCTATGGTTATGATGTTTTCTATACTGCAGACAACTATTTTAGCTATCAGTCTACTGGTATAGATGAACTTGAAATAAAGCAGTTTGTAAATAATGCAAACAAAGTATCATTTGAATGTGAAGGAAATGGAATATGTGATATACATGATGTTACAGGAAAAATAGTAGAAAGTATTCCCTTTAATAAAACATTTGAACATAATAAAACCGAAAAAAATGGTGTGTACTTATATAATGTAAAAACAGAAGATGGAAAAAGTACAACCATAAAAACAATCGGAAAATAAATTAAAAAATAATAGGAGAAATAAAAATGAAAAAAATATTAATATCAATGTTATTTTTAACATTATCCATTACAGTGTTTGCAACACCGTACTGTTCAGAACAATATCCAGGACAAGGAACGGAAATGGTTTTATACGATGAAATAAAGGGACTTGAGTCAGTTAGTTCTTTTGAGATTAACCCTATAGAATTTTCCTGTACTATAAATGGAATAGGAGCAGGGGAAGAATATTATTATGTTCTTTTTTCGTATGTATACGACTATACTGTAACACAAAATTACGATGATAAATTATGGGTTCCTCAAGACACCCCAATACATGTAACATCGGCAGATAATGGAACTACAATTACACACATATGGGATGCAATAGGCAATCAACCAGGTTTTGAAGGATTAGCAGTTGTAGGAGAGAATGCATTTATGGGAATTTGTGCTGATCCACAAGACTTAAGTACTTGTGATTATATAAAGGATTATGATGGAGGCAAGTTCAGTTTTTGGGGATACCTCCCTAGTTGGAGTAAGGTAGAAAATAATCTGTTAACAGTTTCATATGCAGTAACAGAAGAAGCAGAAGTAGATATGTATGTATTAAAGCCGAGTCCTACTTGGTACAATTTAACTCCAGAAGAAGTGTATGGGAATGATTTTCTCAATAGTTTAGGAGAAACAGTGTTAGAATATAAAAATCTTGGATTAGTTTATCCACCACAAAATGGTGAAATGCATTATTATACTTTTCCAGATCCATTAGATTTAGAGGATGGTTTGTATTATATTCGTGTTAGATATATAAGAAAACCAGATTTGATAACAACAGAGGGACATCCTTTAGGATTTTTTTCTGAGGGAGGTTTTAGTGTAACGGGTATGGAAGACGAGATAAAAAAAGATGTGTTTGAGGTGCTAAATAATGACCCAGGTTCAGACTATGTGGGTATAAAAGTACCAGCAGAATATAATGGAAGTACAGTTGATATATACGATATAAAAGGAAGTTTAATAAATTCTGAAAAACTTCAAGAAGGTGTAAATAAGGTAAGCAAGCCAGAAGCAAAAGGTGTTTACATGTATAAAGTTAAAAACGAACAGAAAAAAATATATCAGCCAATAAAAGTAGTTAAATAATTTTAACAAAACAAAAATTTAGCGGAAGGGCAATAAAGCCCTTCCGCTTTTTTATATAACAGATGAAGTAAAAAAGCCGAGAATGGGAGTCGAACCCACGACCTACCACTTACGAAGCGGTTGCTCTACCAACTGAGCTATCTCGGCAAAATCCACTTTTAAAACAACTACATTTCAATATAAATTATACTCTTTTTACGAGCTTTTTTCTATGTTGGCAAAATTTCCTTTGGAATTTCATATAATAATTATATGGATAAAAAATCAAGCAATTTTAATCTTACAAGTTTCCTCCAAAAAATTATTCCTTATTGGATAGGGCTTTTCTGCCTACTAATATCCATATCGTTTTTTATCCGTACTTACGATACCGCTCAAGTTAAAATCACACTGCTTCATTTAGGTGGTATCGGGCTTATAAGTTTATGGGTTTCCCTGATTTTAGAAAGAGGATATAGCACAATTTTCAACAAAAAAAACTTTTTCTACATTGCACCTTTTGTGATATTTTTCCTATACCAAACATTCTCTTTTTTAACCGCTTTTTACAAAGTTTCCGGGTTTGAAGAATATATAAGATACATCATCTACACGGCAATAACTCTAATAGCAATTTCGGAATTTAAAAAAGACGACATAACAACAATAAACAAATTTATTTTCGCTTCAGCATGGGTATGTTTTGGTTACGGACTTTTGCAAATTATAGATTTACAAATTTTTGCAAAGTTTGAAAGTCTAGGCAGATTAGATCCGTTTCCGTGGAGGGGATTTTTTGTACACAAAATATTTTCGCTTCAAGCAAATCCAAACTTTTTTGGAAGCTTTATAGTCTTCACCCAATTTATAATTTTAGTTAATATTTTAAAAACAAAAAGTAAAAGTTTAATAGTTTTATTTTTAGTTGGTATGGCAAATTTATATTTTGCAGAAAGCAAAGGCGCTTGGGTTAGTTTTACTGTAAGTGCTGTAATATTTTCTTTCCTATATTATTTATTTTTTGGTAAAGGTAGAATTTTTGCAAGACATAAACTAAAAATATTTTCAGCAATTTTTGCATTTGTTTTAGCTTCTACATTTCTGATCATACTTCATAGTGTTAAGCGAATGCAATCTGTGGATTTTAGGGTTTTTACCTGGATATCAGCCTTTGAGATGATAGAAGAAAAACCTTTCACTGGCTATGGTATAGGTTCGTTTAAAGTGATATATCCTGCTTATAAAAGACCGCAAATTTTTTATATGGAAGGTTTCCAAAATAGTGAAACCCATCACGCAGAAAATGAACATATTGAACAAATAGTTGAAAATGGGATAGTCGGTGCTGGATTATATTTTTGGGTATTCTTATTTGTAGTTATTTGTGCATTAGTAAAATTAAAAGAAGTTTCTAACTTTACAAAAAATAAAGAACGAGCCCCACCAGAATATTATTATCTGCTTGGCTATTTAGTAGCTTTTATTTCTATTTTTGTGCACAGTAGTTTTGATGTTAGTGTGCGTTTTGTATCTACCGGTATTTTTTACGCATTGTTTGCAGGTATAATTATAAATTTGTCTTGTAAAGATTTTTTGAAACAGCAAACAGCTAAAATTATGCAAAAACAAAAACAGGATATCGTGCTAAAAATTTTACAAATAATTGGAATATCAGCTGTTTTTGTTTTTGCATATTTTATGTTCAAAGATTTTTTACCGTTAAGCGGTATGAGTACTTTTATTAAAGAAAAATCTTCTAACCAACTACTAATTTTAATCGCGTTTATAGTTTTTTGTGCAGTGTTTGTGATGTGTGGATATGTGTATATCAAAACCATCTATTTATCGAGGAAAAAGCTTGTATCTTTGATACTTATAGCATCGCTTGTTTTGATGTATTTCTTCTGGGGTTTTTTCCAAGCTAACAACTTTTTTAGTTTGACACTTTACTTTACAAGAAAAAATAATTTAGACGGTGTTTTAACATACGCTTCTAAAGCGGTTGATAAAGATTTTGCAACGCATCATTACAAATACTTTTTAGTTTCTATGTTTTTAAAAAGATTTAAAATGCAAAAAACTTATGAACCAAAACTTTTAGATAAAAATAATATTAAACGAAACGATGCAGATAGAATTGAACATTTACTTAATCAAGTAGCAAAAGCATCTCCTAATTTTGTAACCATTCATCGAGGATGGGGGGAATATTATTTTAGATTAGCAAACTATTATAACTTTATGATAAACCAGACAAATAGTAAGAAATTGAAAATGGAATACCAAAAAAAATCTATGTATTATTTATCGGAATCTGAAAAAAAGTTCAAAAAATATATAAAATTAGATCCCGTGTTTTTTAATACCTATTATGACTTGTCGCAAGTATATATGATAAAAGGCGATTACAAAAATGCCATAAATATTTTAAAACAATATATACAAGGTCCAACAGATTTAGTTGTAAGAAAAGATTTTTTAGATAAAAATAGAAATCATTTGAAAGCCAATATATTTTTAGCAAGAAGATATTTGGAACTTAAAGATATAAAAAATGCAACTTTGATGTATAAGAGGGTTTTAGAAATTCAGCCTAAAAATAAAGAGGCAATAGAGTTTTTTCAGAGGTATAATGTTATTTAGAAGTTCCAAAGACAAAAGATATCAATAATACTTGTTGATAATACCTTGAAAATTATATATATTTTAGACTGCGGGGTAGTTCGTGCTATTTATATATATACTATAATATAAATGGTATCATTTTGATTTTAAAACAGGGTTAATAGGACAGGAGAAATATCATGAAAAAGTGTATTCTATCTGGTCGTTTGTTTACAGCAATAATATTTTTTCTAATTTTTGGTTTTTTTAATAATCTGGCTTATGGTAACGAAGAAGTTGCAGTAATGTTAGATAAGGGTATAAATTTATATGAGTCTAAAAAGTACGACGAAGCTATGGACTACTTTATAGATGTTTCCGTAAATGGCAATTCAGCCCAAATGTCTCAAGCGAATACTTATATAAACAAGATACATCTTAGTATGGCGGATTCTTATTCGTCGGATCAAAATATTTATACAAGAGAAGCTGAAATTCAAAGAGAAGCAGATGTAAATGCTTTGGAAGTTTCTGCTATTGAGCAAAGAGAGATGGAAGTTCGTGGAGACGACCAAATAAATACAATAACACCTGCTCAGCCAAGTGCAGAAGTTATGACCCAAAGAAAAGCTTTTAAGGAAGTTCAGGTAGAACAAAAAATCAAAGATATTATTAATTTGGCACTTTTCAGGCTAAACGAAAGCCAAGGCATAGAATTTTATATGAGAAAGGATATGCTAAATAAAGTAGATGCTGTAGAAATAAATCCTGAAATTTTATTTAACAAAAGATCTAAAGAGTTTAAGGCAAACTCTAGCGAAATACTACAAAATTTATATATTTTACTTTTAGCAAATAAAGATGCTGTGTTTACAATTTTACCCAAAAATGCTTATAATGGTAAAGTTTCTATCGAGGGTATGCGGTATAGCACGAAGTTGTATTCCTATCTGTTAGAAAGAGGGATATCATCTGCTAAATTAAATTTAAACATGGGTTTAGATACTGGCGATATGCCAGCAAAATTTGCCCATTTAGATGGTATGGCAATTGTTTTTGATTATGATGTACCACCAAAATTGAAGTATAGAAAAAACGGTATAACAGAACCTGTTCTTAGTATGGGTTTATATCCGGAAACTTCAATATCTGCAGAAGCTGGCGATGTGCTTATAATAGATTTTTCCGTATTAGAAACTAAAAATCCTATTTCTAAATGGGATCTTCAGATAATCAGAAACGAAGGACCAAATGTACATTACACCGTAAGAGAGTTGAAGGGAGATGAAAGGGTTTATCATCAAATAATATGGAACGGAAGAAAAGCATTCTTTGGCGATATGCTAGAACTTGGTGTCTATAATATAGTACTACAAGCAGTTGATACAAAAGGTAATGCAAAAATTTTAAAAAGAAAAGTAAACTTGGTAGACAAAGAAGGTAATCTTAAAAAAACTACTGTACAGGGTAAAGTTTTAGTAGGTGAAGAAAAAAGTTCTTCAAAAGCATCAATCATGCAAACAGATAATATGAACTATTCTGTTAGCAGATTATGGAAAAAGCCTGGCAAAATACAACTAAAGAAAGAAGAAATTATTGAAAAAGAAAAAGTTGTAATAGAAGAAACTCCAGTGGCAACAGAGCCTACTACTACCACTGTAGAAACAACATCAATAGATAATGTGGAAGGCTCTGCTATAGAAACAACAACAATTAGTGAGCCAGCACCAACAACACCAGCAGATACAGAAGTTGAAATAGAAGAAGATGCACTTGAGGGTGGCGAAGATTTATATTAATTTAAGAATGGTTTAGAAAGGGTTTTATATGAAAAAGAAAGATGCAACAGGGATAATCAAAATAGAGAAAATAGATGCTAATCTAATAGAAAAACTGACAGGTTTTTCAAGGGAAATAACCGACGAGTATGTTTCCATATATATAGGACTAGAAAGCATTTATGTAGCAGAGGCGACTAACAAAGCAGGTGTGTTAAACATAATATCGCTAGTTAGGGTACCTATAAAAAATGTTGATGCTTTGTCTTTAAAATCGTCTGAAATGAATAAGAATTTCTTTAAAGACAGATTCGTATGGCTTGAACCTATTAAAAGAGTTTTCGAAGATAAAAAATTTAAAAATAAACAAGTTTGTATAACACTTTCAAGCGACTTTTCTATATATCGTCATTTTGTGATGCCTCAGATAGAACGCAAATTTTGGAAACAATCTATTCCAATGCAGGCAAAGAAATTTATACATTTTCCTTTCGATCAAGCAATGTTTTCCTACAATGCTTACAACTTTGAAACTAAAATTAGCAAACAAAAAAAACTTGGTGTGCTTTTTGGTCTAACAGATAAATATATTGTAGACCAAATAAAAAAAGGAATGAAAGAACTGGATTTAGATTTAAGAGGTATAGAGATATCCATACTTTCGCTTTCAAGACTTTTGAATATGAAAGATAAAGGGTCTAAAGATACTGGGCAGATATATGGATATTTTGCAAAAAGTAAAGGTAGTTTTTTATTTGTAAACAAGGCAAAGCCATTATTACAAAAAGACATAAGTTTTTCTGGTGTGTATACAACAGAAAGAAGAAAATTGGAAATTAGTTCTTATGTAGATTTTATTTCAAATCAATTTGAAAAAGATCCTTTCAAAGAAACAGTTTTGCTTGGTGGTGCTAATAAAGAAACCTGGAAAATGATATTAGAAGGGGCTGTAAAAAAAGATATAAGAGAGTTTGATATCAACGAGGTTTTAGGATTTGAAAGTAGCGAAATAGAAGAACTTTCGTGTATAGGTGGTTGTTTTAAATATTCAGACACCTTTGGCATTGGTTTTGACTTAACAGGTGAGCAACGATCCGCAAAAATAGATAACAAAGCATTAATGTTTTTATGGAAAGTCGTAGGTTTAGGTATATTAATTTTGATAGTATTCTGTGTTTTAACGCAGATGAAATCTTATATGGTAGGTAAGGAGCTTGCAGGTGCAAAAGCATCTGGTACATTATTATCAGAGTTTGCTAATTTGAGTTCCCGTGTTATTAAAAAGAAAATAGAAGATACCAAAATAGAAGAACGACAGCTTACAGATATATTTACCGTAGAAAGAGTAACTCCTGTTATGGCACAACTTGTTAATATTGTTCCTGAGGATATGTGGATAGGTGGATTTTCATATAAATATCCTATATTTTCGGCTAAGAGCAAAATATCTAGAAGCAAGCAACTTCAGATAAATGGTTTTATATTATCTGAAGGTGGAAGGAAACAAGAATTGGAAATTGGTGATAAATTTAAAGATGATGTAGTTATGGATAAAGTTTTCCGTAAGTTCTGTACACCAGTATCCACAGAGATAAAGTATAGAGTTCCAAATAAAAGTTCTGCTCAAAAAAATGAAGCAGCACGGTTTACTTTAGATTGTAGTAATTAAGAGTTTAGGAAGAAAAAATGTTTAAAGCAATAATAAATTTTTTTAAAACAATGAAGGAAGATATGGACTATATAAAAGTAGTTCTACCTGAACGGGGTTTTCTATTTTCCTTAAGACCAGTTATAGTTGGTAGTTTGATTTTTGTAATTTTGTATAGTCAGTTTTATGCAAAAGGGCAAAAAGCTATATTCCAAAAGAAAGATGCTATAGAAGCAAAAAGGATACAAACAGAAAATATCAAAACTTATTTAAAGGATAAATCTAGGTTTGATTTTTTCTTAAAGCATTTACCCAAACTAGAAGATAAAAGTAGTTGGCTTTTGGATACAACAACAACTATACTTAAAAAGCATAAAGTTAGTGCTACAAAAATATCTGAACAGAGGGAGCAAGTTAGGGATAATTTTACAGTGGTCAATATATCCATAACAGCTAATATTACATATCAACAGATGGGCAAAATTATAGAAGATATGGAAAATAACGACCTTCTTTTAAGAATAACCAGTTTTGATATAACAAAATCTAATAGTAAGGATTTGTTAAATGCTAATCAAGTTGCTATTACCATTGCGACGATATTTTATTCTCCTGTGAAGGAGGAAATAATGTAATGAAAATTTTAAGAATTTTTACAATATTAACTTTGACATTTTTTATTTTTTCAGTTTTTGGACATACCCAAACTATTAACAGAGAAGCAGTAGCAGCAAAGAAAAATGAAAAGTTAGAACAATTTGCAATAAGAAAAGTAAGCTTTCCAGATAATATAAAAAGAGATCCTACAATGTCTAAAGATGAAACAGACAATATAGAAGCAGAGCGACTTAAAAGAAAACAAGCAGAAGAAGCAAGGATAAAAAAAATACAAGCAGAAAAGTTAGCTAAAGAGCAAGCAGAAGAAAAAAAACGCAGGTTGGCTGAAGAGCTTAGACTAAATCCAAGTAAAGAAGTATCGTATAGAATAAAAATACAAGGGGTTATAGGTAATGAAGTGATATTAAATGGTAAGATATATTCTGTTGGTGATACACTTTACCTTTCTGGGAATAAAAACCCAATAAAAATATTATCTGTTGGCGAAAGTTATGTGAGATTTCAGTACAAAGGTCAGAAATTTAATAAAATTATAAAGTAGAATCGGAGGAAAAATGCAAAAATTAATATCAGTGTTAATAAGTACAGTTCTTGTTTTTAGTATGGGACTAGGCTTATCAGCTCAACAATTAGAAGTAGGAACTGGTTTTTCAAATAAACTGGGTTCTAATAAGGACGAAATTAGTGTTCGCCCTGCAATACAATCTAAAACAATAGAAAGAACAGCTTTATATCAAGATGTAGAGGAATATTCCCCGTTAGATAGAAAAATAACCTTAAGATTAGCAAATGTTCCATTATCTACATTTTTGAATAGTATATCGGCGCAAAGTAAAATAAATTTTATAATTCCGTCAGAGGAATTTTCTAAAAAGAAAATTACAGCGTCTTTATCAAATGTAACAGTAAAGGAAGCATTAGACACCTTACTTATGGTGCAGGGTTTGACATACCAGCGAATAGGTAAAAGTGATAGTTTTGTTGTTACAAGACGATCTAAAACAGCGCCGGGTGTTATAACAAAAATTTACACACTAAATTATGTTTCACTTATACCAATAGGTACAGCAAGTAGCGAAATGAGTTCTATAATGCCAGCAGATGTATCTTCAAACACTGGTTTTGGTGGCGGTGAAAGTAGTAGTACTAGTGGTATGGGAGACACTTCTGGTCTTGGTGGTGAAACCTCATCTGGTAGTGCAGGTGGTGGCGGAGGCTCTGATATCGCAATAATAAGTGTGATAGCAGGTGTGTTATCAACAGACGGACAAGTTGCATTAGACCCTAGAACAAACAAGCTTATTATTACAGATATCCCAGAAGTTTTCCCAGCAGTGGAAAATATTTTAGCAGAGTTAGATATTAAACCTCCACAAATATTAATAGAAGCACAAATTGTAGAGGTAACAAAATCTAGCGGTTTAGATTTAGGTTTTGAATATGGTGGTGCAACAGGTACTCTAGCTACTATGACAGCACCTGTAATGGATGTAACAAATGAATACTTTGGTTCAAATTATAGAAAAGACATAAGATGGTTATTCCCAGATGGTGATGCAGGTTCAGGTGAAGCAGCTACTTTAACATTCTCATTTTTAGACATTGTGTTGAAAGCATTATCAACAACAGGAGAAGCAAGATTCTTAGGTAAACCGAAAGTTGTAACCTTAAATAATAAAATGGCTATAATCTCCACAGCAACCGATGCTGCAATAGCAGAAACTACAACAACAACAGATACAACAAACGGTGCTTCAACCGCATCTTATGAAAGAAGAAGAGTTGGTTTGACATTAATGGTAACCCCACAGGTAAATAAAGAAGGACGAATAACATTATTTGTACAACAATCTTACTCAAGTGTAGCCGCTTCTAGGATAGATGGTGTATTTGATCCTATAACAAGAGCAGTATCAACACTTGTACGAGTTAAAAACGGACAAACAGTAGTTATCGGTGGTTTATTACAGAGCGAGGAAGAAGAAACCATAAGAAAGGTTCCTTTCTTAGGAAGTATCCCTATACTTAATTGGTTCTTTACAAGTAAAACTACTACAAAAGTAAATACCGATTTGGTTGTATTCTTAACTCCAACAATACTACCAGATTAAGTTTGATTTGATATATTTTAAAAAGTTTTAAAAATGATTTTTTGCTAGGGAATTTTCCCTGGCAAAAAATCGTTAAAAAAGTAAAGGGAAAAAGATGGCAAAAAAAATTGGAGAAATATTAGTTGAAAACGGTACTATAGATCAAGAACAATACAAGAAAGCGCTTCGGTATCAACAGCAAAATAAATGTTCTTTAGGCGATGCTATTGTTAAGTTAGGTTTTGCTTCGGAAGAGGGAATAACCTTAGCAATGTCTAAGCAGTTTGGTGTGCCATATGCTTCAAAAGAAAACAAAGTTCTAAACCCAGAACGAGATCAAAATTTACAAGAGTTAGTAAGCGAAAATTATGCTAGGGAAAATCTAATAATCCCCTTGTTTATAGAAGATGATGTAATGGCAATAGCCATGTACGACCCGTCCAATATATTTGTGGTAGATAATATCAAAATGATGACGGGTAAAGAAATACAACCATTTATAGCTAGTAAATCTCAAATATTATCTGTAATAGATGCCTTTTATGGCGGGAAAGATTTACTTGAAGAAGCCGTAAAAGATGATGACGAAGATCAGGGCGATGTAGAAGTTAATGTTGGCGAAAAGTTAGACTTAGATAAAATATCTAGCGGAATGGTAAGTTCTATAAAACTTGTTAATGCCATATTAAAACAGGCAATAAGTGAAAGAGCTAGTGATATCCATTTGGAATTATTTGATGAACAAGTGAGTTTAAGATTTAGAATAGATGGTGCTTTGCACGAAAGAACTTCACCACCAAAAGATAGTGTTGCTGCTATTATAAGTAGGATAAAAATTCTTTCCAAATTAGATATTTCTGAAAGACGGCTTCCACAAGACGGAAGTTTTGGTATAAAATTTCAAAACAGAGCAATTGAAATCAGGGTATCGGTATGTCCTGCAGTTTACGGGGAAAAACTTGTTTTAAGGATTTTGGATAGAGGTACAAGTGAACTTAATATCGAAAGTTTAGGTTTTGAAAAAGAACAAAAAAAGATATTTATAGATGCTGCTAAATCACCACACGGTTTAATGTTTTTGACAGGTCCTACAGGGTCTGGTAAAACCACAACACTTAATGCTGTTTTAAATACTATTAAAACCCCAGAACTCAACTTTATGACATTAGAAGATCCGGTAGAGTATAAACTTGCGGGTATAAGTCAGGTACAAGTAAAACCACAAATCGGCCTAACATTTGCTACAGGTTTAAGGTCTTTCTTAAGACAAGACCCCGATGTTATATTAGTTGGTGAGGTAAGAGACCAAGAAACAGCAGAAGCATGTTTAAAAGCTGCATTAACTGGTCACTTAGTGTTATCCACATTACATACAAACGATGCGCTTGGTGCTATACCAAGGCTTATCGATATGGGTATGGAACCATTTTTACTTTCTAGTAGTTTAGAAGTTGTAGCAGCACAAAGACTTGTTAGAATATTATGCCCACATTGTAAGGTTCAACATAATCCAAGTGAAGAAGTTAAGAAACAAATCGTGGCAGAAAATCCAACTATTAAAGCGGAGCAAAGTAATACATGGAAATTTTATAAAGAGGTAGGGTGTCCTAAATGTTCAGAAACTGGGTATTTAGGTAGAAAAGCCATTTATGAAGTTTATAAAATTACAGAGGATATGAGAAACATAATTTATAAAACACAAGATTTAGTAGAACTAAGAAAAGTTGTAGAAAAAACAGCCGTATGGAATTTAAGAGCAAGTGCATGGAGTAAATTTATAAAAGGTGAAATAACAGAGCAAGAAGTTTTCAAAACTACTGTTTCAAAAGAGGATTAATTTTATGGAAAAATTTATTTATAGAGCACAAGATGCCAAGGGTAAACTTATAAAAGGAAAAGTTTCTGCATCTAGTGAACCGAAAGTAGTGGAATTTTTACAGGAAAAAGGATATGTAGTATTATCCGTAAAAGGGGTATCAAAAGACGGTATAAAAAAATTATTGAAGTTTAAAGGTAAGAGAGTTGCACCAGGTGCACTTATATTCTTTTCCGAACAGTTATCGACGCTGATAGAAGGTGGTGTGCCAATTGTAAGAGCTATAACATTGCTTTCAGAAAATACATCTAATAAAGAGTTGGGTGTTGTTTTAAATACAGTAGCAAATGATTTAGCTAGTGGATCTAGTTTTTCATCTGCTGTGGAAAAGCATCCGAAAGTTTTTAATAATTTATGGAAAGCTTTAATTCAAGTTGGTGAAGTTGGCGGTAAATTATCTCTAGTATTAAGACAAATAGCGGAGTATGTTAAATCAACCGAGGCTATGAAAGGTAAACTTATTACTGCATTAACATATCCTGCAATATTATTTTTAATGGCTGTTGGTGTGTTGATATTTTTCATCGCAAAAATTGTGCCTACATTTGCTAATATTTTTTCAGACTTCCAAATGGATCTTCCTGTAGTAACAAAAATGGTGCTTGGTGTTTCGTCTGCATTTACAGATAATTTGGGCTACTTAATTTTAGGAGTAGTATTTGTTGTTGTAGCCATTAACTTATATTTATCGTCTGAAGGTGGTAAGAGAGTTTGGCACGGCACTTTAATAGAACTTCCTATATTTGGTAATTTTGTAAAAAATATTTATTTCGAAAGAATGCTTTCAACTTTATCTACTATGTTAAAAAGTGGTGTTACAATATTAAACTCTATTGCTGTGCTTGAAGATGTTTTTGCAAGTAATGTAATAATACAAGAAGCATTAATAAAAGCGAAAAAAGAGGTATCTTCTGGTAAAAGTTTATCTGAAAGTTTTGAAGGCACAAATTCATTTCCAAAAATTATGACAGAAATGATGCTTATGGGTGAAGAGTCTGGTAAACTGCCAGATATTATAGAAACGCTAGCATCTTTCTACGAGGAACAAGTTAACCAGTTTATAGCAAGATTCTCGGCTATTATAGACCCTATATTAATAATAGGTATCGGTGGAATAATTTTAGTTGTTGTTGCATCTATATTTATACCTATATTTCAATTATCGCAAGTTGGTTCTAGCTATAAATAAAAATTTGCAAGGGGAAATTATGAACAAAAAGGCATTTACATTATTAGAAGTTTTAGTTTTAGTTATTGTAGCTAGTATAATACTTTTTGTTGCCATGCCTTCTTTTGACAAAACAAGAGATAGTAATGATTATAATAAAATGCATTCCGCAATGGTAGCTGTGGGGGTTGCTTCTATGCAGTTTCAACAGGATTATACAGATTCTTCTACCGTCTTGTATGGTACGGTTACAAATGCTATGACTACACCTGCTTGTTCTGTTGCAACTAGTACGACATATGAGCCAAATATATTGGTAGGTTGCGGTTATTTGAAAAGAATAAATTGGAATTCCGATAATTATGATTTAGTGGCATGTCCTAAAGCAGACACTGGAACAGATGCTACTTGCGACGATGCTTATGCATATCTTAAATTAAAAGTTGGTGGTAATGCAGATTTGTGTCCGTTAGCAAAATATACAACTACTCAAGAGATCACATATCCAAGTGGTGGTGCATGTAACTTAGGTTTTTAAAGGATAAATAAAATGAAAATAAAAAATAATTTTGCTTTTACCTTAGTAGAACTTTTAATTGTTTGTGTAGTACTTTCTTTACTTGCAAGTTTTGCTATTACATCTTATCAAAAAGCTGTAGAAGATTCTAGAAATGATAAAGCAAAACAAACACTCAGAAAAGTTGCAACTGCTTATGATACATTTGATTATGAATATCCAGGAAGATGTTTAAATGAGGGTATAGTAGTAAAAAGTAGTGGCACTTGTAGTGTGGCTTTGGATAATTTGCCGACAACTTTGATAAATTGTAAATATATGGAAAATGAAGATTGGGACGACGATCCATATCAATATGAAATTTGCGGAACAGATTGTAATGCAAGTACTACAGCACCTAATCCGTCTTGTTGTGCTTCCACCAGATGGGCATGTGCGAGTGTTAAATCTGATAGTGCAAGTCAAACAAAAGCGGGCGATAGGTATACAGATGATGATTATGCAATAATTTATAATAAAACAGCCACAACAACTACAGCTCATATTGTAGAAGGGGCTTACTTACTATAAGTTAGAGGGAAATTTATGAAAAATAAAAAAGCTTTTACATTAATGGAACTTTTAGTCGTTATGATCGTTATTACAGCATTGATGCTTCTAGCATTACCAGAATTTTTTAATATTATTGAAGATAGTTCCGAACAGCGTTCAGAAGTTTTACTTAAAAAATTAGATTCCGCCGTTATGCTCTATTATATAGATCATCCGAATGATGCCATTCAAGGCGGACCTATTGTAGATTTTAGTTTTACAAAAGTTTGTCCTGCTACAACACCGGATTATCAAAATTTATTTAAATGTGGTTATTTAGAAGAATTTCCGGAAGAATATGCAGATGCAGATGAAGATTTTTATGTATGTAATCCGTATAATAACACTTTGGAAAGTCCTAATTGTTTAAACTTTCACTATGCTGTTATGGTAAGGGATGGGACAGATTGTTTTGGATATGATGATGAAGGGGAATATAATGAGGAAGCTTGTCCTGTTTAGTAAAAGAGGAAATTATTAATATGAAAAATAAAAATCAAAATATCTGTCATCTTAAACAAAACAAATGTCATCCTGAACAAAATATCTGTCATCCTGAACAAAACAAATGTCATCCTGAACTTGTTTCAGGATCTTATAGAAAGATTGCGGACCAAGCCCGCAATGACAAGAGGTGTTCAGGTTTTACAATTGTAGAAGCACTTATTGCAATAACAGTATTAACTATAATAGTAGCTGCAATTTTTTCTGTTTTAACTACTTCTTTGCGATCTGTTAAACAACCTACCGTGCGAGAGGAAAGTGTTTTAGCTATTGAAAAAGCGTCCGATCTACTTAAAATTTATGTAGATAAAGATGTTTATGAAGGAAGCTATTCAGAAATTCCTAGCGATTATCAAAATGGGTTGTGTCATGACGATGGAATAACAGATACAACTCCTATGAGTGTTGCGGGGTCACCTCATAATATTGCATGCTTGATACCAGATGTTTGTAGAACGGTTGATAGTACATTTACATATACGGTTTCGACTGAAACAGTTAATGGAGTTGAATATAAATATATAGATTTTGATATCGATTGTGTGGTATAAATAAAATGAAAAAATTAAATAAAAATAAAAAAATCTGTCATACTGAACTTGTTTCAGTATCTAATAAAAAAGGTTTTACCTTAATAGAATTATTAGTCGCAGCGGTTATAGTTGGGCTTGTAGTATTAGCTTTAATGGGGTTATGGCGTGCTAGTTTTAGCTTTATGAGTGCTGGTGGTCAGGAAACTATGTATCAAAATAGAACTGCAAATGCTAAATATTTGATTCATAAAGACATAACTGAAGCAACAACAATAGATGTACCTCCTGCTGGTAGTAATGATGATACAACATTTCTTATTTCTGGAGCTACAAATGTAAGTGTAAAAGGTAGCGAGCCTTACGATAAGGTAGTAGTTAGTAATGATATTGATCATTTTTTTTATTGTATAGATGCAAGTAGTGGGGATATACTTTATAGATATCGTAAAAGTACTGACACTTTTGAATTAATAACTACCGCTGTGCTTGCAACTTGCGGGCAAGAAATTAGTGGTTGGAGATTTGATCAAGTTTTAACAGAGGTTGAACAAGACGAATGTGCTGTAGAGGCAGATTCAGATTATAATGCTGTTCGAGTAATTATAGTAACAGAAAAAGTATTTGCCAGTACTGGTAAAGTGGTAAGAACAGAAATAGACGAAAGATTTAGAGTGCTTGGTTCACCTTCCTTCTAAGGAGCAAATTTTATGAATATAAAAAATATCAAAAATAATAAAGGTGCTGTGATGCTTCAAGTATTAATTGTGGGGATAATTATTGCAGCAATGGCAACGGTTATACTTAATTTAACTTTATCTAGAACTAGCGCTATGATTAGAATAAAACATAAAATATCCTCGAAACATTATTTGGAAGCATGTATGGCAGAAAGACAGGGTTATTGGTTAGAAAACGATACAACACTTTCTGCAGGTACAGAATATTGTACCTTTACAGATGATGGCAGAACTATTATTACTACGGTAACAATTTCTAATGTGCCTGGGCAAGATTATTTTGAAGTTGTGTATTCTACAGACAAAACAAACCTATAATATATTTATTATGAAGAAACTTTTAATTTTAATAGTGTTTATTTTAGCTTTTAGTCCAATTGTTTTCTGCATTACTACTGCAGAAAATAATTGGACTAGTTATACTACGGCAAATTTTATAATCAAAAAAGAAAAAAATTCTAACGGTCTATCCAGCCCAAACTTGTCTATGAATCTAGAGAAAATATACTCTACTCTTCGTCTAAATATCGGTTGGATGATGAACGGCAAAATAACAGTTTATATTTATAGTAGTTACGAAAATTATCTAAAGGGTGAGGGGGAAAATGCTTATGGTTCTCGTGCGCTTGCCTATCCATTGGAAAATACAATAGCTTTTTACGACAATAAAGAAAATTTTACCAATACCAAACAAGATATCGCACATGAAATTGTCCATATGTTTACTACCAGATATTTTAATCCAGACCAAGACCCGAATTTGGATATGCCACCCCGCTGGATAGATGAGGGTATGGCTACCTTATTAGAAGATTCCACATCTAGCACACCAGAGAATAAAGTGTGGGATAATTTGTTGTTGAATAATAATATAAAAAGTTATAAAGACGAAAAAAAGAAAGATAAAAAATTTACATTTAGTTTTAATAAAAAAGAAGAACCAGAAGAAGATGAAAATATTATTTATTTTACAAAATTTGAAGATTTTTTCGCAGAAAATCAAAATTATTCTCTTAATTGGTATATTCAAGCATATGCGATTGTCCGTTATTTATTCAACCCTTATGATAGTAAAATAGCAAAACGAAAAGTTCAATTTGAACAGTTTTGTGAACTTATCAAAGAAGGTAGAGATTTAGAATATGCTCTAAGAAAAGTTTATCATTATAGAAATTTCAACAATTTAGAACAAAAATTTTGGAAATGGTATAAAAAAATACAGAGTCAAAAAGATAAAGAGAAAAAAGATTACGATTTCTTCCTAACTATTTAATCTAAAATTTCATAATAAAAATTAGTTGCTTAAGATACTGTCGAAGCTATTGCAAACTTTGGTGCATGTCACAGAAGTTACTGGGCATGAACAACTTACAAGTGGATTTGTATAGCTTGTAAGAGTTATTTTGTAGCCGATGCTGTTTAGTCTTATAGCGGTCACATAGTTGGAATATAACTCATAGGAAAAGTTATCTGTTTCAAATACTTCTGGTTCGTCAATGCTACCAGAGATATCAAGATCTAGTACATTAAAATCCTCTGTATAACTGCCGTTAAATGTTAAAAAATATTCTTGTTTAGCTCTTACTTGTTCAATATTTTCCAGAGCTTCTGCTATGGATGCGTTTTCTTTAAATACTCTATAGTTTGGATAAGCTACGGCAGCGAAGATACCAATAATTAATACTACTGCTAAAAGTTCTATAAGTGTAAAAGCTTTTTTGTTTCTTAAATTTTTAAACATAATTTTAAATCCTCTTTTTTGTTTGTTATTAATAGTATAAATTACAATTTTTAACTTGTAAAGTTTTATTTTGAATTGAATAGCCGCCGAATATTTGCTACAATAGTATTGCGGGGTAGGGAAGCCTGGTATCCCGCAAGGCCCATAACCTTGAGATCGCTGGTTCAAATCCAGTCCCCGCAAGATTTTCCCTACCAATTTTGAGTGCTTTTCCGTTTTTCTACTCCTAAAGTAGATTGCTCGCGTTCGCTCGCTGTTACACATCTACTAGTCGTCGTAGAGAAAACGAAAAATCATCTCAAAATTGGCAGGGAAAAATTTTTAGGAAGTTAATTCTGAATAGAAATTCTTTATTAGCTTTATATTACCCGCTTCATTAAAAAACTCTTTCAATGTGCCAAATATATAGTTAACTAGTCCCCAACTTATCATAAATAGTCCAATATCGTATATGAATAGCCAGTTAGTGGACAAATTTGGCTTTCCAATAACTATAAGCGGAATAATTGCCAGTATGTTTATAAAAAATAAGCTAGCAAAGTTTTTTAATGAAGCGGTAAAATCTAAAAACTTTAGGAAAGATTTAGATATAAAAAAATCTACCATAGCTTTAAATACACCAACTATAATCATAGAATAGGCCAATCCAAAAACGCCGTATTTTTTTATTAAGAAAAAGGCACACACAATGAAAACAAAGTCTGATGTTAATTGGAAAAAAGTTTTTAATTTTATATTTTTTCTAGCCATTAAAATTAAATGTATAAAAGTTGTCACAGAAGTTATTGGCAAAATTATCACGATAAGTTTAAACAAATAAGCCACAGATGCTGTATCTTTGCTAGAAAATTCGCCTCGTTCAAAAATTAACCGACAAATATCATTACCAAAATAAATACCTGCTACCATTATCGGTATTGTGACAAATAAAAGTAGTTTGGAAACTTTTATAAATATCCTATTTATTTCTTTATTATTTTGATCAGCTGCCAGTTCGGACAGCTTTATAAAAGAAGTTTGCGAAACCTTTTCATTAGTAATTTCGTTTAAAGAACCAGATATTTGTCGGGAATAATTGAAATAACTCAAATCTCCAGTTTTTAGTCCACTCAATAATAATGCTGGTATATATCCTGCCAAAAAGGTGGATAAGTTATGCACTTTCATAAACAAAATATTTTTAATTAAATTTTTAGATATATTTTCCAACTTACCAACAAAGCTCCAGTTCAAAAATTTCTTTAACATAAAGATATAAGCAACAATTTGAAGCATAGTTGCTACAATAAGTCCCAAAATCACACTAGAAATACCTAACTTGTTGTGAAAGATAATAACAAAAACTATCGGCAAGGAATTTGCCAAAGCATTAATAAGTGCTATGTTAAAAAATTTATAAGAATTCAAAATATTTGTAAGCGAATTGCTTATAACAAATAACACAAGCAGTATTACAGATAAAATTAATACATTAATATTACCACTTATTTCGCCTGCACTAAATTTAGATACAAACCCAATAAAACCTTCTGGATTAATTAGTACAAGTAAAGCGATCACAATACTGATGGCAATGTTTATATACATAAAGGCATTAAGAAATCGCATACTTTTTTCGGTATTTTTGCCATCTCGTATATACATAGACTGGGGGATAATTACACTGGTATTAATAGTATTCAAAAATCCTACTGCTATTAGAATTATCATAAGGCAGAAAAAGTAAATATCTGTAGAAGCACTAGCACCAAAATAAGCTGCTATAAATATATTTTTGATAAACGCAAAAACCTTACTTATTATAGAAGAGCCGACATTTACTAAGGTGCCTAATTTGTAAGATCGAATTTTAAGAAATTTACTTATCATATTTGATATTATATAACTATGAAACAAAACTGGCAAGCCGTAATAGGTTTAGAAATACATGTACAGCTTAATACTAAGAGCAAATTATTTTGTGGATGTGAATCTAATTACGAAAAAAACAAGCCTACAAATACTACCGTTTGTCCTGTATGTACGGGTCAACCTGGAGCATTACCAGTTTTAAATGAAGATGCGGTAAAATTATCTGTGAAAGCTGCATTAAGTTTAAATTGTAAAATTAATCATCAATCTGTATTTGCCAGAAAAAATTATTTTTATCCAGATCTTCCAAAAGGCTATCAAATAACTCAGCACGATAAACCCTTAGCCGAATTTGGTTATGTGGAAATACTTACCGACGAAGGTCAAAAAAAGAAAATAAACATCACTCGTGCGCATATGGAAGAGGATGCTGGTAAAAGCATGCACAAAAACGAGCATAGTTTGATAGATTATAACCGAAGTTCTATGCCTTTGCTAGAAATAGTGTCGGAACCAGACATCAATTCATCGGTGGAAGCCTACAACTACCTAACAGTGTTAAAAGAAATGTTAATTTGGACTGGGATATCTAATTGCGATATGGAAAAAGGCGAACTTAGGGTGGATGTTAATGTATCTTTAAAAGAACCAAAAGCAAAAGAGCTTGGTGTAAAGGTTGAAATCAAAAATTTAAATTCTTTTAGAGCGGTAAAAGATGCGCTTGTGCACGAAATTAAAAGACAGTCGGATTTGCTTGATAGAGGCGAAAAAATATTTCAAGAAACTCGTTTGTGGGAAGACGAAACCGGCAATACCCACGCAATGAGAGGGAAAGAAGAAGCTAAAGATTATAGATATTTCCCCGAACCAGATTTAAAACCACTTGTATTAGAAGAACATTATATAAATGATGTTAAAAAAACTTTACCAGAGTTTGCGCATCAAAAACAAGCAAGATTTGAGAAGCAATATAAATTGTCAGATTACGATGCAAAACTTTTAACAATAAATAGCAATACGGCAGATTATTTTGAAGAAGTTATGAAATGCAAAGTTCAAAGCAAAAATGCAGCTAACTGGATAGGTAGTGATATACTTGGTAAAGTGAACGAACATAAAATTTCTATTTTAGATATCCCAATAAACCCAAAAAATTTGGCAGAGCTTATAAAATTTGTAGAAGGTGGCACAATTTCTATAAAACAAGCAAGAGAAGTTTTTGAAAAAATGTGGCAAAGCAGTAAACCAGCAAAAGATATAATAGAAAAGCATGGTTTTAGTCAGCTAAGCGATGAGGGGCAGTTGGAAACTTGGGCTAAAGAAGCCATTAAAGGTAACCCAAAGGCAGTGGAAGATATTAAGAGGGGCAATCAAAAAGCTGTGGGTGCTTTAGTGGGTTATGTAATGAAACAAAGTAAGGGGAAAGCAAACCCAGGGGTTGTGAATAAAGTGTTTGCGAAACTTTTATCTAAAGAATAATTTTCTTGACGAGTATTTAGCAAAACTTGTATCATAAGTAAGTGCAAGATATTAAAAATTAGGGAGAAATAGTATGAAAAACTTAAAACTAATCATAGCATTACTTTTTGCTATTGGTTTAGTAGCATGTTCTAGCGGTCAGAAGAAAAATGCTCAAGGTGATGTTGCAGTAATGGATATTAGTGTGGACGAAGAAGCCTTCGAAAAACAAGAAGAATATAAAGAAGCAGCAGCAGAATCTCAGTTTGTGTTGGAAAGAGTACACTTCGCTTACGATAGTTATAGCTTAACAGAAGAAGCAAGAAATGTATTAGCAAGAAACGCAAATGTAATAAAGCTTAAAAAAGATACTGCAGTAGTAAAAGTATATATTGCAGGTCATTGTGATAACAGAGGTACAATTTCTTACAATATTGCTTTAGGTCAAAAAAGAGCAACAGAAGTAAAAAATTATTACTTGGACTTAGGTCTAAAAATGCCAGAAATGGAACTTATTTCCTACGGGGAAGAAATGCCAATTTGTAGCAAAAATACCGAAAGTTGTTGGTTCACAAATAGAAGAGTAGAAACAAAACTAAGCTTAAGATAAATAAAACTTTAAACTAGATATAAGGAGCTAAAGATTATGAGAAATATTAAATTAATATTCACATTACTTTTTAGCTCCTTATTTTTTGGTTGTTTAAGCACAACTCAAGCAAGTTCTGGTTCGTCTGCACAAATGCAAGGTATTAGTGAAGATATTGCAGTAGTGCAAAGAAGTCAAGCAGAATTAAATTCAAAAGTTAATGACTTGTCGCTAGATATTTCTGCAAGTAAAGAAAGTATTACAGATTTAAAACAAGATATAAAAAATCTATCAGTTCAAATGGAAGATATTAAAGCAATTTTAATTGCAAAACGGGGCGATATGCTCCCAAGTGATATATATAAAGAAGCACATGCAAATTTTGTAAAAGGTAATTTTGAACAAGCCAAAGAAGGCTTTACACTTTATATAGATAAAAATCCAAAAGGACAATATCTCGAGGATAGCTATTACTATCGTGGTGATGCCTGCTATCAGTTAAAAGAATATAAAGCTAGTGCGGTTTCTTATGCATTAATTTTAAAAAAGTTTCCAAAAAGTAAACAAATACCTTCTACAAGATTAAAATATGCAAAAAGTATTTTAGAGTTAAATAAAAAAGATGAAGCAGTTATGTATCTTAAATCTATCGTGCAGGATTATCCTAAATCGCCAGAAAGTAAAAAAGCAGAAGAATTACTTGGCACTTTAACAAGTAAAAATTTATAGAAGTTTCTAATGATAAAAAAAATAATAATCCCATTAATTTGTTTTTCGTTTTTAATATCAGGTTCGTTGTGTGTTTTGCATGCAGAATCTGATGTTTATATTGGTTTAAACTCTGCTGATATTAAAAACGAAAAACTAAACATAGTTTTAACTAGTTTTAAAGGCGAAAAAAAAGCATCTAGGCAAACCACAAAAGAAGTGTCCGAAATTGTTAGAGCAGATTTGCTATTTTCACGATATTTTGAAATTAACGACTCTTCTAAAAAAATTAAACGAAGCAAAACAATGGAAATGCTTGAAAAGTTTAATTCTTTAGGAGCTGGATATACCTTGGTAGTTTTTACAGAATCCCAACAAAAAGAATTATTTGTTTATGCTTATCTATACGAGAATACAAACAAAAAAACTATATTTGCAAGAAGATATAAATCCATGTTAAATTCTATACGAAAATCGTCGCATATGTTGGCAGATGATGTGCTAAAAACATTAACTGGTAAAAGAGGGATAGCCACAACAAGAGTGGTGTTTGCAAACGATTTTACGGGCAATAAAGAAATTTATATTGTAGATTATGATGGCAAAAATTTAACCCGTCTAACTTCAGATAAAAATATCGCATTACTACCTCGCTGGTCCTATGATAGCAGAAAAATTTATTACACCACCTATAAATATGGCAATCCGGATATTTTCGTGGTGGATTTGGTCAGAAAAAAAATAGCACCTGTTTCTATGTTTTCAGGTTTAAATTTAATTGGTGGTGTTTCTTCGGACGATAAAAATATCGTTATGACACTTTCTAAAGGTGGGGGAAACACAGATATTTATACATTAAATCTAGAGAATAAAAATGTTAAAAGATTGACATCAGATTATTATGTAAATGGTTCGCCAAGTTTTTCACCAGACGGAAAATTTATAACATATGTATCTAACAGAGCGGGCAACCCACAAATTTTTATTATGGAACTTGAAACTGGCACAACAAGAAAATTAACTAGTATGAACTGGGCAGATAGCCCCCAATGGTCGCCAACAGGCGAATGGATAGTTTTTGCCGGTAGATATAATAAATTACATCCGATAGATATTTTTTTAGTAGATATTACTGGTACAAGAGTTGTAAGATTGACAAGCGACGAAGGTTCTAATGAAGATCCTACATGGTCGCCAGATGGCAGATTTATATCTTTTAGCACCACAAGAAATGGTAAGAGACAATTATTTGTAATGGATGCAGATGGCAGTGCGCCACATATTATTGCAGATCTTAATGGGAACACCTACACACCTAACTGGAGCCATTAAAATTCGTCTTTTGCGTTTTTTCTTTGTTCTTTTGAACCTCAAGTACCGCAAGTCCTACGGACTTTACTTCGTATGTACTCCACGGTTCAAAACGCCTCGAAAAAACAACAAAATACGAATTTTAATCCGTGATGGTTTTATAAAAAAATATTCGTTTAATCTATAAAATACTTTCTCCTTTTTTAAAAAGGGAGAAAGACGGCGAAGCCGACAAGAGGGATTTTTTTGTCATTGCGAGAAGTTGCTTTGCAACTTCGTGGCAATCTCATTTAAAAACCCCTAGCCACAAGTTTCTGTCATTTTCGCACTAGGGAGTAGTAAAGTCATTCTATGTCATTCTCAAATTCTTTGTCATTCTGAGCGAAGTGAAACGAAGCCGAAGAATCTTTGTCTTTAACTTCACACTATAATACCAAGATCTTTCGACTTCGCTCGTAAAGCTCGCTCCGCTCAAGATGACACAATGTATTTTATGAGATTGCCACAGATTTTTTACTTTTTTACCCTGGATTCCCGCTTTCGGGCGAGACACTCGCCTCCCTCTGAGAATGACAGAACTACCCCCAATCTCTCTAAGAGAGATTGGGGGTAGTTTCAAAATGAGATTGCCACAGATTTTGGAGAGACCCTCTCCTCGGGTGTCATTGCGAGGAAAACTTCGTTTTTCGTGGCAATCTCCAAAATCTTCGCAATGACAATATTGAGAGGTTAGATTGTCTCTGTGCTTACACACGGGGTTTTCCAAAAAAGGTTTAATGAAACAACCCCTCGTTCCTTATAAGGAACGAGGGGTACATTGATTTCTAAATTTTTGTTTTTATTTTAATCTTTTTTAATCATTATTTTTACTGGATTGCCCTCTATCACACAATATCCTAAATTAGCCATACCAAATATTGGACTGAGGTCCGTTATTTTGTTATAGTTTAAATAAAGATACTCTAGATTCTTCAAATCAGCCAGTATCTTGATGTCCTCTATTTGATTATTCTTTAAACTAAGCCTCTCTAAATTAAACAAACTAATTAGTGGACCGATACTATTTATTTCATTATTATCTAACTCAAGCTTTTTTAACCCAGTCAAAACAACTAATGGACTGAGGTCCTCTATTTGATTATTACCTAAATAAAGTGTTTCTAAACTCTTCAAATCAGCCAGTATCTTGATGTCCTCTATTTGATTATTACTTAAACTAAGACTCTCTAAATTAGTCAAATCAGCCACTGGAACGATGGTCTTTATTTGGTTACTATCTAAACTAAGACTCTCTAAATTAGTCAAACCAGCCAGTGGAGTGAGGTCCTCGATTTGATTATAATTTAAAATAAGCTTTTCTAAATTAATCAAACCATCCAGTGGAGTGAGGTCTTTTATTTGATTATTAGATGAAAAAAGCTTTTCTAAATTAGTCAAACCAGCCAGTGGAGTGAGGTCCTCGATTTGATTATAATTTAAAATAAGCTTTTCTAAATTAATCAAACCAGCTAGTGGAGTGAGGTCTTTTATTTGATTGTCATACAAATTAAGCTCTACTTCATTAAACTCTTCTGTACATTTACTATCAGTGTATAACATAGGTAGCCAATTTTCTTTTTCTTTTTTTGCAAAATATTCACTACCATAATACTTTTCACAAACACCAGTTTCTTGTGAAACTATACTTGTAACCTTGTCTTCAATATTGGTTTCTGCAAATAAGTTAGTTTTTCCAATTAAAAAACTTAACATTGCTATTGCTATTATTACTATTTTTTTTGTCATTTTAATTTCTCCTATTTTAAATTCTTTCTTCGTTTGTTAACTAAGAACATTATCTACGGTTATATTTTACCTTATGAGTGTTTTTAATACAAGGTACTTTAGTACTATATAGTTTTTAGGGTAATTTTACTGGATTCCCGCACTAGTGCGGGAATGACTTGAACTTGTGGCTAGGGATTATTTGTTGAAAAAGAAGAAACCCCGGGTTTACACCCGGGGAGTTTCATTATTTTGTAATTTGTATTATTTCTATTGGATTGCCTTTTGTATAAACTGTCTCTAAATTAATCAAACCAAATATTGGACCGAGATCCGTTATTTGGTTATTACTTAAATTTAAATATCTTAAATTAATCAAACCAGCTAGTATATTGATTTTTTTCACTTTATTATTACCTAAATAAAGCTTTTCTAAATTAATCAACTTAGCTAGTGGAGTGAGATCTTTTATTTTATTACTACTTAAATAAAGTGTTTTTAAATTAATCAAACCAGCTAGTGGAGTGAGATCTTCTATTTTATTGTTAAACAAGTAAAGATATATTAAATTAGTCAAACCAGCTAGTGGAGTGAGGTCTTTTATCCTAGCATTATCTATTTCAAGAGCTGATTTTTTAAACTCTTTTGTACATGCACTATCAGTGTATAACATAGATAGCCATTGCCTTTTTTTCTTTTTTGCAAAGTACTTAGTACCATAATATTTTTTACAAGTAGTAGCATTTTGTTCAATCATACTTATAACCTTGTTTTCAATATTAGTTTCTGCAAATAAGTTAGTTTTTCCAATTAAAAAACTTAACATTACCATCGCTATTATTAGTATTTTCTTTATCATTTTAATTTCTCCTTGTTTTTATATTACAACTATATTTTAGCCAATACCCCGTTTTCGCACAAGGTACTTTAGTACTAGTTTTGTACGGTACTTTAGTACTAGTTTTGTACGGTACTTTAGTACTATATTTTTTATGTTAATTTTCTAGATTTCTGCACTAGTGTGCAAGAGTGACAATTTTTAATGTTTATTTATTTGTTCTGCAGTTTTACTATTTGAACCTTTAACTTCTTTCATGCTTTTTTGTATATCTTCCTGTGCGGTTGTCAAAGTTTCAAGTTCCGAAACCAAACTTGCAATTGCAGGTTGAAGTTTATTTATATATTCCTCTTCAAAAGAAGAAACCCGTTTTTCTATATCTGCAATATTTTTAAGAAATTGTTTATTACTTTTTTCCTGCTCTCTTCTGTTTTCTTCAAGCATATGGGTAAGCGTTTTAAACTTATCTTTAATATCCTTAATTTCTGCAAGTTCTGCTCTATTATCAGGTTGAGTAGGTTCTGAATGCTTCATTTGGAAATTAAAGTTATCTGAGGTGGTTTCAAAGAATTCTCTATATCTTGCTATAAAATAAAATAGCAATATAAAGCATCCGAAAAAACCAACAATAGCTATATATGTAATGTTTGTATCCATGTTTAAAATAATAACAAATTATACGACTATTGTCTAACTATTCCATATTTAATATCATATATATATGGAGCCTTTTCGGGGTCTTAGAAATTTTATTGTTTAAAAGGAGTATAGATTTTATGACAAGTAAGAATTTAGAACCAATCGCAATAATAGGTATAGGGGCAATAATGCCGGGTGCATTAAGCAAACAAGAATTTTGGCAAAATATAACAGCAGGTAAAAGTTCGATAACAGAAGTTCCCAAAACACACTGGGATCCTGCACTTTTCTACGATCCAGATCATAAAGCAAAAGATAAAACTTATTCTAAAATAGGTGGCTTTATACAAGGCTTTCAATTTAATTCATTAAAATACAGAATCCCACCACAAATCGCAAAACAAATGGATACAGTCCAATGTTTAGCAATAGAAACTTCTATGATGGCACTTGAAGATTCTGGCTACGACAAAAAAGAGTTTGATAGAACAAGAACTGCCGTAATCATAGGTAATGCGATGGGCGGTATAAAACAAGAATATTCTAATACTAGAATTAATAGGGAACTTTATTATGATATGATAAAGAAAACTCCAAGCTTTTCTAAATTAGACCAAGCTACCCAAGATGCAATTATAAATGAAACCGAAGTAAAAGTGGACGAATTTTTTCCACCAATTACAGAGGATACAATGCCGGGCGAACTTGCTAATGTTATAGCAGGTAGAGTGGCAAATGTATTAAATGTAAACGGCACAAATTTCACCGTTGATGCTGCATGTGCAACATCTATAGCGGCAGCAGATCAAGCGATAAATGGTTTAAGAATGGGTAATTACGATATGGTAATTTGTGGCGGAGTAGACCAAATGATGAGCGCTGCCGCATTCATAAAATTTTCTAAAATAGGCGCATTATCTGCAGACGGTTCTTACGCTTTTGATGCCAGAGCAAATGGATTTGTAATGGCTGAAGGTGCGGGTATGATGATTTTGAAAAGATTATCAGATGCACAAAGAGATGGCGACAATATATATTGTACAATTCGTGCAATTGGTGCAAGTAGTGACGGAAAAGGGAAGGGAATAACAGCACCTAATCCTAAAGGTCAAAAATTTGCGGTAGAAAAATGTTTTGAACAATTAGATTATAGCCCAGCAGATGTTCAGTTGATGGAAGCACATGGTACAGCAACAAAAGTGGGCGATAAAGTTGAAGTAGATACCTTAAACGAAACCTTTGGGAAAGAAGCACAACCAGGTAGTATATGGTTAGGTTCGGTAAAATCTCAAATAGGACATGCAAAAGCAGCGGCGGGTGTTGCAGCGATGATAAAAGTAGCATGTGCTATTAAAGAAAAAACTTTACCACCGTCGATAAATTTTGAAACACCAAACCCAAATATTGATTGGTCTACAACACCATTTAAAGTTATAACAAAAGCACAATCGTGGGAAACTGGCGACAAATTGCGAAGGGGGAACATATCCTCTTTTGGGTTTGGTGGTACAAACTTCCATGCTGCATTAGAAGAGTATAATCCAAATATGAAACCAATAGTAAAAGTAGCAAATCATAGTATTAAAAAGGAAGAATCTACACAAAATACACAAGATATGAATCTAAAAGTAGAAGGCGAAAAACTACAGAGTGATTTTTTGGTATTTTCTGCTGATACAAAAGAAGAACTTAATAAAGAAATGGAAACTTTTGCAACAAACATACCAGAAGACGATAAATTTTTACCAAAATTATCATATCACAATCATACACAACCAAAAAAAGCATTTGCAGTTGCGATAGTTGCAGAAAATACCAAAAAATTAAAAGAAAAAATTGCATTTTTTGTAAAAACAGCAAACACCAAAGATATTTGGAACGAACAAATTTTACATTTCAAATTAAAAGGTATATATCCATTTAATCCAAATTCTATAAAACCAAAAGTAGGTTTTATATTCCCGGGTCAAGGTTCACAATATGTGGATATGATGAAAGACTTGGCAAGTAAATATAAAATAGTACAAGATACTTTTGACGAAGCCGACAGAATTTTAAAGGAAGCTATAGACACAACTTTAACAGAAGTAATATGGTCTTTACCGGGCGAAAGTAAAGAGAAGTTGGAAGAAAGAGAAAATGCAATAAAACAAACTCAAATGACACAACCTGCAGTGCTAACAGCCGATGTCGCAATGATGAGATTACTTTCCAGTTTTGGTATCGCACCAGATTTAGTTATCGGTCATTCGCTTGGCGAATATGCAGCATGTGTGGCAGCCGGCGTGTTAGATTTCCCTAATGGTTTAAAAGCCGTAACTACTCGTGCAAAAGCGATGACAAATATTAAAGTAGACGATCCCGGAAAAATGGCAAGTATCGGCACACATTGGGAAAAAGTTGCCCCAGAACTTGAAAAAATAGACGGCTATGTAATAGTTGCTAACAAAAACTGTCCTATCCAAACAGTTATAGCAGGTGAAAAAGAACCTGTAGAAAAAGCAGTAGAAATTTTCACTAAAAAAGGTATACAAAGTGTGATTATCCCCGTATCTCATGCCTTCCATAGTGAAGTTGTAAAGCCGGCAAGCCCAGCTTACAGAGAATTTTTGAATACTTTAGAAATAGGCGTTCCAAGAATACCTATAACTTCTAATATCGATGCAAAGTTATATCCAACAGAACCAGAAGCCGTTAAAGATGTAATGGTAAGACAATTAATCAGTAGTGTTGAATGGATGAAACAACTTGAAGATATGTATTCTAGAGGTGTAAGATTATTCGTAGAATGTGGACCAAAAAGAGTGATGTCTGCATTAGCTGCAAGTACTTTAAGTGATAAAAAAGATATAAGAGTATTGAGTTCTAATCATCCGAAAAAAGGTGGTATAGTAGAACTTAACGATTTATTTGCAAATTTAACAGCTGCAGGTATCGAGGTGGATTGGTCTAAAACAGATATAAATTCACAAAATAGTATGCATAATCCTGCATTTAGAAACTGGGTAGTAGGTGAAAAGAAAATTGAACAAACCGAGCCTGTAAAAACTACTGTGGAGGAACAACCAATGAATAATGATAGTGTAGTAATAAGTGGTATAGCTGCTGGTACACCAGGCAGTTGGGATAAAGTTTTCAGAGATGGAAATTTAGACGAAATTTTACAAGGTAAAAATTTGATAGAGCCAATATCAAAAGAAAAACAACAAAAACAAATAGATAAAAATATTGAATATATTGTTAAATCTAGTGTCGGAAATCATCGAATAGAAAAATTAACAAGTGTAGAACAAGCAATAAAACTTTTAGGGCAAGGTGGTGCATTTGATTTAGTAAAAGAATTTGGTTTACCAGAAAGATGGGAAAAATCTATGGACCATACCTTTAAACTAGCAATTGGTGCAGGTATTTTAGCATTGAAAAATGCAGGTATTCCATTAGTTGCATATTATAAGCCAACATCTACTGGTAGTTATTTACCTGATGGTTTTGGTTTGCCTCCGTCGATGATTGACGATACAGGTGTAATTTTCACAACAGCATTTCCGTGTATAGATAGTGTCGTAAAAGAAGTAAGCGAAGTTTTACATTATCAGTTAGGCACAAAAAATAAAGAAGAAATTTATAATTTCTATACCAATATAATAGATAAAATTCCTTCAGAGGAACATAAAAAAGAAGTAAATATATGGTTTGCAGAAAATTTTGCTAAATATGATAATAAAAATATAAGAGTTTTTTCACAGGACTTTTTGCTTAAAGTAATTCCTATAGCACACAGTCATTTTTGCCAATGGATAAGAGCAAAAGGACCAGCAACAAGTTTGAGTGGTGCATGTAGTTCAACAGCACAAGCAATAAGTGTTGCAGAAGACTGGTTAAAAGTAGGCAGAGCTAAAAGAGTTATAATAATTGGTGCTGATGATATTTCTAACGACACTTTACAAGAATGGTTAATGGCTGGATTTTTATCCTCTGGCGCAGCAACAAGAGAAGGCGAGATTTCTAAAGCTGCAATACCTTTTGATAAACGAAGAAACGGTATGGTAATTGGTATGGGTGCTGTTGGATTGGTTGTTGAAAAAGAAAGTGGTACAAATGAAAGAGGTATGAAACCACTTGCTAAACTTTTGAATACAGAAATTGTAAATAGTGCATTTCATCCAACAAGATTAGACATTAACCATGTATCACAAGTGATGGATAGGTTAATGAGCAGAACAGAAAAGCAATATGGTTTGAATAGATCTGCAATGGCGAAAGAAATGGTATTTATTTCACACGAAACTTATACACCTGCAAGAGGTGGAAGTGCATCGGCAGAAGTTCATGCATTAAAAACAACTTTTAAAGATAATGTTAAGGATGTAATTGTAAGTAATGTTAAAGGTTTTACAGGACATACTATGGGTGCTGGACTTGAAGATGTTATCGCCGTACATTGTCTAAATACTGGACAAATTCCACCGATAGCAAATTATAAAGAACCAGACCCAGAACTTGCAGGAATAACATTGAGTCAGGGTGGAAATTATGATTTCAAATATGCATTGCGACTTGCAGCCGGTTTCGGTTCGCAACTTGCTATGACCTTGACAGAAAGAATGTGGAAAAAAGGTGAACCAAGAACTTTTGACGAAAATTTATATAAAAACTGGTTAAAAGAAATTTCTGGTCAGCAAAATCCAGAGGTTGAAGTTGTTAAAAATACTTTAAGAGTTAAGGACGATTTCAAAGCAGGCACAAAACCAAGTGTAGTAATGGTAGGTTCACAAGCGTTTGTAGATAAAGCAACCGTAGGTTCAGCACCAGTTGCATCTGCACCTGCACCGACACCTGCTCCAGTTGAAGCAAAACCAGAACCAGTTGTGGCACCTGCTCCTCAACCTGCACCTGCGGTGCAGACTTCGTCGCCTACAACTTCAATGAGCGAAGAAGAAATTACTAAAAAAGTAATTACAATGATAGCAGAAAAGACTGGTTATCCAGAAGATATGCTTGAAATAGATTTAGATATGGAAGCTGATCTCGGTATTGATACCGTAAAACAAGCAGAACTTTTTGCAACAATGCGAGATAGTTATGGTATTAATAGAGAAGACGGTTTGCAACTTAAAGATTATCCAACAATTAGACATTGTGTTAAATTCGTAATGGATAATATTGGTGGAACCCAAGCCTCAGTTCCTCAACCTCAACCCACTACTCCGTCGGTTCAGAAATCCGAACCGCAAGTAGAAAAGCCGATAACACAACCGACGGCAACTTCAACACCAGCCCCAACAGGCGGAGCTGATGAAGCAGAGGTTACCAAAAAAGTTGTGGCTATGATAGCAGAAAAAACTGGCTATCCAGAAGATATGCTAGAAATAGATTTAGATATGGAAGCCGATCTCGGAATTGATACCGTAAAACAAGCAGAACTTTTTGCAACAATGCGAGATAGCTACGGCATCAACAGAGAAGACGGTTTGCAACTTAAAGATTATCCAACAATTAGACATTGTGTAAAATTTGTGATGGATAATATTGGCGGTGCAACAACACCTGCTCCAACTCCTGCACCTACTCCGTCGGTTCAGAAATCCGAACCGCAAGTAGAAAAGCCGATAACACAACCGACGGCAACTTCAACACCAGCCCCAACAGGCGGTGCTGATGAAGCAGAAATTACCAAAAAAGTTGTCAGCATGATAGCAGAAAAAACTGGCTATCCAGAAGATATGCTTGAAATAGATTTAGATATGGAAGCCGATCTCGGAATTGATACCGTAAAACAAGCAGAACTTTTCGCAACAATGCGAGATAGTTATGGCATCAACAGAGAAGACGGCTTGCAACTTAAAGATTATCCTACAATTAGACATTGTGTAAAATTCGTAATGGATAATATCGGTGGAGCTAAAGAAGAGGCTCACGCTCCTACACAGGAAGCACCTGCACCACAACCTGAGGTAGCACCAACACCTGCTCCTGTAGAGGCAAAACCAGAAACGGTTGAAGAAGCTCCAGTAAAAGAGTCAGAAGAAAATTTAGAAGCATATGTATCTAAAAAATTAAGATATGTACCAACTTTAGTTGATGCTCCTTTGCAAGATAAAGCAGATAGAAAATTATCCACCGAAAGACAAGTATTAATTTTCGGAGATAACCTTGCAACAATAAAAGCACACGAAAGGGAATTAAAAGATAGAAAAATACCTTGCCATGTGTTTACATCTCTAAAATCTAGAAGTAAAAACACAACCATAGTAAACTGGTCAAGTTTGGAAGAAACAACTTCCATAATGCAAGATTATGTAAAAGAAAATCCAGGTACACAAGGTATCATATATTTACTTGGTGCAAACATCAAAAAGTTTGATAAAAAAGTTTCTGCACACGATGAACTAACAGAATATACAATGCCACTATTCAGTGCATGTAGAGTGTTTGAAAAAGATCTCAAAAATAGAGACGATGCAGATACCTTTATTGCAGTAGCAACAAAAATAGACGGTGCATTTGCATATTCAAATTCAGAGGAAGATTTTAACCCTATAGTTGCATCTTTGATAGGTACAGTTCAATGTTTAAGAAAAGATATGCACGAACTTACAGGTTGTGTAACTAAACTTATAGACTTTGAACCAGATACACCTGTTCAACGGCTTGCAAAAACTCTTATGGAAGAAGTTATCAACGGCGATATGCGTCTTATGATAGCAACTAAAGACGATAAAAGAGGAACAATATTATCGCTTCCAATAAGACTAAGCAAAGACAAAAAACATTTTGACCTAAATAAAGATAAAACAGTAATCTTAACCGGTGCTGGCAGAAGTTTAGGTGCAATGTTTGCAACAAAAATAGCAAAACAATATAAAGCTAAATTAATAATATTAGATATTATTGATATGCCAGAAAAAACATCTTTATGGGCGAAAATGAATCAAACAGAACTTGATGCACTCAAGGCTCAAATGTGGACAGATATGAAAGCAGATACCACAAAAAAAGCCACACCATTAATGCTAACAAGAGAGTTTGCAAAAATAACAGATGCGATTGGTTTATACAAAACATTAAACGAACTTAAATCTTACGGTTCTGAAGTGGATTATTATTTCTGCGATGTTTTAAACAAAAGTATGGTAAAAGAAGTGTTCACAAAAATCAAAACCAAACACGGTAAAGCAGATGTAATGGCACACTTTGCAGGGTTTGAAAAAAGCAAACTTGTAAACGAAAAAGATATAGCAGAATTTTACAGAACATTTGATATCAAAGCAACAAGTGCAAAAGATTTCTATGCATTAAATATCATAAAAGATAGTGGTGCATGGGTGATGATATCGTCTATAGCAAGTAAATTTGGTAACCTTGGTCAAAGTGACTATGCAGCTGCCAATGACTACATATCAAAACTAGGTATTATGTTACATAGAAAAGGTATAAGAGCATTTTCTATTAATATGTCAGCACTTGCAAATATTGGTATGGGTATAAGACCTGGGGTATTAGAATTTTTGAAATCTCAAGGTTTAGAATTTGTTCTACCAGAAGACGGTATGCAACTTTTACTAGATGAACTTGTATATGGTAAAGTACCAGAAATCGTATTAGCATCAACCTTAGGTAAACTAGATTGGGATAAACAGCTAAGAATAGATTACGAGGAAGAAATTGAAGGCGAGGACGACGATAAAGAAGAGGATAAAGATGATAAAGGCGGTAATGAGCCAGACCCTCAGCCATTAAAAGAAACAGAAGAGCCTGAAGAATCTAAACCAGAAGAAAAAAAGCCAGAGCCTGCAAAAAAAGAAGTTAAAAAAGAGGATAAACCAAAAAAGATTTCTTTATCTGATGCAGAACATATGCTAGAAAATGTTTTAGATTTTGAAAAAGATAAAATGGTATCTTCCAAAAAAACATTTTCCATAGAAGAAGATCCTTATTTAAAAGACCATTCTATTGGCGGTACACCATATGTGCCGGGTGTTATGGGTATAGAAACTTTTGTAGAGCTTGCATCTAAACTTAAAGGTAAAAGACAAATGGGTATAGAAGATGTACATTTCCATTTACCAATAAAACTTTTAAGAGAAAGACCGCAAGAAGTAAGAATTAAAGCAGAAGCTAAAGATAAAACTGTGGAAATGGAAATAGAATCTGACTTTATTAATAGTAAAGGTATAAAAATGGGTAATACCAGAAAACACTTTACTGCAAGAGTTTTAAAAGATGCATCTAGCAAATGGGGCGAGATTGAAAAACCAAAAGTTTCATTTAAAGATGAGTTCAAATTTACTGCAAAAGATATTTATAAAATATATTTTCACGGTCCAAGTTTTCAAGTGCTTGAAGGTATATTTAGTGTAGACGAAAAGTTAAGTTTAGGTGTATTTAAACAGCCCGAAGCACCGCTTTGGGACGAGGATAAACCGTTATTAGCATATCCTATGTTAATAGAGGCAATGTTTCAAACATGTGGGTTTAGAGACTTGCATATAGAAAACAGAATGACCTTGCCAGATAGCATAGGAAAAGTGATAGTTCATAAGACTGATGCCTTGCCAGAAAGATTATTTACAATGGCGATATATCGTGGTAAAAACATTGAAGGCAAAAGCATTTACGATGCTTATGCATTTGATGAAAGTGGTGATGTGTGGCTTGAAATTGAAGATTATCATATGATCGGCCAATAGTTTTCAAATATTTTTGGCAAATTTTCCCTTTTTTACTCCTAAAGTCCCGCTACTGCTTCGCAGTATTCGCTGAACGGACTAGTCGTCGTAAAGAAAGAAAAAATTTGCTATAAAATATTTAAAAATAAATTTGAATTATTTAGTCTTAAAAAATACTTTTAAAACTTATTTGTCATTGCGA